>CAYZHJ010000106.1:0-9591 GCA_964478305.1 uncultured Ectothiorhodospiraceae bacterium
GGAGTGCGACGCGGTCGGCATCACGCGCCCCTGCGTCAAGCACAACTTCCTGGTCAAGCGGCTGGAGGACCTGGCCGAGACCATGCGCAAGGCGTTCTACATCGCCACCTCGGGGCGGCCGGGGCCGGTGCTGGTCGACATTCCCAAGGACGTGACCACCCCCGGCGTCACGGTGCCGTTCGAGTATCCCGAGCAGATCTCGATGCGCTCGTACAACCCGACGGTCAAGGGGCATCCGGGGCAGATCCGCAAGGCGGTGGACCTGCTGCTGTCGGCCACCCGGCCGATGATCTACACGGGCGGCGGCGTGGTCCTGAGCGACGCGTCGGAGGAACTGACCGAGCTGACGCACGAGCTGGGCTTCCCGATCACCAATACCCTGATGGGCCTCGGCGCCTATCCGGGCACCGATCCCCAGTTCGTCGGCATGCTGGGCATGCACGGGACCTACGAAGCCAACATGGCGATGCACGAGTGCGACGTGCTGCTGGCCATCGGAGCGCGTTTCGACGACCGGGTGACCGGTGACGTGTCCCAGTTCTGCCCGCACGCGCGCATCATCCATGTTGACGTGGATCCGTCCTCGATCTCGAAGACGGTGCACGTCGACGTGCCGATCGTCGGCGACGTGAAGCACGTGCTGCGCGACACGATCAACGTGCTGCGCGCGAGCGACCGCCGTCCCGATCCGGCGGCGATCGAGACCTGGTGGGGCCAGATCAGGCGCTGGGCCGCGACCGATTGTCTCGCCTTCGACCGCGAGAGCGAGCTGATCAAGCCGCAATACGTGATCGAGAAACTCTACGAGCTGACGAAGGATCGCGAGACCTACGTCACCTCCGACGTCGGCCAGCACCAGATGTGGGCGGCGCAGTTCTACAAGTTCGATCACCCGCGACGCTGGATCAACTCGGGGGGGCTCGGAACGATGGGCTTCGGCCTGCCGGCGGCCATGGGCGCCAAGCTGGCGCATCCCGACGCCACCGTGGTCTGCGTGACCGGCGAGGCGAGTATCCAGATGTGCATCCAGGAACTGTCGACGATGAAGCAGTACGACCTGCCGGTCGTTGTCGTCAACCTGAACAACCGCTACATGGGCATGGTGCGCCAGTGGCAGGAGTTCTTCTACTCCAAGCGCTACTCGCACTCGTACGTCGACGCCCTGCCGGATTTCGTCGCGCTGGCCGAGAGCTACGGCCACAAGGGCAAGCGTGTCGAGCATACATCCGAAGTTGAGGACGCGTTGCGCGAGGCCCTGCAGGAGCGTGGCTGTGTGACCTTCCTGGACTTCATCACGGACCAGACCGAGAACGTCTATCCGATGATCGCCCAGGGCAAGGGGCATCACGAGATGCATCTCGCCTCGGAGCGCGAGCTCGCCTGAGGAACCGCGCTCCGGCGGTATCGGGCGCACAACAGGACCGAAACGGAACAAGGCCCAGCCACATGAGACACATCATCTCGCTCCTGCTGGAGAACGAGTCGGGCGCGCTTTCGCGCGTATCCGGGCTGTTCTCCGCGCGCGGCTACAACATCGAGTCGGTCACCGTGGCACCGACCAACGACCGGTCGCTGTCGCGCATGACCATCGTGACCAGCGGCACCGACGAGATCATCGAGCAGATCACCAAGCAGCTGAACAAGCTGGTGGACGTGGTGCGCCTGAGCGATCTGACCGAGTCGAGCCACGTGGAGCGGGAGATGCTGCTGATCAAGGTGCGCGCCGAGGGCGCGACACGCCAGGAAATCCGCAGCCTGGTGGAGATCTTCCGCGGCAACATCGTCGATGTCACGGACAAGACCTACATCATCCAGATGACCGGCGACGGCGCGAAGATCGACGCCTTCATGGGGGCGCTGGGCGATCACGTCATCCTCGAGGTCGTGCGCTCCGGCGCCACCGGCATCGCCCGCGGCGAGAAGGTATTGCGGTACTGACATTCCGGTGCGATCAGCGCACCGACGGCGGGCCGCCGGCAAGGCGGCTCGATTTTTTGGCCCGGCACTGCCCGGGGTGGGGGGTGACCCCGGAACCGGAAATGAATGAGGAACACCGAAGGCACCGAATGCACCGAAGACACCGAAACTGCAATGTGTATCGCCGGATTCCGGCGTTGCAGGCCCGATACGCGGCCGACGATTGCCCGGGCTCTTCTGTTTCGGTGCCTTCAGTGTATTCGGTGTTCCTGTTCTTTCATTCTTCATGCCGGACCATCGCTTGACCGAATCGACAGAACCGCGGGAATCGCGATGAGTTTCCTTTCGCATTACCGAAACGACGACGGAGAATCGAAACAATGAATGTCTATTACGACAAAGACGGTGACTTGTCCCTGATCCAGAAGCGCAAGGTGGCCGTGATCGGCTATGGCTCGCAGGGCCATGCGCACGCCAACAACCTGAACGATTCCGGGGTCCGGGTTACCGTCGGCCTGCGGCCCGGCTCGGCCTCGGAGAAGAAGGCGAAGGACGCCGGTCTCGAGGTCGCGCCGATCGAGCAGGCCGTTGCCGATGCCGACGTGGTCATGATGCTTGCCCCCGACGAACACCAGAAGCGGATCTACGACGAGCAGATCGCGCCGAACATGAAGCAGGGCGCGGCACTCGGCTTTGCCCATGGCTTCAATATCCACTACGGCCAGATCGAGCCGCGCGAGGACCTGGACGTGATCATGATCGCGCCCAAGGGACCCGGCCATCTCGTGCGTTCGACCTATGTCCAGGGCGGCGGCGTTCCGAGCCTGATCGCGATCAGCCAGGATGCCTCCGGCCAGGCTCGCGATGTCGCGCTGGCCTACGCCATCGCCAACGGCGGCGGGCGCGCCGGCATCATCGAGACCAGCTTCCGCGAAGAGACCGAAACCGACCTGTTCGGCGAGCAGGTGGTGCTGGTCGGCGGCCTGGGCTCGCTCATCCAGAAGGGCTACGAGACACTGGTCGAGGCGGGTTATGCGCCCGAGATGGCCTATTTCGAATGCCTGCACGAGACCAAGCTGATCGTCGACCTGCTGTACGAGGGCGGGCTGGCGAACATGAACTACTCGATCTCGAACACGGCCGAGTACGGCGGTTTCACGCGCGGTCCCCGGGTCATCGACGACGAGGCGAAGGCGGAAATGCGACGCATCCTCGACGAGATCCAGAACGGCGAGTTCGCGCGCGAGTTCATCCTCGAGAACCAGGCCGGTGCGCCGGTACTCAAGGCGAATCGCCGGCTGGCCGACGAGCACGAGATCACGCAGGTCGGCGACCGGTTGCGCTCGATGATGCCCTGGATCGCATCCTCGAGAATCGTCGACAAGTCGAAGAACTGATCCGCTAGCGATACAGGGCAGGCGGTCATGCGGCTGATCACCATATTCCGTCTGCCCTTCGCGCTGGCGATCCTGCTCGCGCTGGGCGCGGTCGTCGGCGGTTCCTGGCCGCTCGCCGTGCTGGGCGTGTTGCTGGCCGCCGCGATCCATCTTCTGGGGCGTGATCCGGAACGGATGATCGAGTCCCACCCGCTCGGTGTCGTCAGCCCGGTGGATGGCTACGTGATCGGGATCGAGCAGGAGCACGATCCCTTCCTCGACCGGACCGCGCTGGTGGCCCGTATCCGGCAGTCGCCGCTGGCGCCGACCATCCTGCGCAGCCCGGCCGAGGGCCGGGTCGTGAACATGTGGGGCGGTCCCGAGATGCCCGGTCGCGACCAGGGCTATCGCATGGCCGTGCACCTGCATACGGACGAGGGCGACGACATCGTCTTCGCCGTCGGACGCTCTCCCCTCATTCCCGGACCACTGGACTGGCGGGTGCAGCCGGGCGAGCGCGTGGGGCAGGGACAGCGGCGCGGTCTCGCCGGCTGGGGGCGGCAGGTGGCGATCCATGTGCCGGCCGACAGCATCCCTGCGTTACAATCGGGGGACAGAGTGGAGGCCGGTACCCGGGTTGTCTGCGAGCTGGTTCACTCGAATTGAGACCTGCTGCACGCGCAGCGGCATGCCCGTATTCCATGGCCGAACCGGGGTCGTGAAGATCCTCGACCGGTCCGCTGCCAACCGGAGTGTCATGTGACCACGAATCCGGACCACAAGCCGCGCCGCGGCATCTACCTGCTTCCCAACCTGTTCACCACGGCGGCCCTGTTCGCCGGCTTCTACGCCATCATTGCCGCGCAGAAGGGCCAGTTCTCGGCCGCGGCGATCGCCATCGTCGTCGCCATGGTGCTCGACGGCATGGACGGCCGCGTGGCGCGCATGACCAATACCCAGAGCGATTTCGGCGCCGAGTACGACAGCCTCTCCGACATGGTCTCGTTCGGCGTGGCGCCGGCCCTGATCGTCTACGAATGGTCGCTGTACCACGTCGGCGAGCTTGCCGCGGGCTGGAGCCAGCTCGGCTGGCTCGCCGCCTTCCTCTATGTCGCCTGTACCGGACTGCGGCTGGCGCGCTTCAACACCCAGATCGGCAAGACCGACAAGCGCTTCTTCCAGGGGCTGGCCAGCCCGTCGGCCGCGGTGGTCATGGTCGGCATGGTGTGGTTCTCGCGCGATCTCGGCATTTCCGGCCGCGACCTGATGATCCTGGCGTTCGCGGTCACGATCGCGACCGGCCTGCTGATGGTGTCGAACATTCCCTACTATTCGTTCAAGGAGTTCGGTTCCGGGCGCAGGGTGCCGTTCATCGCGCTCGTGGCGGTGGTGCTGCTGTTCGTGTTCACCTCGATCGACCCGCCCAAGGTCATCTTCTCCGGCTTCGCCCTGTATGCCCTCTCCGGTCCCCTCTGGTGGACCTGGCGCCGCCTCACCCGCCTGGTTCGCCGCGGCCCGCTGCGACACCGCCCGGCCGAAGAGGCCGCCAATCCGGGTGACGGCGACAATTCTGCCGAGGGCACGCAGCAGAAAAGAACCACGAATGAACACGAATGAACACGAATTTATTGGCACGTCAGGGCGTTACGCGCGCCAGAGCTGGCGCTGAAAACGCGCCGGTACATCCGGCGCAGATTGGTGAAACCATGGATGAACACAGAAAATGCCGCGTTGCAGCATCAAGGTTGTCGGAGCTGCGCTGTAACGCACTCAACCGTTCGCGCAGCTCTCATGGCTGTAATGCCGTCGTGGACTCATCCGTGTTTATCTGTGTTCATCCGTGGTTCTTTTCACTTCCGTGATGCAGTGGATCAGCTAACAGCGCAGCTCCGACACGCCGGATACATTGACGCGCCCATATTCGTGTCCATTCGTGGTTCCTCTTTTCGTTCAATCCTCCTCCGGCGGCTGCAGTAGAGGCTCAAGCGGGAAGCCGTCGCTCTGCTTGCAATGGGCGAGGACGACGTGGCTCGAGAGGTGGGCGATGCCGCGGCCGGTGTCGAGGAGTTGTTCGGTCAGGGCGTGGTACCGGGCCATGTCGGGGCAGACGAAGCGCACGATGTAATCGAAGGTGCCGCTGACCTTCAGGCACTCGGTCGCCTCCGGGACCTCCGCCACGGCATGCTCAAAGCGCTGGAAATCCTCCTTTTCGTGATTGTTGAGCTGGACCTCGGCGATCACGGTGACGCTGCGGCACACCCGCTGCAGGTCGATGCGCGCATGGTAGGAGCGCAGCACACCCGCCTGCTCCAGCTTGCGCACCCGCTGCAGGCAGGATGACGGGGACAGGTGTACTCGTTCGGCGAGATCGTTGTTCGTGATCCGGGCCTCGGCCTGGAGCGTGGCCAGGATCTGCACGTCGATGCGGTCGAGTCGAAGCTTTTTTTCCATGTCTCCATTTAGCGTCATCTGCGGCCGTGACACCAGCCCCCCGGCTACCCGTCGCAGAAACTGCGGTCGCTGCCGCAACGTACCGCAGAGTCTGCGCCGCCGCCACGGCAACTTGCCAGCACATTTGCCGGCCCGGGTGCCATGCTTGGGCCATCGAGACAATGATCGCGGAAATCGGTACATGAATGCAGCGGTGAACATTGCGCCACGCGCGGATACCGGCGGACCGGAGACAGGCCGTCCGCTGGCGCTGGTCGGCGCGCCCTGCGATGCCGGCGCCGGGTTGCGGGGCACGAGCCTGGGGCCGGACGCACTGCGCATCGCCGGCCTGGTCCGACGGCTGCACGGGCTCGGTCACCGCGTGCGCGACGGCGGCAACCTGTCGGGGCCGGGGAATCCCGAAGGTGCCGCCATCGACGGCTACCGGCACCTGGACGAGGTCGCGGCCTGGACCCGTACCATCCGCGACGCGGTTCATGGCGCACTCGCCGCGGACGAGTGCCCGATCGTGCTGGGCGGCGATCATTCGGTCGCCATCGGCTCGATCATGGCGGTCGCCCGGCACTGTGCGGACCGCGAGATGCCGCTGTCGATCCTGTGGCTGGACGCGCACGCGGACTTCAACACGGCGGCGACCACTCCGTCGGGCAATCTGCACGGCATGCCGGTGGCCACGCTGTGCGGCGACGGCCCCGCCGAGCTGCTGTCCCTGGGGCATGCCCGTCCCGTGCTCGATCCGGCACATGTTTTCCAGGTCGGAGTGCGCTCGGTCGACACCGTGGAGCGCCGGACCGTCCTCGAGAGCGGGGTCACGATCCACGACATGCGCAGCATCGACGAGCTCGGCATGCGCGCCGTCATGCAGCGCGTGCTCGAGCGGATCGAGCGCATCGGCGGTCACCTGCACGTGAGCTTCGACCTGGATTTCGTCGATCCGGGCATCGCACCGGGCGTCGGTACGCCGGTGCCCGGCGGGCCGGATTACCGCGAGGCCCAGCTCTGCATGGAGATGATCCACGACAGCGGACTGCCGGGATCGCTGGACGTGGTCGAGGTCAATCCCGCGCTCGACGAGCAGAACCGCACCGCGAGACTGGCGGTGGAACTGGTCGCGAGCCTCTTCGGTGAACGGATCCTGGCAAGGGTGGCAGAACAATGAGCGCAGTGATGGAAGAGCAGACGCCGAGCGCGCGCCAGCGCGAGATCATCGAGCTGACCGAGCGATTCGGGGCGCACAACTACGATCCGCTGCCGGTGGTGCTGGCACGCGGCGAGGGCTGCTGGGTCGAGGATGTCGACGGCCGGCGCTATCTCGATTGCCTCGCGGCCTATTCGGCGGTCAACCAGGGGCACCGGCATCCGCGCATCATGCAGGCGGTTGCCGAGCAGTGCGCGCGCCTGACGCTGACCTCGCGCGCCTTCCACCACGACCGCCTGGGCCGTTTCCTGGAGCGCCTGTGCAATCTCGCCGGGATGGAAGTCGCGCTGCCGATGAATACCGGCGCGGAGGCGGTCGAGACCGCGATCAAGATCGCCCGCAAGTGGGGTTATGAACGGCGCGGCGTGACGCGCGACCAGGCCCGCATCGTCTGCTGCGACCGCAATTTCCACGGCCGTACGCTGGTCGGCGTGAGCCTGTCGTCGGACGCACACTACCATCACGATTTCGGGCCGGTGGCGCCCGGGTTCGATCATGTCCCCTTCGGCGATGCGGCGGCGCTGGCCGCGGCGATCACGCCGGAGACCGTCGCCGTGCTGCTGGAGCCGATCCAGGGCGAGGGCGGCATCATCGTGCCGCCGGCGGGCTACCTGCGCGAGGTCCGGCGCCTCTGCGACGAGCACGGCGTACTGATGATCGTCGACGAGATCCAGACCGGTCTCGGCCGCACGGGCCGGATGTTCTGCCACGAGCACGAGCCGGAGGCGACGCCCGACGTGATGACCGTGGGCAAGGCACTCGGCGGAGGCGTGCTGCCGGTGTCGGCCGCACTGGCCTCGCGGTCGGTCATGGACGTGATCGGACCCGGGGATCACGGCAGCACCTTCGGCGGCAATCCGCTGGCCTGTGCGGTCGCGGAGGCGGCGCTGGACGTGATCGTCGACGAGGACCTGCCGCTGCGGGCGCGCGAACAGGGCGAGCGCCTGATGGCGGGGCTGAAGCGGATCGACAGCGACAGGGTGGTGGAGGTCCGCGGACGCGGCCTGCTGGTCGGTATCGAGCTGGACGAGGCGGGCGGCCCGGCGCGGCCGGTCTGCGAGGCCCTGCTGCGCCGCGGCATCCTGAGCAAGGAGACCAAGCGCCAGGTCATGCGGCTGGCCCCGCCGCTGACCATCACCGCCGAGGAGATCGACTGGCTGGTCGAGCAGATGGCCGCGGTCTTGTAGGATGGGAGCCGCGCCCGCGGCGGGGAGAACCTGTGCGCCGATTCCACGATACCGGCGGAGTCGAATGGACGGTCGTGCTCGGCCGTGCCTCCTACGGCGAGATCACGCTGCTGTTCAGCCGTGCCGGCTCGATCGAGGTCTTCAGCACGCCGCTGGAGGCCGATACGGCCGCTGCCGGACACGATTTCCTGATCGCCCTGGGCGAGGACGAGTTGTGCGCCCGTCTCGCCGACGCGCGTCCCTGGCACGAGGCGCAGTCCTGAGCCGCTGCTGCCGATGGCGGTCGTTGTCGGCACATTGGTATAATTCAGCCGCCACGGCGCCGCATCCCGGCGCGATCCGACCGCCATTCACGGGAAGCATCCAATGAGCAGCAATGACCTGATCTCGATCGCCAACGCGCTGGTCGAGCCCGGCCGCGGACTGCTGGCCGCCGACGAGAGCAATCCCACCATCGCCAAGCGCCTGGCGAGCATCGATGTCGAGAACACCGAGGAGAACAGGCTGGCCTATCGCCGTCTGCTGTTCACCACCCCGGGGGTCGAGCAGTTCCTGAGCGGGGTCATCCTGTTCGACGAGACCATCCGCCAGAGTGCCGAGGACGGCACACCGCTGCCGCAGCTGCTCGCCGGCAAGGGCATCGTGCCCGGCATCAAGGTGGACAGGGGCGCCAAGGCGCTGGCAGGACACGAGGGCGAGAAGGTCACGGAAGGTCTGGACGGCCTGCGCGAACGCCTCGAGGAGTATCACGAGCTGGGTGCACGCTTCGCCAAGTGGCGTGCGGTGCTTGCCATCGGGCCGGGAATGCCCTCGCTGGCCTGTCTCGAGGCCAACGCGCATGCGCTGGCGCGTTACGCCGGCCTGTGTCAGGAAGTCGGCCTCGTCCCGATCGTCGAGCCGGAGGTGCTGATCGACGGCGATCACTCCATCGAGGAATGCCGGGCGGCAACCGCCGAGACCTGGTATCACCTGTTCTCGCAGCTCCATCGCCAGGGCGTTGTGCTCGAGGGCACGCTGCTCAAGGCCAGCATGGTCATCTCGGGCAAGGCCTGTCCCGAGCAGGCGGACGTGCAGCAGGTCGCCGAGGAGACCGTGTCGCTGGCGCGCGAGTACGTGCCGGCCGCATTGCCGGGCATCGTGTTCCTCTCCGGCGGCCAGACGCCGGTGCAGGCGACCGAGCATCTCGACGCGATGAACCGAATGGGTCCGCATCCCTGGCGCCTGGGCTTTTCCTATGCCCGTGCGCTGCAGGAGCCGGTCATGCAGGCCTGGCGCGGCGACCCCGGCAACACCGAGGCCGCCCAGCAGGCGCTGTACCACCGCGCGCGCCTGAACAGCGAGGCGACCCGGGGCCGCTACTCCAGCGACATGGAAAAGGCGGCGTAGAAAGGGTCCGTGGACAGGGTGTAGGTTGGGCCGACGAAGGAGGCCCAACATTGAACACACCCGCATTGTTGGGCCT
>CAYZHJ010000107.1:0-9580 GCA_964478305.1 uncultured Ectothiorhodospiraceae bacterium
GCTCCAGCTCGCGGGTCCACCAGCCGATCAGGTCGACGATCTGGCCGCGGCGCGGTTGCAGGCCCGCGAGGCGGAAGCGGCCCCCGAGCTCCGGGCCCGCCTCGGCAAGGGTCACCGTGTGCCCGCGCTCGGCGGCAACCCGGGCCGCTTCCAGCCCGGCCGGTCCGCCGCCGACCACCAGGATCCGGCGCGGCTTCGCGGCGGGCTCGAAACGATCTCCGCCCCACTCGAACTCGCGACCGGCGGAAGGATTGACCAGGCAGGAAATCCAGTAGTCGCGGTAGCGCCGACCCCAGCACATCTGGTTGCACGACAGGCAGGTGCGGATCTCGCCGTCGCGCCCTTCGCGCGCCTTGCTGGCCAGGTGCGGGTCGGCGATCTGGCCGCGCACGATGGAGACGAGATCGGCCTGGCCGGCGCCGAGAATGGTGTTGGCATTCTCGGGCGTGCGCACGTGGCTTTCGCACTGCACCTTCGCGTGGCGGGTGACCTGCTTGAGCGCCTCGGCGAAGGGCGCGCCGAGCTTTTCCTCGTAGAGCACGGTCGGCATCAGCGGATAAAAGTCGAAGTAGGAGCCCGTACCGCAGGTCACGTAATCCATCAGTGCGCGCTCGTCGTGCCAGGCGACGATTTCCTGCATCGCTTCCACCGACAGCGAGACCTCGACATCGGGATGCATGTTGACGGCGAGGCCGACGATGAAATCATCCCCGCAGCGTTTTCTGATGCGGTCGAGCAGGGTCGCCGAGAAGCGCATGCGATTCTCGAACGAGCCGCCCCAGCGATCGTCGCGGCGGTTCGACCACGGGGTCCAGAACTGGTCGATCAGGGCATGGTAGGTGGCGAACAGTTCGACTCCGTCGAAACCCGATTCATGTGCCCGCCAGGCGGCATCCTCGAAGCACCGGATCGTTTCGGCGATCTCGGCCCCGGTCATGGCGTGACTGCCATCGGAATCGTGGAACGAGGGCATGCCTGAGGGGGACCAGTTGGCATGGAACGAGTTGTCGGCGTCGCCGTGCTCGCCGACATGGTAGAGCTGCTGCAGGATGACGGTGTCGTGCTGCCTGACGGCTTCGGTAATGCGCCGGAAGTGCGGGATGACCGCGTCGTTGCAGGGGCGGAAGTTGCGCGCGGTGAGCACCGCCGCCGGATGCACCGGCATCGGTTCGGTCACGATCATGGCCGCACCGCCGCGGGCACGCTCCTCGTAATAGCCGCGATGCCGCTCGCTCGGCAGTCCGTTCTCGGCCATGTTCGCCGTGTGGGCGCCGAAGGTCAGCCGGTTCTTCAGGGTCCGGTGTCGCAGTTCCAGCGGCCGGAACAGATGACGATAGGGGCCGTCGGTCATGTGTCGTCATCTTCCCCTGCGGGGCGGTGGCGCTCGTGCAGGTACTCGGCCGTGAACAGGTCGAGATGGCCGCCGCCGCCGTTCTTGTAAAGCGTGATTTCCTCGTCGTCGCGACGTCCCTTGTGCGTGCCGTTGCACAACTCGAACAGGTCGGCCTCGATATCGTCGGCGTCGATCACCTCGTCGGTGATCGGCTGCACCAGGTCGCCGGCGGCCTCGACCGTGCTGCCCCGGTAATCCACGAACAGGCTGGCGCGGCGCACGCACTCGTCGTCGCTCTCGCGCATGCTCGCGTTGTAGGAGCCGACCAGGTCGAGGTGGGCACCCGCCTGCAGCCACTCGCCCCGGATCAGCGGTTCCATGCTCCCGGTGGCGCAGCTGATCACGTCGGCTCGGGGCACGGCGTCGGCCAGCTTGTCCACCGGTTCGGCCTCGATGTCCTCGGCGTGCAGCAGCTCGATCAGCTTGTCGCGGTTCTCCGCCGTGCGATTCCAGACCAGCACCCGATCCAGCGACGGGCGTGCCGTGCGATGGGCCGTGATCAGGTGCGGTGCCAGCGCGCCGGCGCCGACCATCAGCAGTGTGCCGGCATCCTCGCGCGCGAGCAGGCGACAGCCGAGTCCCGAATCCGCCGCGGTCTTGCGCAGCGTCAGGGCGGTGCCGTCGATGACCGTCAGTGGTTCGCCGGTCTCGCCATCGAACAGCACATACATCGCGTGGATGGTGGGCAGGCCGCGATTGCGCTTGCCGTTGTGCGGCATGACCGTCGCCATCTTCACGCCCATGCTGCGTCCGGGCAGCCAGGCGGGCAGCACGAGGAAGCTTTCGCCGCGGTGGCTCTCGGAGTCCTCGGCCTGCAGCAGGCAACGCTCGATCAGCGGTCTGCCGCCACGATGGGCCTCGGCCAGGGCCTCGATCAGTCCCGGATAGTCGAGCAGGTGATGAACGGTGTCGGCGTCGATCAGGTGCATGGGCGGATCCCCGTAGGTTTCGGCAGGGTCGTCATCCCATTGTGTCGCGGATCACGAGTGAAGTATCGGCGAAGGGGAACACCGAAAGCACCGAATACACCGAAAGGGTAATGCGCATGTTGTCGGGAGCCCCGGATAATGGTGCCAGGATTCCTGCCTGATCGGTTCGTGTCCGTGGATCGATTCTATCCTGTATTCCCTGTCTCTTCGGTGCCTTCGGTGTATTCGGTGCTTTCGGTGTTCCGGATAGCCGGGGTATCAGGATGGCATGCCGCTCCGGCCGACGACTCGCTGCAGGAGGTGCCGGCGTGCCATTGTGCCGGAAGATACCGCGGCAGGCGCAGTCAGTGGCCCAACCGGATCGCGATGTTGCGGGTGCGCAGGTAGTTGTCCAGCGCTTCCAGTCCCTTCTCGCGGCCGTGGCCGGAGCGGGCGATGCCGCCGAACGGCGTCTCGACGCCGCCGGCGAACCATTCATTGACGAACACCTGGCCGGCAGCCAGCTGCTGTGCGGTACGCAGGGCGCGGTCGAGGTCACGGGTGAAGACGCCGGCGACCAGGCCGTAGTCGGTGCCGTTGGCGATTTCCACCGCTTCGGCGGTGTCGCGGAACTTCATCAGCGAGATTGCCGGTCCGAAGATCTCGTCGCGGGCGATGGACATGTCCGGACGCACATCGGTGAACACGGTCGGCTGCATGAAGTGACCGGCGCGGTCGATGCGTTCGCCGCCGGTGGCGGCCCGGGCGCCCTCGGCGAGCCCGGCCTGACACATGTGCGTCACCCGTTCGAGTTGTCCGGCCGAGATCAATGGCGTCAGTTCGGTGTCCGGCTCCAGGCCGTGTCCGACGTGCAGACCCTCGGCCAGCTCGACCGTTCGTTCGAGCAGTTCGTCGTGGATCGATTCGTGGACCAGCACCCGGGCCATCGCCGAGCAGACCTGACCTGCGTTGAAGAAGATGCCGCTGCGGACACTGGCCAGCACGGTATCGAGATCGGCATCGGCGTGGACGATGGCGGCCGACTTGCCGCCGAGCTCCAGCACGCAGGGCACGATACGCTCGGCGGCGGCGCGGCCGATGGCGCGGCCGGTCGGTATCGAGCCGGTGAACACGATCTGGTCGACCAGCGGATGCTCGACGAGCGCGGCGCCCGCCTCTTCGCCGTAACCGCAGACCAGGTTGATCGCCCCGTCGGGCGCGCCGGCCTCCCGGCAGGCATGGGCCAGCAGGGTCATGGCCGCGGGCGCGAGCTCGGGTGATTTCATCACCACGGCATTGCCCGTCGCCAGGGCGGGTGCCAGCGAGCGGGCGGCGATGCCCACCGGGAAGTTCCAGGGCACGATCTGCGCCGAGACACCGTGCGGCTCGCGCACGGTCCAGTCGATGTAGTCGTCGCCCAGCGGGATCGAGCGGCCCTCGATCTTGTCGGCCATGCCGCCGTAGTATTCGAAGTAGCGCGCGGCCTCCTCGAACTCGCCACGCGCATCGGCCAGCGGCTTGCCCGATTCGCGGCACAGAAGCTCGGCGCCCTCGTCGGTCACGCGCCGGATCTCGTCGGCGATGCGGAACATCAGGGCGAGGCGCTCGGCCGGCCGCGGCGCGGTCAGCGCGCGGCGGCGGTGGCAGTCATGGGCCGCCCGTACCGCCGCGTCCACCGTGGCCCGGTCGGCCAGCGCCACCTCGCCGATGATCTCGCCGCTGCCCGGATCCTCCACCGGCAGCCGCTGCTCACCGCCGACCCAGCGGTCGCCGATCAGGCTGGACCAGTACCCGGTTGCCTTGTTCGCGGTGACGGCCATCGTCGTTCGGCCCTCCTCAGGCGACGGCCGCCGGTTGCAGCCGCCGCGCCACCCAGCGGTGGAAGTGATGCGTGGGTATGTCCTGCACGGGGGAGAATACGCCGCCGTGATACGCGGGTGAATGGCGTCCCTGCTGCATGCCCTCGACCATGGTCACGTCTTCCTCGAACACCGTCTTCCAGGCCGCCAGCTGGGCCTCGCGCGCCGGTTCGCTTTCGTCGTCGGTGGCCGCATCGCCGACATAGAGCAGGCGCAGGTGTTCCAGTGTCTGGTGTTCGCTGACCGGTTCGAGCAGCACGCAGAAGAAATGGTCGGCCTGCAGGCCGAGCAGCGCATTCGGATAGAGTGCCAGGTACTCGGCCTCGCGCTCGCGCTCGGCCGGCCACTGCGACAGTTTCGGCAGCCGGATGCCGGCGACCTCGGCCAGATTGTAGACGCGGGTGCCCTGGCCCGCGAAGGCCTCGGTCTCGTCATCGGTGACAATGTAATGGTCCTCGAGCCGCGAGTAGCTGTTGAGGCCGGGGTGCACCCACGGCAGGTGGTACGACTCGCAGTAGTTCTCGACCGCGAGCTTCCAGTTCGATTCGACCGGGAGCGTGAGGCGCCCGTCCACCCCGGCCGGCACGAGCTCGTCGGGGCCGGTCTCGCCCCAGAACGCCTGCCAGCGCTGCATCACCGGTGCAATGTATTCCTCGAACGCCGGTGCGCTGCCCGACAGGTTGACGAACACGATGTCGCACCAGACCGCCGAGCGCACCTCGCGCAGGCCGTGGCGGGCCTTGTCGAATCCCTCCACCGTGTGGCATCCGGCGCCGCCGATGTGGGGCGTGCCGCGAAGCTGTCCGTCGAGGCCGTAGAACCAGGAGTGGTACGGGCAACGCAGGCCGCCCTCGACCCGGCAGGGTGCATCGACCAGTCGCCGGCCGCGGTGGCTGCAGACGTTGTGATAGACGCGGATCCGGTCGTGCGGATCGCGCAGCATGATCAGCGGCAGGCCCATCAACTGCGTCGGCCTGACATCGCCGCGTTCGGGCAGGTCGCTGGCGAACCCCAGTGCCGCCCAGGTCGGCGTGAAGATGCGTTCGCGCTCGATGCGAAAGAACTCCGGGTCGGTATAGGTGTCGTTCGGCAGCCCGGAGGCGTGCTCGATGTCGGCGAGGACGTGCTCGAGCGCGTCCGCGGGTGCTGATGTTCGGGCCTGGGTGGTGACGTCGGCCATGCTGGTTATCTCCCGTGGTCCGATCGGCAATATGACTCTGGGTAATCTATAGGGTGTAGAATCAGCCAAACAATGGATTTTTTTGCACCTTACTCATGATTCTGATTCATGTCTGAACGCCCGCATCCCCTGCCACCCCTGCACGCCCTGCGCGCCTTCGAGACCGCGGCGAGGCTCGGCAGCTTCACCCGTGCGGCGGCCGAGCTGAGTGTCACCCAGGGCGCCGTGAGCCGGCAGATCCGCAACCTGGAACAGCGGCTCGGCATCACCCTGTTCGTGCGTGGTGATCGCGGCGTGCGGCTGACCCCGATCGGCGAGCGCTACTTCGATACCGTCAACGCCGCCCTGCTGCAGCTCGCGCGCGGGACCGCGGAAGTGGCGCTGGGCCGGGAAGGCGGCCCCATCACCGTCGGCGCCACCAACGCCGTCGCCTCGTTGTGGTTGATGCCCCGGCTGACCGGCTTCCGCCGGGCCGAGCCCGAGCTCGAGATCCGGGTGCTGGCCTCGGACGAGGGCTTCGAGCGCATGAGCGGGGATGTCGACCTGCTGATCGAATACACGCGCCGGCCGCCGGAAGGTGAACTGGTCACGCCGCTGTTCACGGAGGAAGTGATGCCGGTGTGCAGTCCCGAATACCTGCGCGGGCGCGAACCGCCACGGCGTCCGGCGGATCTGGTCGCCGAAACCCTGCTGGTGCTGGACGACGACCACCCCGACTGGATGGGCTGGGATGAATGGCTGCGCCGGTTCGGCATCGAGATGGGTGCGCCGCGCCGGCCGGTCCGCGTCAACAGCTATCCGGCGCTGCTGCAGTCCGCGCTCGCCGGCCAGGGGGTGGCGCTGGGGTGGCGCCACCTGATCGACGATTTTCTGGCGGCCGGCACGCTGGTATCGCTGATGCAGGCACCGCTCGACGAGGTGGGCGCCTTCCATCTGCGATTGACGCATCCGGTGCCCGACGACAGCCCGGTCGCGCGACTGCGCGAGTGGTTGCGTGGAGCCGTCTGAGGCGGACGGATCGTCGACAGGATCAGCGGCGCTTCCGGAACAGCCGCGCCGCGATGCGCTGCAGCGCACTCATCGGCGTCTCCTGGTTGCGGAGACGGACATCGGTGAACTCGGTGGCATGGCGCTTGAGCTGTTCGAGCAGCGCCCGGGTGGTGGTGGTGTCCAGGCTGGGGCCCTCCGGCGCGCCCTGGATCAGCATGTTGGGCGTCGCGGGATTGAACACGATCATCCGTTTCCAGTGGGTCGAGGTGACCTGCCAGCCGGGCAGGGCGAGCGCTGCGTAGGTAGGCACGTTCTCCTCGCGTTCGCCGGCCCGATCGGGCAGCCAGCTGCCGAGCCACTCGGCCTGCATCTCCACTTCCTCGAACGTGTCGGTTTCGTCCCGGCCGGGGAAACGCAGACGGTCGCCGTCGAAGACGGCCCGGGCCTTCGGTGACGGCTGCCGTCCCCGCCAGCTCAGGCGCCCACGGACACGCCGCCAGAAGGTCTCGACACAGAACACGCCGCGAGGTCCGATCACCAGGTGGTTGATCCGGTGATGTCCGATGTGCACATCGTGGAAGACCCAGTATTTCTGCCGCATCAACAGGTTGAGCGACTGTGCCGTCTGGGTCTGTGCATCGATTGCCCGCCTCAGGGCGATGCGTTCCGGCCACAACCGCACCAGCTCGCGGGCGAACCAGCCGAGCGCTATCACCCCGGCCGCGGCAAAGATCACCGTGTCCCGGATGCCCTCGACCGCGGTGATTGCCGCGGGGTACAGCGCCGTCCAGAGGAACAGTGCCAGAGCCGCCCCGATTGCCGCGCCGGTCATGCGGTGATTGACCACCTCGAGGCGGCGCCGCAGCGACTGCGCCGGTTCCCGCAGCAGCCCGCGCTCGCGGTTCCGGCCCCGATCCCGGCGCCGGGGTCGCAGGACGAACAGTCGCAGGCTGGCATGGGAGACGCCGACCAGGGCAAGGGCGCCGAGGGCGAACAGACCCGTGGGCAGCAGGGTTGCCGCAAGCTGGCTCATCGGTACTCCGATCCGGGGGAAGCCGGAAGGTTACTGTTGACTGCCGGATCGGTGGCGTCAAGTCGTCGATTGCGGGTAGTGAGCGCATCCGGCAAGCTTGGTTCGGGCAAAGAGGAGGGCCGGACGTGGATGTGACCGCTGTCTACCCTGGCACGTTCGATCCCGTGACCAATGGTCATGTCGACGTCGCCGAACGCGCCAGCCGGATGTTCCATCGGGTCGTCATCTCGGTCGCCGAGAATCCCGGCAAGCAGCCTTTCTTCCCGCTCGGGGAGCGTGTCGAAATGGCCCGAGGCGCGTTCGCCGATTATTCGAACATCGAGGTGTGTTCGTTCAATGCACTGCTGGTGGATCATGCGCGCGCGTGCGGTGCCGGCGCGATCCTGCGCGGATTGCGGGCGGTGTCGGATTTCGAGTTCGAGGTGCAGCTCTCGGGCATGAACCGCCGGCTCGCGCCCGACATCGAGACCGTGTTCATCGCCGCGGCCCAGGAATACGGCTTCGTCTCCTCCAGCCTCGTGCGCGAAATCGCCTCGCTCGGCGGCGACGTCTCCGAGTTCGTCCCGTCCGCCGTCAAGCAGGCGCTCGACAAGCGGTTTGGTCGGTGAAGAACCACAGATGAACACGGATCAACACGGATGCTGCCGCCGGGCGGCGGGAGCCGTGTCGGAGCTGCGCTGGTGGCGAGTCGGTTCCGGAAGGGCCGGGAAAAGCGAACCACGAATGAACACGAATCAACACGAATGTGAAAGAGCATTCACCGAACGGGTGTTGGAGCCTTGCTAACGGCTTCCAACTGGCATGGAGGGCGGGAGATAACCAAAAAATGGACTAAAAATGAACGAGAAATGGTCCCTTCGTTTCCGTTCATCTCATTCCGATAGGCATGGAACATTTTTCGTCCATTTTTAGTTCATATTTTGGTTATGACATGAATGAAGCATGCAGTCGGGTATCAGCGCAGCTCCGATATGGTTTCCGACACCTTGCGGTAGTATTCGTGTTGATTCGTGTTCATTCGTGGTTCCATTGAAATCATGAAGCGAGTATTCGTGTTTGTATTGCTGAGCCTGCTCGTCGTGCCGGCGTTCGCCGGCGAGGGGCAGGGGCGAGCATGGGGGATTGCCTCGGCGCATCCGCTGGCGACGGAGGCCGGCGAGGAAATCCTGGCCGCCGGCGGCAACGCCTTCGACGCCGCCGTCGCGGTCAGCGCGGCGCTGGCGGTGGTCGAGCCCTACGGATCTGGGCTGGGCGGCGGCGGCTTCTGGCTGCTGCACGAGGCCGCGAGTGGCCGCAACGTCATGATCGACGGCCGCGAGCGGGCGCCGCTGGCCGCCACGCGGACCATGTACCAGGACGAAGACGGAGAGCTGGTCGAGCGTGCATCGATCGACGGACCGCTCGCTGCGGGCATCCCCGGGGAGCCGGCGGCCCTGGTCCATATCGCCGAACACCATGGTCGCCTGCCGCTGGCGCGCAGCCTCGAGCCGGCGATCCGGCTGGCGCGCGAGGGTTTCGCGATCGACGAACGCTACCGGGCGCTGGCCGGATTCCGCCGCGAGGTGCTGACGGCCTCGCCCGCGGCGGCACGCGTGTTTCTTGACGACGGGCAGGTGCCGGCGGCCGGCTGGAACCTGCGGCAGCCCGACCTGGCCGACACGCTGCAGGCGCTGGCGGACGAGGGACGGGCCGGTTTCTACGACGGGCCGGTGGCCGAGCGCCTGGTCACCGGCGTTCGTGCCGCAGGCGGCATCTGGAGCCGGCGCGACCTGCGCCAGTACCGGGTTGTCGAGAGGGCCCCGATCACGGGCGACTACCGGGGCATGCGGGTCATCTCGGCGTCTCCACCCTCGTCCGGCGGCGTGGCACTGGTCGAGGCGCTGAACATTCTTGCCGGCCGGGATCTGCAATCCCTCGCGGCCCCCGACCGCATTCACCTGGTGATCGAGGCCATGCGCAGGGCCTATCACGACCGGGCCCGGCATCTCGGCGATCCGGATTTCGTCGATGTGCCGGTGGCGCGCCTGACCGATGCCGGCTACGCTGCCGGCCGGCGCGCCTCGATCCGTCTCGACCGGGCGACACCGAGCGCGAGTCTGCCGCCGGTGGAGACGGGCAGGGGCGGTTCGGATACCACCCATTTCTCCATCATCGGCCCCGGGGGCAACCGGGTCGCGGCGACGCTGTCGATCAACTGGCCGTTCGGCTCGGGCTTCA
>CAYZHJ010000108.1:0-9471 GCA_964478305.1 uncultured Ectothiorhodospiraceae bacterium
CGGGCGTGCCCAGGTTGCGCACGCTCTCGGCGAACACGTCGTAGAAGCGCTCGAGGTCGTCGTCGACACGCGCCTCCAGGCCCTTGTCGATACCCTTGCGGATCATTGCGCGCTGCTTGCGGCGGATGCGGTGATAGTTGGCGTCCGGATCCGGATCGAGCTCCTGCCGGAAAGTGACGTAGCGGTCGCGCCGCGCCGGCCAGTCCGGGTGACGGGCCTCGCGCTGGCGCAGCTCGAGGTAATCGACGCCGAGCGCCTCGGCGCGCCGGCAGGCCGCCTCGTCCAGGGCCTCGCGGGCCGCCTCCGTGACCGCGGCGGTACCGCCGTAGACGCAGAACGGGGTCGAGACCAGCGACCGGCCGAACAGCAGGCTGTTGACGTGACCCAGCGGCAGCACGCCCTCGATCTCGCCGTCGCGCTCGGCATACAGGAAGGGCGCATCGTGGCCCAGCCCCTGCTCCAGCACGCGCTTCCAGCCGGCGCGGTGGAAGAAGGTCGCCTCGGGGCAGGCCTCGACGAATGCGTCCCAACGCGAAACGTCGTCCGGACCGAGTTCGCGCACGGCGGGTGCCGCGGCCGTGGAATTCCCGGCAACATTCCCCGTCATGGCCCGGCTCCCTGTCCGTCCAGGAACACCCGGTCCATGCGATCCCAGCGGAAGTCCGCCAGCAGTCGGTCGAGCCGGGGTTCCATGCGCCCGAGGTTGAGGTAGTGACGGAAGCGCGTGCGCGCCGTCGCCTCGCCCACGCGCGGCTGGCCCGGATCGAGCTCCCAGGGATGGAAATAGAAGATCGCGGCCCGTCCCTCGTCCTGGTTCACGCGCCGCAGCGCCCAGCGCGAGAAGGCGTAGGGGTACAGGCGGAAATAGCCGCCGCCGCCGCAGGGTAGTCGCTGGCCGGCGTACTCGACCGTGCTGATCGGCAGTTCCAGCAGGCGTCCCCGCGTCGTCGGGCGGAAGGCGTGACGCGGCGCTTCCCGCATGCCGTAATGGTCGTGCCGGATCGGATAGATGCTGGAACTGTAGTCGTAGCCTTCCTCCTCCAGCACGTCGAGCGCCCAGCGATTGCTTTCGCCGATGGAATAGCTGGGCGCGCGGTAGCCGCGCACTTGCTGACCGCTGATGTCCTCGAGCAGCTTGCGCGTATCGGCGAGATCGCGCCGGAACCGTTCCGGATCCAGCTCGGTGACACGGTGATGGGCGAAGCCGTGGCTGGCAATCTCGTGGCCGTCGGCGGCGATTCGGCGGACGTGCCGCGGGAAGCGTTCCGCGATCCAGCCGAGGATGAAGAAGGTCGCACGGATCCGGTGGCGCGCGAACAGCGCCAGCGTCCGCTCGATGTTGCCCTCGACGCGAGTCGGTATCCGGTCCCAGGATTCACGCGGGAAGTGCGGCTCCAGGGCATGGACCTGGAAGTAGTCCTCGACGTCGACGCTCATGGCGTTGAGCGTCCGCGTGCCCGTGTTTCTCCCCGCCGACGTCATGACGGCCCTGCTCCGGTCCCGGCAACGCGCGCGTATCGATCGACCAGTACCGCGGCGATGCGTTCTCCGGCATGACCGTCCCAGAGCTCGGGGATGCGCCCGGCCTTGCCGCCCGTGGCGAGGGTGTGATCGAGCGCGTTCAGGATCACGGTACGGTCATTGCCGGTGAGCGTGTTGGTGCCCTCGTCGATGGTGACCGGGCGTTCGGTATTGTCGCGCAGCGTCAGGCACGGAACGCCGAGTGCGGTGGTTTCTTCCTGGACGCCGCCGGAATCGGTAAGCACCACGCGCGCGGCCGCCATGAAGCCGAGGGCTTCCAGGTAGCCGACGGCGGGCAGCAGCACGATCGGATGGGTGCGGCCGCTCGGCGTTCGCAGGCGATCCAGCGCGTGGCGCGTGCGCGGATGCACGGGAAAGACCAGGGGCAGTCTCTCGCTTGCCTGCTCGAGGGTGCCGAGTATGCGCTCGAAGGTGTCCGGATCGTCCACGTTCGAGGGACGATGGATCGTCACCAGCGCGAACCCGCTCTCGGTTTCGAGCACGGGGGCGGGATCGACCCCGTGGCGGGACAGGGTCGCTTCCGGGCTGATCGCGTGTCGCTGTTGCCGGCGCAGGGTATCGATCATCACGTTGCCGACGAAGTGGATGCCCGTGTCGGAGATTCCCTCGTCGAGCAGGTTGCCGCGGGCGTCCGCCTCGGTGATGAAGTGCAGCTCGGAGATCTGGTCGGTCAGCACGCGGTTGATCTCTTCGGGCATGCCGCGATCGCGGCTGCGCAGTCCCGCCTCGACATGGGCGACGGGTACATCCTTCTTGGCGGCCACCAGGGCGCATGCGAGCGTCGAGTTCACGTCACCCACCACGACCACTGCCTGCGGATCGACGGCGTCGAGCACGGGCTCGAACCGGCGCATGATTTCCGCCGTCTGGAACGCGTGCGAGCCGGAACCCACCCCCAGGTCGATATCGGGCCGGGGCAGGCCGAGCTGATCGAAGAAGGTGGTCTGCATGTCGTCGCCGTAATGCTGGCCCGTGTGAACCAGCGAAACGGGGAGTTCGACGCCGCTGGCGGCGAGCGCCTGCAGGATCGGCGCCATCTTCATGAAATTGGGGCGCGCTCCGACGACGCACAGCAGGCCGCCCCGCTGCAGGGTGCTGCCGGTCTCGAGCGCATGCATGGCGTTCTCTTCCTGCATTTGCGGTTCCTCGCCCATGGCGCGGTTCAATGCCTTGTCGTCAGGGCGCGGTGGATCGAGTCACGGAAGCCTTCGAGTGTCCTCTCCAGCGTTCGTACGCGCTGTTCCAGCAGCTCCATTCGCCCTTCCGGATCCGATTCCCCGGCTTGCTCGGACGACTCCGGTCCGCCGCGCGGGTTCACCGGGAAGTCGCTCACGATCTCGCCGACAACGGCGGCCACCGTATCGCTCGTGATGCGGTGGAGTTCCTCCAGGTAGGCGAACAGCAGCAGGCGATCACAGAAGGTGTTGATGCGCCGGGGGGTGCCGCCGGTGAACTCGTGGATGGCCCGGTACGCGTCATCGGCGATGGCCGGGTCGTCGGCCCAGCCCACGTGCTTCAGGCGATGCTCGATATAGGCGCGGGTTTCGTCCACTTCCCGGAACGAGTGCAGGTGGCAGGATGCGATGACCCGCTGACGCAATTGTCGCAACTTCGATGCGTTCAGGGTCTGGCGGAACTCCGCCTGCCCGAGCAGGATCACCTGCAGCAGGGGACGCTCCTCGGCCTGCAGATTCGACAGCGTGCGGAGCGTCTCCAGCGCCGCCACCGGCAGATTCTGGACTTCGTCGAGCAGCAGCAGGGCACGCTTGCCGGAATTGTGATGCTCGCTCAGGAAGTCGAACAGATTGCGCAGCAGCGCTGCCTTGGTACGACGCTCGTGCTTCAGTCCGAAGCTGTCGGCAATCATCTGCAGGAGCTCGTTCGCGGTGCACTGGGGTACCGAAAGTTGCGCCAGGAGGAGTTCGCGCGAGCGCTGCAGTTCCTCGTGGAGCATTCGCGCCATCGTGGTCTTGCCGGTGCCGATTTCCCCGGTAACCACCACGAAGCCCTCTCCCTGTTCGATGCCGTAGCGCAGGTATGCGAGAACACGCGCGTGTCCGGTGCTCTCGAAAAAGAAGCGGGGATCGGGGCTGAGGTGAAACGGCTTGTCGCTCAGGCCGTAGAACTGCTCGTACATCATCTGCCCTCGAAACGGGTCCGGTTCACCGGATGCAGTCGCCGCGGCGCCAATCCTCGGCGAGAGTGGCGGCATCGTGACCGGGTTCAGGTCATGGGTGATCCTGCCGGCGACATCCGACGACGGAGGGACCACGCCGGATTTCCCGCCTGGCCACGCCCGGAGATGCCGCCACATTCTCGCAAACATGTTTCACTCCACCGCACCGCATCTTCAGAACACGTGATCCAGTGCCAGCGAGATCCTGTTGCTGTCGAATCCCTCGGCATCACCTGATGAGCTTCGATCAAGACTTTCGAAGGCGAGTGAAAGGGAAGTGTCCGTGGATATCTCGCGCCCGATTTCCCCCCGCAGGGACCAGGTATCGTCTTCCCGGTCAATTTGCGCAAAACCCTGTTGCCGGTAACTGGTGCCCAGGACCACCGTGGAACGGGGCAGCCGGGTCCAGCGCCAGTCGAGGTCGGCACGCTTTGCCTGCTCGGATCGGGCTTCCCGCTGAAACTCCCGATCGGTTCCCTGGAGCGCCAGGGTGATCGACGAATATCCCCGGTTCCACCGGATCCGCATGTCCGCGCGGCGCTGCAGGATCACGTCGTCGCTTACCGTCGGTACCTCCACGTCGACGCGCACGGGCCGGCCTGTCGGGTCGAGCACGATGTTGCCATTCTCGTCGCGCAGGAACTGCGAGGAACGCTCGAGCAGCAGATCGGGCGTGGTCAATAGATCCTCAGTATACGTCAGCGTCAGATCAAGCGCCGATCCGGTTGCGTTGAACGACAGGCGTGCAGTCTCCCCGAAGAAGCGCTCTCCCGCGGCCGCTTCCAGGGAGATCGTTCGTCGCGGATTCCAGCGGACGCCAACTTCCCAGAAGTCGCCGTCGATGGCGTCTCCCTCTTGCGCGGACACGAACTCGTTGTTTTCGCTTCCTCCAACGATGAACAGCTGTGTCGCGCTGCTTACCCGGAGATTGAGCTCGCCACTGACCTGTTCGAACACGGTTTCCTCGTCGGCCTGGCCCTCGCGTTGACGTTCCTGTTCGTTCCGGCTGTAATCGGCCGCCCAGCCCCAGGTGGTGAACAGGGGACCGTTCACCAGGCGCAGCGCGAATTCGTCGCTGTCGTTCGTGTCCTCCGTTCCGGTTCCGAAATCCAGGTGCTCGCGACGTAACGAGCTCTCGATCCGGGCGTACCGGCCCAGTTCGTGCTGCAGGCGCGGGCCGGCACCCCATGTCGTCACGTCGTTGCGAAGATTCGATCCCACGAGATTCGACGTCGTCGGTGCATCCTCGGGGCTGACGCTGGCACGTGACTGCGTGGCATCCGCATCGAAGAACAGGCTCTCGCGCACCAGTTCCAGCGTGCCCTCGCCGTCGAACTCGTGGTTGGTTCGGTCGCGGTCGGAATCGCGGTCGTGGACCAGGTGCTGCAACTGGTAGCCCACCGACACCCGCGCGCGCCGGCCTTCGCCTTCCAGGCGGATGCGTGGCGCGATCTCGGTGACCTGTTCCTCCTCCGGGTCCTCGGCCTCGAGTTCCACGTTGTCGGTCCAGGTCTGGGAAGCACGGATCCCCGCCTCCAGGTCCCACTCCGCGGCTGTCGCCCGATCGACGGCAACGAGCGCGAGCGTTGCGCAGGTGACCGCGATCAACCGAGGGGCATACTCGCGGCAACCCCTCGGCGCGGCGGTGTCACGCCGTTCCCTGAGCATTGCCATCAATAGCCGCCGTAGTATCCGTAACCGAGGCCGCGGGCACTCTTGTTCAGCAGCACGGCCACCCTGGAACGGTCGGTATCGAGGAGCTCGGCGGCCTCGCGAACCGCGCGTTGCTGGGTTCGTCCCGCCTCGACCACGAGCAGTACCTGGCCCATGTGCTCCGCGAGGGTGGCGGCCTGCGAGTCCATCAACAGGGGTGTGGAATCGAATATCACGAGGCGATCGGGGTACCGGCTGGCCATTTCCCGGGTCAGGCGGCGCATGCCGTCGCTGGCGATCAGCTCGGTCGAGTGCGGGTGCTGCCGGCCGGCGGGGATGATGGCCAGGCGCGGCACCTCGGTCCGGTAGAGGATCTCGCCCAGGTCATCGACTTCGCCGGTCAGAAGGTCGGTCAGGCCCTTGCTGTCCCCGAGTCCGACAAGGCTCGACAGGGATCCCCGGCTCAGGTCGCAATCGACCAGGAGCACCGTGTAGTCGCGCTCCATCGCGATGCTCATGCCGAGGTTGAAGACCGTGAAGGTCTTGCCTTCGTTCAGGATGGAACTCGTCACCTGGATGAGATTGGCGGGATTGGGCAGCTCCGGGGGGGATGTGAATGCGTGGTTGATGAGCTGCCGCTTGACCAGGCGGTACTGTTCGTGGAGTTCGCGCTGGTCCGAATCGGGCGTGAGCAGGCCCTGCTCGCGCAGGCGCGCGAGATCGAACGCGACCTCGTGCCCGGTGCGCAGGGCGTCGAGCGATTCCGCGGGCGGGGTCCCGGCCAGCGCTTCCGCCTGCCCCGTCGTGTCGGGTGCCTGCGATTGGCGCTTGCGTTCCATGGCCTTTTCTATGCTGCTCATGATTCGGTCTCCCTGGTCGTTCGGACCAGTCCGCGTCGGCTTCAGAAGTATCCGAGCGCCAGCCCCATCATTACCCCGTATGCGAACAGCAGCCCGGCAATCGCGAGTACATAGAGCGTCATTTCCGTCCACCAGCGCTTGCGGGCGCGTGGTGTCCTGACCCGTTCGATATTGCCCAGCACCGGCAGGCGCAGCGCCTCGTAGACGCCGGAACGGGAGTAGAAGGCGGGCCAGATCAGTGCCAGCAGCAGGTTGAGTGCCCCGTAACCCGCGAGCGCCGCGCCCATCGAAGCCGTTATCAGCAGTGGCCGGTTGGGTGCGACCGGTCCATCCGGAAGCCGCGGTGGCTCGATTACCTGGAACTCCAGCTGGTCCTCGCTGCGATCGACCTCGCCCGAGATCTCCGCGGTCTTGCGGCGTTCCACCAGCTCGTCGTGGGTCCGCTTGATCGACTCGTATTCCTCGGTGAGCTCCCGGAACCGGGCCTCGACCTCGGGCGCCGTGTCCAGGCGCTGCTGCAATTGCTCGACCTGCCGCTCGTACTGTTCCACCCGCGCCTGGGCGCCCGCGATCTCGCCGCGGACGCGGGCGAGGGACGAGCGGATCTCCTGGTGGACGGGGTTCTGTTCCAGTGACGGGTTCGTCACCAGTGCGGATTCGGATTGTTCCGCCCTCGCCTCGGCCAGGCGCCTGCGTTTCTCTTCGCGTTCCTGCGTGTAGCGCTCGAGCTGTTCCTCGAGCGAGCTGACACGGGGATGATTCTCGGTGTACTGCACCAGCAGGTCATCAAGCTCCTGCGAGATCTGCTCGATCTTCTGGTCCAGCTCCGGCGTCTCGATGGACGCCGTCGTGCCGCCTTCCTCCGACATGATGCCGAACACGGGCGTCTCGCCCTCGAGCTGTCGTTCCAGTGCCTGCTCGCGGCGCTGGAGCTGCTCCAGCTCGAAGCGTGCCTGCTCGAGCTGCCCCCTGTGCTCCTGGAGGCGGTTGTAGAAATCGCCGCCGGTGGCGGCGAGCTCCGCCGCGTGCTCGCGCCGGAACTCGATGCGTCGCTGTTCCGCCTGGTCCATGCGGGCCCGGTATTCCTCGATCTTGCGGTCGAGGAAGCGGGTAGCCGAGTCGCTGTCGTCGCGGGAGCGGCCGAGACTTTCCTCGATCATGAGATCCAGCGCGGCCTGGACAACGTCGCGGGTCTTCTGCGGGTCATTGCTCCCGTAGGTGATCTGGTAGATGTTGTCGCGCCCACCCGATGACAGCCTCAGCCGGGACTCCAGCTGATTGACGATGCGGTTGAACGCGGCGGGCGTGTCGGCCTGCAGATCGAGGTCGCTCTGGCGCGCGATTTCCTCGAGGTTGGGACGCGACAGCAGGGTACGCGTCATCAACTGGGCGCGCTGCTCGACGTTCGACTGGATCACCAGGCCGCGCATGAGCGGTTCCAGCACCGACTCGGTATTGATGTGCACGCGGGCTGAAGCACGATACTGGTCCGGTATCTGCATCGATGTGTACCAGCCGAACGCGGCCACCAGCCAGGCCACGGCGAGTCCGTACCAGCGGAATCGCCACATGCCGCGCACGTAGGTCCACAGCAGGTCGATCTGTTCGCGTACCGCCACCATTACGTCGTCTCCGCAGGCGTGTACCGCGGATTCGGGCAATACCGTTGCCCATGTTCACGCCGTCGCCCTTCCGGTCTCATGGCATCAGAACCAGGCTTCGGGGATGATCAGGATGTCGCCGGGCCGCACGGCGACGTCCGCCGTGATGTCGCCCTCTCGGATGAGGTCATCCAGACGTACCGGATGCTGCCTGCGCTCGCCGTCGACTTCGCGGATGAGTCGCGCGCGGTTGCCGGCCGCGAACTCGGTCAGGCCGCCCACCTCGATCATCACGTCGAGCACGGTCATGCGTTCCCGGTAGAGCAGCGCCTGCGGCTCGGCCGCTTCACCCACGACCCGGATCTGCTCGTCGGGTTGACCAATGAAGTCGCCCACGATGACCGTGACCACCGGGTTGCGGATGTAGTGGGAGAGTTCCTCCTCGAGTGCGCGCCCCAGTTCCGTGGGAGTCTCGCCCGCCGCCTGGAGATCCTCCACCAGCGGCGTGTTGATGCGGCCGTCCGGACGCACCGGAACCGATACGGACAGTTCGGGATTCTCCCACACGAAGATCTGCAGTTCGTCGCCGGGGCCGATCTGGTACAGCGGCCCGGGGCCGCTGCGGTCCAGCGTCGCCAGCTCCGCCGAAGGAAGCCCGGGCCCGCTCGCGCAACCGGCGAACAGGAAGGTCAATGCCAGGAGCGCGATGGCGCCCCCGATCCGGGTCGGAATGCTCGCTCCGTCGCGCGGAGGCTGTTGCGAATGGCCCTTCATTGCTGACGTCTCCCCCTCGTTTGGTGGCGCCCCCTGGACGCGAACCGTGTGGCCGTCGGGCGGGCAGGTCGTCCGGTCGCCGCATGCCGGCTCAGCGGACTCCGCGTCCCCACAGCACCGCCTCGGCCGTCTGCAGCAGGATGACGAGATCCAGGTACAGATTGCGGTTCTTCACGTAGTACAGATCATATTGCAGCTTCTGGAACGCGTCCTCTTCGCTGGCGCCGTAGGCGTAGCGGATCTGCGCCCAGCCGGTCAGTCCCGGCTTGACGCGATGGCGGTCCGCGTAGTGGGGACAGGCCTGCTCGAGCCGGTGAACGAACTCGGGCCGTTCGGGTCGCGGCCCGACGAAGCTCATCTCGCCCCGCAGCACGTTGAAGAGCTGCGGCAGCTCGTCGATGCGGAAGCGCCGCAGGACCCCGCCCACCCGTGTCACGCGCGGATCGTTCCGCTCGGCCCAGCGGGCCTCGCCGGGTTTCTCGGCGTCGGTCTGCATGCTGCGGAATTTGAGTGCCTCGAATTCCCGGCCATTGCGGCCGACGCGGACCTGGCGGTAGAGAATGGGTGCGCCGCTGCCGGATTCGAGGCGGATGGCCAGTGCCGCCGCCGCCATCAGCGGCGAGCTCAGCACCAGCACGGTCAGGCTCACGGCGACATCGAACAGTCGCTTCAGCCGGTCGCCGACCAGCGGCGAGTGCATGCCGTTGGAAAAGGCGAACCAGCCCGGTGTCATGCTGTTGATGGACAGGCAGCCGGTTTCGCGCTCGATGAAGGTGTTCAGGTCGGTCACGGCGATGCCGCGCGCACGGCAGCTCATCAGCTCGTTCATGTCCAGCGTCCGGCGACGCTCGTCCGGCGCGACCAC
>CAYZHJ010000109.1:0-2831 GCA_964478305.1 uncultured Ectothiorhodospiraceae bacterium
GATCGAGCTCGCCGGCTCGTACCAGTACCGCCTGCCGGGCATCGGCGACACCGGTGCGGGACCGACCGCCTTCCTCAACGCGGTGCTCGAGGCAAAGGGCGTCCACCGCGAGGACGACGTGGTCGACGGCGATCGCGTCGACAACGGCGGTGTCGAGTGGCGCATCGCGCCCGGCCTGCAGTACGTCACGCACCGCTGGGTGGTCGAGGCCGCGGTCGAGCTGCCGCTGGCCGACGATCTCCCGGACACGGCGCTGCGTGACGACGCGTTCTTGCACGCCGGGGTGCGATTCAATTTCTGAAGCGCTGACACCGGCGCATGGGAAAATCATGCAGAGCGCCACGCTTACCATCGAGGGCCATGCACCGCGCCGGCAGCCGGGTGTCCCCGGGGCCGACGCATCGCTCGACGAGACCCGTGCGCGTATGCTGTTCGACCCGGCGCAGCTCACGGTCGAGTAGCAGCTCGCCACCATGAACGGGCAGGCGGGCTGATGGCTGACCGACCGACGCGTATAGCAGCACCTGCCGGCGCGGTGCCAAGCAAGGAGGAGTCCAGCGCATGACTGGAAAACGCACCCTCGTCTACCTACTGGCGGGCCTTCTCGTCCTGGCGGCAGCGGCGGCAGTCGTCGTCGGTCGCTCGTCGGCGGCCGGCGAGACCACCGTGTCCGCGCTCGCCCGGGAAACGCACTTCCACGGCATTGCCGTCGACGACCGCGATGCCGACCGCCTCTTCCTCGCGACCCATCACGGACTGTTCGCCGTCGCCCCCGACGGCTCGGCGCGGCGGATCTCGCGGACGCGCGACGACTTCATGGGCTTCACGCCGCATCCGGCGGACCCGGATGTGCTCTACGCCAGCGGCCACCCCGCGGGCGGCGGCAATCTCGGCGTCATCGTCTCCAGGGACGGCGGCGAGACCTGGTCGAGGCTCGCCGAAGGCGTAAACGGGCCCGTCGATTTCCATCAGATGGACGTGAGCAAGGCGGATCCGGAGGTCGTCTACGGCGTGTTTCGCGGCTTGCAGCGGAGCACGGATGGCGGCCGCACGTGGACCCGCGTCGGTCCGGCGCCCGACGGCATCTTCGACCTGGCGGCCTCGAGCCGGCACGTCGACACGCTCTATGCCGCCACCCGCGACGGCCTGCTGGTCAGCACCGACGGCGGCCGGCAATGGCGGTCCATGCAGGAACCGGGGCAACTGGCGACCATGGTCGACGCGACTGCGGATGGCGTGATCCACGCCTTCATCGTCGGCAGGGGGCTGGTACGTACAGAGGAGACCGGCCTCGAATGGACCGATCTGGGCGACGGGCCCGGTGGCGGTGTCGTGCTGCATCTCGCGGTAGTCGCAGAGGGGAACCGCCCCACGTTCTACGCGGTCGTCCATGATCCCGAAACCCGGTCCCAGTCCCTTCACGTCAGCCGTGACGGCGGCCGAACCTGGTCACGGTTTGGAGCGCGGGGCGGCGACTGATCCGCGACACGGCTCAACGATGCAGAACAGCAGCGCGGCGGTGGTCATCGCCATGCCGGCGCTCAGGTGTCCACGCGGTAGTAGCGCATCATGCCGTCGTCCTCGTGCTCCATGTTGTGGCAGTGATACATGTAGTAGCCCGTGAAGTCCTCGAAGGTCAGAGCGATGCGCACGCGCTCGCCGGGGAACACGAGCACGGTGTCGTGCAAACCCGCGTCGACGACCCCGGCGTGCAGGTCGCCCGCGCTACGATCCGAGCTGCGTCCGATCACGCTGAACTGCAGCCCGTGCACGTGCATGGGATGGGGCATTGGGCTCTCGTTGACGAACTCCCAGATCTCGGTGCGCCCGAGGCGCACGATCTCGTCGTCGGCCACGGTCGCGCCCGCCATCTGCCGGCCGTTGATCGTGAACCCGTGCATCATGCGCATGCCCAGCGTGAAGCGGCGGACCGGCGTGTCGCTCTGGACGCGTGGCAGCGGCAGGTCGCCCGACAGGTGTGGCGGCAGGCGCGCCGAGACCCGTATACGCCGGGCGACGTCGAAAGTCACCAGCGGGAAACGACGGCTGCCCATCGTCATGCCGTCATCCATCATGCCACCACGCATCATGTCATTGCCCATCATGCCGTCACCCATCATGCCGGTCTGGTAGGCCTCGCTGACCAGCTGCACCGCGGTGCCGGGCTCGTCATCGCCGAAGTCCACCCACACATCGATGCGCTGGGCCGGGGCGAGGGTGACGAAGGGGCGTTTTTCGGGAGCCGCCAGCAGACCGCCATCGGTGCCGATCACGGTCACTGGCCGGCCATCGCTCCAGGCCAGCTTGTAGATGCGGGCGTTGGAGCCGTTCAACAGGCGCAGCCGGTGGGGGCGCGTGGCGACCTCGCGGCGCGCGTCCGGACGGCCGTTGACCAGCATGCGGTCGCCGCGGAAGCCGCGCATGCGGGCCATCATCGAGCCCATGCCGCCACCGATGTAGCGAAGCGCGTTGTCGCCGGTGAAGCTGCGGTCCTGCAGCACCAGCACGAGCTCCTGCTCGCCCGCGGGCAGCCCGAGCGCACGCTCGGCCTCGTCCTCGATGACCAGCGGCCCCGCCAGGCCGGCATAGCACTGGAAGCCGACGCGGCCGCCGTCCGGGCCGTGCGGGTGCGGGTGGTACCAGTACAGGCCGGCGCGGTCGACGACATCGAAGGTGACCTCCATCGAGTTCCCCGGTCGAATCGGCAGCCGCGGCTGGCCGTCCACGTCGGAGGGCACATGCAGGCCGTGCCAGTGCACGGTCGTGTCTTCCGGCAGGGCGTTCTCGATCAGGGCACGGAAGCGCTGGCCGCGGCGCAGGCGGATCACGGG
>CAYZHJ010000109.1:2931-9467 GCA_964478305.1 uncultured Ectothiorhodospiraceae bacterium
CCCGGCGACAGCGCCGTCACGGCGGCCGCGCCCCCGAATCGCCGCAACAGCAGGCGTCGTTCGAGGTCGATGTCAGCCATCTCGGATCTCCGTGCGCGACATGCCCGCGTCCGGTTCAACCGCGCCGCAGATACTTGACCAGTGCCAGTGTCGCGAGAATCAGGGTGGCCGCCAGCAGGAGCCCGAACAGCGCGGGGATGATCATGAAGCCGCCCATCATTCCCATCATGCCTGTGCACTCCATGGTCCCCGCTCAGCCCATCGTGCCGGGACCGGCGTCCTCGGCGGCCAGCGACAGCCCGTTCCAGAACAACGGCGGTATCAGCCACAGGCCCATCCGTATCGGCTTCATCATTTCGCCTCTCCAGTAACTCGTTGCATGGCTGGTGAATGGCATCCAATCGAAACAAACCTGCACCCGGAGCCGAGCACGGGATCAAGTGTCCATGGCAGCGCTGGAGGCCCAGCGCCCGGGCAGTTCCTCCACGCTTCGCCCCAAGAGAGCTCGCCGCTACTTCGGCCGGCCGAAAGTCGGTCGTGGATGTGACCCAAGCTAGCATGAGCCGCGGGGATCTGCTTCCAACTGCGACAAAATGACGCAAGACAAATGCGACGCGGATGGAGGAGCATTATGCAGGCGGATCATCGGGGCTTCGACCGGTATCTGTTGCGTGGGACCATCTCTTCGGAGGGCTCGCGCTTCTTGCGCTGACATCCCCCGGCCACGGACCGGCGAGGCCACATGACATGAGCTTCAGGCAAGGCGTGTTCCACCAGTCGGGCGAGGGTGGTAGCCGCGCGGCCGTGTCTGCGCATGGTCGTGCCGCTGGGGATCTTCGGGCTGATGGTGGTGCTCCTCGGCGTCGGGCTCACGATTGACAGTACGCGCCTATCGTGATCGGTGAAGACGAGGCCGGCGGCTGAGCCCATGACGGTCACCCGCCGTTGTGTCCGGACAATGGTCGAGTTCCATTCGAGCAGGAGTAAATGATGCGTCCAGGATCATTGGCATGGGGCGTTCTGACCGGCCTTCTGATCATTGCAGCGGTTGCACTGGGCCTGGTGTCGTACAGCGTGGAGAATGCGACCGATGAGCCCGGGGGCGGCACGCGCTACAAGGGGGTCGAGCTGGACGTCCCGGCGCCGCCCTTCGAGTTGACGGACCAGCACGGTAGCGCGGTCTCCCTGGCCGACTATCGGGGCAAGGTGGTGGTGCTCACCTTGTTCGACCCGATCTGTACCGATATCTGCCCGGTATATGCGAACCATTATCGGCTGGCCTATAACGCACTGGACGAGCAGAAGCGGAAGGAGGTTGTTTTCCTTGCCTTCAATGCGAACGACAGGCAGACCTCGGTCGAGGACGTCATGTCGGCGACGCAGAAATGGGGACTCGACCGGATTCCGACATTCCATTTCCTCACGGGCCGCCCCGGCGATCTTGCGACCCTCTGGGATGCTTACAACGTCGAGGCTTCCGGTGATCCAAAGCCCGGCAAGCCCGACGAACTCCAGCACAGTCCCGCCGTATACCTGATCGACCAGTCCGGCCAGCTGCGGCGGTTTCTCTCCACGAATTTCGAAGGGGCGCCGCCCCTGGGCGCACTGATCGTGGAACGTGCAAGGGCATTGCTGAACGAGGGCTGGTGGTGATCATGGCGTTCAACAGCCGGACCGATGGTCTGCCCGCGGCAGCGATGGTGGCGTTCATGGCTGTCCTGTTGACCGCGAGACTGGCGGCAGCCCATGGAGGAGGCGGTACGGTTCAACGGGTCGGCGAGACCGTGGCGGGTCATGATGTAACCGTGGTGACGACACCGAAACAGCCACGAGTCGGGACACTCCACGTCGCCGTGCAGATGATCGATCCACGGGAATTGACATACACCGCCACGGCTACAGTGACCGCGACGGCCCGGTACCTGGGCGACGAAACCATGCGGGTCCGGTCGACGGGATCGCGTTACCGTGAACCGTGGCATGAGCTGGACCTGGACCTGGAACGGAGTGGCCGCTGGCGGATGCAATTGTTCATTGACGGTCCGAACGGACAGGGCCAGCTATCGTTTGTCATCAGCGTATCGCCCAATCCGTACTGAGGCCGGGGCGAATGCTGGCAACGCTCGTGGTGGTAGGGAGGGGGCCGGGCGGCACGCAGCGCACGCCACGCGACAACCGGGGGTGAACGGCAGCCCGTGCGACAAAATGCCGCAAGACAGAGAGCCGCCACTCGACCAGAATTCGGTCGACGTCGCGAACAGCTCGAGCGACTGGATGTTCCATGGCCGCGTCCTCGAACATCCCGCCGGCGGCATGTGCGGTTGCTGCCCGTGGTCCGAAAAACCCCGTGCTCCCGGAGATACCTGGCATGATCCGATCCCTCCTGGTGGCCATCCTGCTCGCTGCTCCACTAGCGGCAGTAGCCACCGGCGAGTCCGTGCGACTCTACAAGACGCCGAACTGCACCTGCTGCGAGGCCTACGCCGACTACCTGCGCGACAACGGCTTCCGGGTCGAGGTGCTCCCGACCCACGATCTCTCCGGGGTCAAGGCCGAGCACGGCGTGCGCGAGGAGATCGCTGGCTGCCATACCGCGCTCATCGAGGGCTATGTCTTCGAGGGTCACATCCCGGTCGACAGCGTGCGCCGGGTACTGGACGAACGCCCCGCGCTCGACGGGATCAGCGCGCCGGGCATGCCGGTGGGGTCGCCGGGCATGGGGATCGAGCAGGGGCTCGCCGAGCCATTGCGGGTATACGACCTCGATGGCGGCATCTACGCCACCTATGAGCGGATCCCTCGATGAGTATCGGTCGCTTGCGCCGGGGGTGGATCGCCGGCTGGGCATTGATGCTGGTGTCCGCTGCCGCCCAGCCCGTCGTGGAATCACCGGGGGGTCTTGCGACGCACGACGCGCCGCGCCCCGTCCCGGAGACCACCTTCGAGAACGGCGACGGCGAGCCGATGACACTGGCCGATTTCCGCGGCAAGGTGATCGTGCTCAACCTCTGGGCGACCTGGTGTCCGCCGTGTCGCCGCGAGATGCCGACACTGGATGCGCTCCAGGCGGAGCTGGGCAGCGAGCGCTTCGAGGTCGTGGCGCTGTCGATCGACCGTGCCGGCCCGTCCGTCGTGCGCGAATTCTTCGCCGAGCAGGGGATCGAGCACCTGGCGTTGTACATCGACACGAGTGCGCGGGCGCTGTCACGGCTGAACATTCGCGGCATCCCCACGACACTCGTGCTCGATGCCGCCGGGCGCGAGGTCGCCCGCGTCACCGGCGAGGCCGACTGGGCCACTACGTCGATGCTGGACTACTTTCGCGGGCTGATCGCCGAACAGACGAAGGGAGATGAATCGTGAACAAGCTGATGCAGATGCTGCAGCGACCCGCCTTCTGGCTCGTGGCCGCGGCAATCCTGGGCACGACCGGCCTCGCGCTCGGCAACGGCTGGATCACCGGCGCGACGCTGCTGACGGTGCTGATCGTCGCCGCGCCCTGCCTGGTCATGTGCGCCCTTGGCCTGTGCATGAAGGACGGTGAGGGCGGCAGTTGCAAACAGGGCGGCAACGGCGCGCCGCCGGTACAGGTCGAGCGGGCCGGTGACACCGATCCGCGATGAGCGGCTGGGAGCTCGGTTACGGTGCGGCGCTGCTGGCGGGAGCGATCTCGTTCCTGTCGCCCTGCGTGCTGCCGCTGGTGCCCGGTTACCTGTCGTTCATCGCCGGTGAGGCGACGATCAGCGCTGCGGGTGGGGGGGTGGTAGCCAGGGCGCGCAGTCAGCGCCTGCTCGCTCCCGTGACGTTCGTGCTCGGCTTCTCGCTCGTGTTCGTGCTGATGGGCGCGGGCGCCGGCGCGGTCGGCCAGCTCCTGCTGCAGTACCGTTACGAGGCCAACCTGATCGGCGGTGGCATCGTGGTGGCCTTCGGCGTATTCATGACCGGCCTGATCCGGCCCCGCTGGCTGCTGCGCGATTACCGGGTTGTGACATGGCCGCGCGGTGGAGGTACACCCGCTGCCGCGGGCGTCCTCGGCGTCGCCTTCGGCGTCGGCTGGACGCCATGTATCGGTCCGGTGCTGGGGGCGATCCTGACGCTCGCCGCGACGCGCAGCGCGGAATTCAACGGCGTGGCGCTACTGGCCACCTATGCCGCCGGCCTGGGGATCCCGTTCCTGCTCGCTGCCGTGTTCACGGACCGGTTCGCGCGCGCGGTCGGGGGCCTGCGCCACTGGGGCCGGTGGCTGCACATCGGGGCCGGCGTGGTCATGATCATCGTGGGACTGGCGATGATGACCGGGCAGCTCACCGTGTTCGCCTACTGGCTGCTCGAGGTCTTCCCGGCACTGGGCCGGATCGGTTGAGCAGGAGCCGCGGCCCCGTCGGCGGTGTACGATCTGCGGGGGCAAGCGGGTTGCCAGCAGCCGTGTGGGGGCACACGACATGAAACACGCCTGGAAAAGCGCTGCTCGCGCGACGAGCCTGGCGAGTGCCGTTCTCGTGATGTTGCATACCGTCGCCAACGCGGCCGAGCCCGATCCCGAGGCCGGCGCGCGCGTGTTCGGCGTCTGCGCCGCCTGTCATTCGCTGGAGCCCGGCCGCCACATGACCGGCCCGAGCCTCGCCGGCATCCTGGGTCGGGAGGCCGGTACCGCGCCGGGGTTCGACCGCTACTCGGAGGCCCTGCGGGAATCGGAGCTGGTCTGGGACACGCACAGCCTCGATGCCTTCCTCGAACAGGTCAGCGACGAGGATCGGGCGCAACAGGGAGCCGAGCCACGCGCGGGCTCCGGCGGCATGATGGGGGCGCCCGAGCTGGCCGACCTCAAGGCGTTGGGTCCCGACCAGCGCATCGCCGCGATCCGCTATTGCGGTGACACCTATCGGGTCACGACCGAGACCGGCCGGACATTCCCGTTCTGGGAATTCAACCTGCGGTTCAAGGACGGATTCGAGCGACAAGGGCTTGCATCCGGGTGAGCCGGTCATCATAGGCGCCGGCATGCGCGGCGATCGGCCCTTCGTGGTGTTTGCCGATCCGGCCGAGATCAGCGCGTCGATCGAGCGGGAATGCGAGTGATTCCGGATTGCGAGGCGGCCGACGGGCCTCATTCCCGTCGGCCGACAACGCCGTTACGAAATGCCATTACGAGGCGTCGTCCGCACCGGTCGCGGGCTGCTCGTTGCCCGGTTGTGCGTCGTGCTTCGCCTGCATCCGGCCCATCATCTCGTTGCACCGGGCCATCATTTCCATCATTTCATGCATCGAGGCCATCGTGCCGTGCTGCATCATGCCCTCGTCCATCGTGCCTTTCTTCATCATGCCACCGCTGTCATTGCCACCCTGGGTGGAGTGGGCACCGGCCACCCCGGCAAAGACAAGGACCGCGCCGAGCAGGGCACCGGCGAGAAAAGCGCTGCGGGAACGTCGATACATGGCCATTCTCCTCGTTGTCCGGTTTGCGTCCGGACATGCTGGGTGCCCGGGTACGAGGGGCATTATAGAAAGCGTCGACGCCATCCGCGCGCGGCATTTTGTCGCAGTCTGCTCACTTGGCAGTGACACCGTGGCCGCGAATACTGAGTACTGATCCGGATGCAGTTCATGCTGCGAAAATCACTCGAATCCGTCCATCTGCAGCGCCTCGTCCGTCTGCGCTGGCTCGCCATTGCGGGAGAGCTCGCCGCCATTCTCGGCGCGCATTTCGGGCTGGGGCTGGTGTTGCCGCTGCCGTCGATGCTGGCGCTCGTTGCTGCGCTGGCGACACTCAACACGGCGACCGCGGTGTGGCTCCGGCGGGGCAGGCCGGTTGTCCGCCAGCGCGGTCTCGCGCTGCAGCTGCTGGCAGACCTGGCCGTCCTGACGGGCCTGCTCTATCTGAGTGGTGGCCACGCGAATCCGTTCGTATTCATGTTGCTGCCGCTGCTGGCAATCGGGGCTACAGCCCTGTCGGGCTGGTACTCGGCGGCGATCGCCCTGGTGGCCGTGGGCTGCTACTCGCTGCTGCTGGTGAGCTTCGTGCCGTTGCCGGCCCTGCGGGACTGGTCGGGCCCGCTGAGCGTTGCCGGTCTCCAGCGAGTGGGTGTCTGGACCTGCTTCGTCCTCAGCGCTTCGATGATCGTGTATTTCGTGTTGCGTACCCGGGAAAGCCTGCGCGCGCACGAGCAGGCTGCCGTGGCGGATCGGGAGCGCGCCCTGCGCCAGGCACACCTGGCGACACTCGGCACACTGGCGGCGACCACCGCCCACGAGATGGCCTCGCCACTGGCGACGATCCGGCTGCTGGTCGATGAAATGAAGACCGAGCCGGCGGCGGATGCGGAGGAAGACGACCGACGTCGCGAGGAGCTGGCTCGCCAGGTCGATCGCTGCCAGCAGGCGCTGCGACAATTGCTGGAGGCGACAGGCCAGCCGCACGCCACGCGCGGACGCTCGGCGCGCCCGGACGAGCATCTGCGCTCCCTGGTCGCGCGGTGGCGCGAACGCCATCCGGGCGTCCGCTTCACGCTGAACGTGCCCGATCCCGTGCCGCGGGG
>CAYZHJ010000110.1:0-9310 GCA_964478305.1 uncultured Ectothiorhodospiraceae bacterium
CCCAACATTTCGTTGCACGCCGTTGTCGGGCCTCCTTCGTCGGCCCAACCTACATGGACATGGGGCCGGATCGTTGCAGAACAAGCCTCACAGCCGCCGATGCTCCAGCGACGGGAAGTTCCTGCGGGTGTTCGTCAACCGGTCCGGGTCCAGGTCGGCAACGACCACGCCGCTGCCGTTTTCCTGTTCGGCCAGCACCGTGCCCCAGGGGTCGACGATCATCGTGTGGCCCCAGGTCTCGCGTTCGTTGGCGTGATAGCCGCCCTGGGCGGGCGCGATCACCCAGGCGAGATTCTCGATCGCCCGGGCCCGCAGGAGGGGTTTCCAGTGCGCCCGGCCGGTGACCTTCGTGAACGCGCTCGGCACGAGCAGGATGCTCGCACCGGCTTCCATCAGGTGCCGGTACAGCTCGGGAAAGCGCAGATCGTAACAGATCGTCAGGCCGATCCGGCCCAACGGGGTGTCGACCGTTACCGGCGCATCGCCCGGCTCGATGGTGGACGATTCGCGATAGGTCTCGCCTCCTTCCAGACGCACGTCGAACAGGTGCATCTTGTCGTAGCGCGCCACCTGTCGGCCTTCGGGGTCGTACATGAGCAGCGATTGGCGGATGCGGTCGCCCGCGGGAATGGCCAGCGGCACGGTGCCGCCGGCGAGCCAGATGCCGTGGCGGCGCGCGACGCGAGACAGGAAATCCTGCATCGGACCCTCGCCCACGGCTTCGGCATGCGCCAGCTTGTCGCGCTCGCTCATGCCGATCAGGCCGAAGTTCTCGGGCAGGCCGACCAGTTGCGCACCCGCCTCGGCCGCCCGGTCGATCAGGCGGCCGGCCTCGTCGAGGTTGGCTTCCACGTTCGGTCCCGACGCCATCTGGATGGCGGCCACACGGTTCATTCACCTGCCTCCGAGGAGCGAAGTTCGAGTCGCAGCGCATGTGGATCCGCTCCGCCGACCAGGAGCTGTATCCGGTTGCCGGGCACGCCGAGCGCGATCAACCAGTCTTGCAATTCCCGTGCCCGCAGTTCGCCCTCTTCACCGCCGGCATGGAGAATGGCGATGTCCCTGTCCTGCGCCGACGACCAGGCCCGCACCACCTCCGGCAGTGGCGCCATGCCGACGACCGTGCTGCCGCTGCGCGGACGTGCCCAGGCCGAGGCATCGAGGCTCCAGCTCTCCTCGGCCAGCGCCGTGCTCGCGGGCGGGCCCGTGCAGGCCAGTGCCAGCAGCAGGCAGGCGGCATTCCTGCTTCGGATCATCGGGGCGGTTCCGTCAGCGAAGGGGAATCGGTTCCCGATTCTGCCTGCTCGACGCCCGTTTGCACCACCTCGGGCTCGTCCCAGGAACCCGTGACCGCGTATTCGATCCGGCTTGCACGCTCCACGTCCTGCCCCAGGTTGCGCATCACGCCCTGGAACAGCGCGATCGCGGCAGCCGCCACGGGACCGCCGGAGAGGAATCCGATCACCGGCAGCGAGGTCGACAACGCCGGCTGCACCCGCACGAGCAGGTCATAGTCGCGCGCGACCAGGCCGGTTCGTCCGCGGACCCGGATCTTGCCGATGGCGCTGTCGATCCTGAGATTGCCGGTATAGGCGTCGCCCTGCTCGAGGTCCACCCGTCCGCGCAGGCGCGAGAAGATCAGGCCCTCCTGCAACAGCGTCCGGAACGGGAGCATATCGAACGAGAACATGCCCAGCAGGCGCGCGGCGCCCGGGTTGATCTCGCGCAGGATCCCGTCCCTGATATCGATCTCCGCATGGCCCCCGGTCGTGGCGACCCGCGGCTCCCAGGGGGGGCCCGGCCATTCCACATCGAACGTGACTTCGCCGGTACCGTTGGCCATGGTATCGGGATACCCGATCTCGGCCAGCCCCCGGCCGAAGTCCTGCGAGCGAATGGTCAGCCGCATCTGGGTGCGCGGTTCCGGCCCGCCGCGCCACAGTCCCTGCCCGCTGGCACGCAGGTGCTCCGTGTGAAACTCGAGCCGGTGAATGCTGCGGCCGGCGCCGCCGGTACCGGTGACCAGCGCGAATCCGGCCAGCGTGACCTCGTTCAGCCCGAGCCGCTCGATGCGCAGATCCAGTGGCGGCAGATCCTCCGGGTCGATCGGCTGCGGCTTTGCCGCCGTTTCGTCATCGCCGCCTTCCCCGCCTGCCAGCAGGGCCATGTCAATCCATTCGAACCGGGCCCGCAGGGGATCGCCGCCACCGGCCGTGATCGGCCAGACCACCTCGCCGGTGGCCTCGTTGCTGACGATGTCGAGCTGCCAGCCCGCCTCGTCGCGGCGTCCCTGCAGATCCACCTCCGAAAGACGGTGTTCGTGATACGTCAGGCTGCCCATCCGCAGGTCCAGCTCGGTCAGCGGCAGCCCGGCTGCCGGCCCGCTGTCGCCGCCGGCGGCTTCGAGCCACGGCGCGAGCGGCAACCGTGGCAGCCGCCCGGCCACGCGGATGCCGCGCCCCCGCGGCAGCTCGGCGGACCGGTTGAAGCCCACGCCCAGCCGCTGCAGTGCCGGCTCGCCGTCCCCGCCGAGCTCCAGCACGAGCCGCGTGTCGTCGCCATAGCGTACGCGTGCCTCGCGGCGGCCCGCGGTCGCCAGGGACATCTCCAGGTGCAGCGCGCGCGCGGCCCCGGCAGGCTTGGCCAGTGGCGGCGGCAGGGCGATGCGGGTGCCTTGCAGGTCGCTGCTCGCCTCGAGCCGTGCCGTTTCCTGCGCCGTCAACGGTACCCGCAGCAGGATTTCCCAGGCGGACCGGCCCTCGCTGCCGGCGAGCATGCCGCCGGCCAGGGCGGGCATCAGCTCGGCCGGGGCGAACTCGCCGCTGCCGCGGAAGATCGCGCTGCCGTCTTCGGTGCGGGCATCGATGCGGATCGGCCGGCCGCGCAGGGATGCATCGAGGCCATCGATCGACACCGAGCGTTCGGTGAAGTGCACGCTGCCGGCGAGATGCTCGAAGGCGAGATCGTGCCGGGGTTGCGCCAGGCTGGTATCGGCGAACCGAACCTCGCCATCGACACGGGTCGCCGCGACTTCCCTGACCGGTATCGACAGCGTCAGCGCGAGTCCGGCCGTCCCCTCGCCGCGGGCTCCGCCGAAGACGGGCCCGAAACGCGATGCCAGCGGACTTTCGTTGATCACTTCGAGCATGCGGTTCACCGGGCCGTCCCCCTCGGCATCCACCTCGAGCCGTCCCTGCGCCAGGTCGGCGAAACGCGCCCGGCCCCGCTGCAGGCGCAGCCCGTTCACGCTGCCGCGCTCGAGCCCGATATCCAGCCCGGCGCCGGCGAAACGGACCCGGGCATCGAGCTCCTCGATGGCAGGCCAGCCGTCGGCGTAATGCAGCGTGACATCGGCCACGTCGAAACGGACATCGAACACCCCCGAGTGCTCCCGGAAGGGGAAATCGTCGATATTTCCGTGGAGGATGAAACTGCCCTGCTCGACCCGGCCGGCGCGAAATGCCTGGTCCAGCCAGGACACCACCGGCGACGGCATGATGCCGGTCGGCAGGTAGCCCGATGCGGCCGTGGCGACGCCGTCCTCGTAGACGAAGTGCAGGTCCAGCAGCGGTGATTCCCCCTCGGCAAGCCGGACGCGCGCGCGGCCGCGGCCGCGCAGGTCCTCGTTGCGCACGTGCACGCGGGGCGCGTTCAGGACCAGCCCGTTCTCGCCGGACGTGATACGCACCAATGCACTCAGCTCCTGCAGTTGCAGCGGCTCGCGGAACAAGCGCGGACCATGGAAACCGACTCCGCTCGATTCCAGTTCGATCACGCCGCCAGCGGCACTCATGCGAACGCGACCGTCGAGCCCGCTCATGCCGGGGATGCGACTGTCGGCCGACCAGCCGATATCACGGAAATCGGCCCGCAGGCGGAAATCGTCGTCGGGACCCGCGGCCAGCGACAGCCTCCGCACGTCGCCGTGGGGACTCAGGTCGGAGAGCCGTTCCTGCACGCTCTCATCCAGCGGCAGCAACCATCCCACCGCCACGAGATCCTCGAACCGCAGGAAATCCGCCGCAAGCCGCCAGCCACCGCCGTCCTCGCGCGCGAGGCTGAGACCGTCCCCGCTCCAGTCGCGGCCGTCCCGCCGGACCTGCAGGCCGTCGACATCGAGCTGCCACTGCGATGCCGACGGTTGCCACAGGCGCAGCCTGCCGTCGAGCCGCTCGAACCGGACCGTCGCATCCTCCCCGCCCGCCGTCGCGAGCGCGGGGTCCTCGGTCTCGACGTCCGCCTGCACATCGACGAGCCGGCCCTCGTTCCAGTCACTCCAGAGGGTGACATCGAGCCGGCCGTCGCCGAACCGCAGCGGCGCATTCGGCAACAGCCCCGACCAACGTTCCAGCGCCAGGGCCTCACCCTCGACGAACAGCCGGGCGCGCCACTCACGGTAGGCAGTCGGTTTTCCCTTGAATTCCAGCAGGCCCCGCAAGCTCTTGCCCCACTGCCCCGGTGGCGTCATCACCACCGACAGGCGATGGTGGTCGCCGGCGTTGGCCAGCCGCAGGTCGATGTCGCGCCAGCGGCTCGTCTCCCCGTCCGGCCCGGTCAGCAACAGCGTGGTGTCCAGCAATTGCAGCCGGCTCACCTCGAACACGCCGGCAAGCGCCGTATCCGCCAGCTCGCCGGGGACCAGGTGCGCCGGATCCACCAGCGCACCGAGCGCGTGAATGCGGCCGCGCTCGTCGATTCGCAGCGACAGCTCGAAACCGAGCAGGGAGATGTCGGTGACGCGCAGTCGCGGCGCGCCGTCGTCCCAGGCCGGCCACAGGGTAACGTAGGCACGCTCGAACGCGACCGTTTCCCGGCCCGCCGCTCCCTCGACCACCACATCGGTCAGTTGCATCCGCGGAACGAAACCGTGCCAGCCGATATCGAGCTCGGCGATCGAGATCTCCGTCCCGAGATACGACTCGACCCGCTGTTCGAGCTCGGCACGGTACTCGGAGGCGAACGGGAGCAGGAGACGCGCCAGTGTCAGCAGCACGGCGGCGAGAATCAGTCCGGAGGCGAACAGGAGTCCGGTCCACATCCGCAGACGACGGATGAGACGTTTCAGCGCCCCGGCGCTGCCGGAATGTCGCGAGTCCGCACTCAAGGGCTATACCAGGACAACATCGAACTGTTCCGGCGCATACAGTGCCTCGGCCTGCAGGCGGGTCGGGATGCCGATGAAGGCCTCCAGTTCGGCGAGGCTGTTGGATTCCTCGTCGAGCAGCATGTCGACCACCTCCTGCGAGGCCAGCACCATCAACTGGCGTGCGTCGAACTGACGCGCCTCTCGCAGGATCTCGCGAAAGATCTCGTAGCACACCGTCTCCGGCGACTTGATCGAACCGCGCCCGGAACACACGGGGCAGGGCTGACACAGCACGTGCTCGAGGCTCTCGCGGGTACGCTTGCGGGTCATCTCGACCAGGCCGAGGCTGGAAACGTTGCACACCTGCGTGCGCGCATGGTCCTCCTCCAGCGCCTTCTCCAGCGCGCCCAGCACCTTGCGCCGGTGCTCGGGCTCGCTCATGTCGATGAAATCGATGATGATGATGCCGCCGAGATTGCGCAGCCGGAGCTGGCGCGCGATCGCCTGTGCCGCCTCCAGGTTGGTCTTGAAGATCGTCTCCTCGAGGTTGCGGTGGCCGACGAAGGCGCCCGTGTTGATGTCGATGGTCGTCATCGCCTCGGTCTGGTCGATGATCAGGTAGCCGCCGGACTTGAGTTGCACCTTGCGCTCCAGCGCCCGCTGGATTTCCTCCTCGATGCCGTAGATCTCGAAGATCGGCCGGTCGCCGCCGTAATGCTCGACGCGATCGGCGACCTCGGGCAGGAACTGGGTCGCGAAGCGGCTCATGCGCGCGTGCACCTCCTCCGAATCGACCCGGATGCGATCGACCTTGCGCCCGACGATGTCGCGCAGGGTACGCAGCGGCAGCGGCAGATCCTCGTGTACCACGGCGCCGGTCGGCGCGGTGATCGCACGCTCGCGCGTGGCGGTCCAGAGTTTCTCCAGCAGCCGCATATCGGAGACCAGCGCCTCTTCGGGTGCGCCCTCCGCTGCCGTGCGCAGGATCCAGCCCCAGCCGCGTTCGGGATCGACATGACGCTCCAGCGCATCGCGCAGGCGGCTGCGTTCGGATTCGTCCTCGATCTTGCTCGAAACGCCGATGTTGGGATCGTTCGGCATCAGCACGATGTAACGCGACGGAATCGTCAGATGGCTGGTCAGGCGCGCTCCCTTGGTCCCCAGCGGTTCCTTGATCACCTGGACCAGCAGTTCCTGACCCTCGTGCAGCAGCTCGCTGATCGGTGGATAGCCGTTGGCCAGAGGAACCGGCGAAGTGGCCTTGCCGATCGCGTCCTCATCGGCGACGACGGCTTCCGCCCGGTTGTTCCTGTCGCTGCCGGCGATATCGGACACGTGCAGGAACGCGGTCCGCTCGAGCCCGAGATCGATGAACGCGGCCTCCATGCCCGGCAGGACCCGCACCACCTTGCCCTTGTAGATGTTGCCGATCAGGCCACGGCGCCGGGCCCGCTCGATGACGAGCTCCACCAGCACCCCGTTCTCGACCATGGCCACGCGCGTTTCCTGCGGCGTCACGTTGATGAGGATTTCCTCGTTTCTCATGCGGGTGTCCGGGGTCGATGGGGCGACGGGTGGCATTCGGCTTCGATTATTGACTTTGGGGGTACGGGGTCACAAGGGCGGATGGCGGATGGCAGTCGCAGGTTGGGTCGACGAAGGAGGCCCAACAGAACATCCGAGCGCCCATGTTGGGCCTCCTTCGTCGGCCCAACCTACAGGTGCCCTCTTTCCAGCACGTCGATTTCGAATTGTCCAAGCAGTTCGACGGTCTCGAACAAGGGCAACCCCACGACATTCGTGTAAGACCCCTCGATGTGCGCGACGAAGATCGCCCCCAGCCCCTGGATGGCATAGGCGCCGGCCTTGTCGGCGGGCTCGCCGCTGGCCCAGTAGGCGGCGCGCTCGGCGGCGGTGGTTTCGCGCAGGGTGACGACCGTTCGCACGACCCGGCTTTCGGTGCGGTCGCCATTGGTGACGGCGATGCCGGTGAGGACTTCGTGCGTGCGCCCCGACAGGCGCTCGAGCATGGACAGCGCGGCGGCCTCGTCGGCGGGCTTGCCGAGGGTCTCGTCGTCGATCACGACTTCCGTGTCGGCACCCAGCACCGGCCGTCCCGCGGAGGCGGCGGCGGCCTTTTCCCGCGCCAGCCGCGCGACGAAATCCGCGGCCGCCTCGTTCGCCCGGCGGCTCTCGTCGATGTCGGCAGGGACGCAGTCGAAGGACAGGCCGAGGCCGGCCAGCAGTTCGCGCCGGCGCGGCGAGCGCGAGGCGAGGACGAAATCGCTCATCGATGATAGGGATGGTTGTGCAGGATCGACAGGGCGCGGTAGAGCTGCTCGGCCAGCACGATGCGCACCAGCGCGTGTGGCAGGGTCAGGGCCGACAGCGACCAGCGTTCGCCGGCCTCGGCGAGCAGATCGGGGGCGAGGCCGTCGGGCCCGCCGACCACGAACGCCACCTCGGCGCCTTCCCGGTTCCAGTCGCGCAGCCGTTCGGCGACCGCCTCGGTGTCGAGCATGCGGCCACCGGCGTCGAGCGCAACCACACGTGCCCGGGCGGGCAATGCGCGACGGATACGCCCGGCCTCCTCCTCCATTGCCCGAACCGGTTCCGTGTTGCCCCCCTTGCGGGCAGCGGGCGCGATCTCGTGGAGCTGCAGGCGGGCGCCGCCGTGCAGCCGGCGGGCATACTCCTCGAAGCCCGCACTGACCCAGTCCGGCATGCGCGTGCCGACGGCGACGAGATGAAAGCGCATCAGTGCTCGTCGCCGGCGGCCGCCCCGCGCGTGTCCAGCGACCAGAGCTTCTCCAGGTTGTAGAAGTCGCGCTTCTCGGGAAGCATCACGTGCACGACCACGTCGCCCAGGTCCAGCAGCAGCCACTCGCCGCCCTGCTCGCCCTCGACGCCGAGCGGCCTCACGCCGGCGGCGCGCGCGTTGTCCAGTACGCGGTCGGCCAGCGAGCGCACATGCCGCTCCGAGGTACCGCTGGCGATCACCAGCGTGTCCGTCACCGAGGTCTTGTCGCGCACGTCGATGGTGGTGATGTCGACTCCCTTGAGGTCGTCGAGCGCGTTCACGACCAGCTCAGCCAGTGCTTCGGTCTTCATTCGGGATCCTGCGGTAGAGTCGGTTCTGTTCCAGGTAGCGCCGGGCCGGTTCCGGCATGAGATAGCGCAGATCGCCGCCCGCCGCCGCGAGCCGGCGGATGCCGGTGGCGCTGATGTCGAGCTGGGTGACAGTCAGCAGCAGCACCCGGCCGGCGGCGGCGTGCTCCAGGTCCGCCGGCTGCTCGGTGACGCGTTCCGCCAGTCCGGACGGGATGTCGCGCGGCGCGGACGGGCGCCGGGTGACGACCAGGTGAGCCAGCTCGAGGATGTCCTCGTGACGCCGCCAGCGGTCGAAGCCGGCGAAGGCATCGGCGCCCATGATGAAATACAGCCGGGCGTCGGGCAGCTCCCGGCGCAGTTCCGTCAGCGTGTCGACCGTGTAGGACGGCGGCCGGCGCTCGAACTCGCGCGCATCGACGACGAGATCGTCCTGCTCCGCCACCGCCAGGCGCAGCATTTCCAGCCGTGCCCCGGCCGGCGCCGCCGGCTCGTCGCGCAGCGGCGACACCCGGCAGGGCAGCAGCCGCAGCTCGTCCAGCGCGAGCGCGGCGCGTGCCTCCACGGCCGGGCGCAGGTGGCCGAAGTGGACGGGATCGAAGGTGCCGCCGAGCAGGCCGATGCGCCGCATTCAGACCACCGGACCCGGGCCGTGGCGACGGCTCATGTACGCACCTGTCCTTCGCCGAGGACGATGTACTTCTGCGTGGTCAGGCCCTCGAGCCCGACCGGGCCGCGCGCGTGCAGCTTGTCGGTGCTGATGCCGATCTCGGCGCCGAGGCCGTACTCGAAACCGTCGGCGAAGCGGGTCGAGGCGTTGACCATCACCGACGAGGAGTCGACTTCCTGCAGGAAGCGCTGGGCACGGGTCCAGTGCTCGGTGACGATGGCGTCGGTGTGGTGCGAGCCGTGACACTCGATGTGATCGATGGCGGCATCGAGGCCGTCCACCACCCGCACCGCCAGCACCGGGCCGAGGTACTCGGTGGACCAGTCCTCCTCGGTCGCCTCGCCGATGCCGGCCACCCGCCGGCGGCTCTCGGGGCAGCCGCGCAGCTCGATGCCCTGCTCGATCAGCGCCGCGGCAATCGGCGGCAGCATTTCGTCCGCCACCGC
>CAYZHJ010000111.1:0-9257 GCA_964478305.1 uncultured Ectothiorhodospiraceae bacterium
GTTGTTGGTGAAGCAGAAGATGTTCTCCTGGTAGGAGTCGTTCCACTGCAGCGCGGCTTCCACCACGATGTCGCCGCTCTCGGCCGAGAAATGGAACACCGTGGGATGCAGCGGCGCCTTGTTGCGATTGAGATGCTCGACGAAGGCGCGGATGCCGCCCTGGTATTCGAACACGTCCTCCTTGCCGGTCCGCTCGTCCGTCAGCGCGATGCGGACGCCGGAGTTCAGGAACGACAGTTCGCGCAACCGGCGCGCGAGCACGTCGTAGTGGAACTCGATGTTGGTGAAGATGCCCGGATCCGGCTTGAAGTGGATCTCGGTGCCGCTCGTGTCGGTATTGCCGATGACGGCGAGATCGGAGACGGGCACGCTGTGATCGTATTCCTGCCGGTGGACGTGGCCGTCGCGATGGATGGTGAGGCGCAACTGCGCCGACAGGGCATTGACCACGGACACGCCGACGCCGTGCAGGCCGCCCGAAACCTTGTAGGAATTGTCGTCGAACTTGCCGCCCGCATGGAGCACGGTCATGATGACCTCCGCCGCGGAGCGGCCCTCCTCCTTGTGCAGGTCGACCGGGATGCCACGCCCGTCATCGATCACGGTAATCGACTCGTCGTCGTGGATGATCACCCGGATTTCGGTGCAGTGCCCGGCAAGCGCCTCGTCGATCGAATTGTCGACGACCTCGAACACCATGTGGTGCAGGCCGGTGCCGTCATCGGTATCGCCGATGTACATGCCCGGCCGCTTGCGAACGGCGTCGAGCCCCTTGAGGACCTTGATTCGGGAGGAGTCGTACAGCGGTGCGTCGGTCATCTGCGTGTTCCCTGGGTGAAGCGACTATTGTAGCACTTCAGACACCCTTCCCTGTTCCACGTGGAACACCGAAAAACCCTTGATCGAGCCCAGCGGCAGCATGTCGATCTCGACCGCCGTGATGAACACCTGGGCTCCCACATCGACCGCCAGGGCGAGCACGCTCTCGCGGCGTTCGGCGTCCAGCTCCGCCGCCAGATCGTCGAGCAACAGGATGCAGCCCTCACCGGTGGACCGGGAAAGCTGCTCCGCCTGCGCCAGCCGCAGCAGATAGACGAGCAGCTTCTGCTGGCCCCGCGAGACCCGCTGACGACTGTTGCGGTCGTTCCAGCGCAGGATCAGATCCGCCCGGTGCGGACCCACGGTGGTCGCGGACTGTTCCCGATCGCGCGGCCGGCTTTTGCGGAGACTCTCGCGAAGCTCGCTGCCCTCCGGCCAGCCCCGCCGATAATCGAGCGTCACGGCGACTTCGCCGCCCACCAGGGCGGGCGCTCGATGCTCGATCACCCGGGCGAGCTCCGCCACGTAGGCACGACGCAACTCGTCCATGCGGATTCCCGCCTCGGCGAGTTCTCCCTCCCAGACCTCCAGCTCGGCGGCGGGGCTCGTCGTGGAGCGCAGGAGTGCATTGCGTTGCGCCAGGCAACGTCGATAACGCTGCCACGCGGCGTGAAAGGATGGTTCCACGTGGAACAGTCCCTGATCGAGCAACCGCCGGCGGGTACCGGGCCCGCCCGAAACGAGTTCGTGGCTGTCGGGATGAACCGGGACCACCGGCAGCAGGCGCGCCATTTCGGCAATCCGGTCGACGTCCTCGCCGTCGCGCCGCATCGTCGCCGGTCCCGTGGCCGCCCGTTCCAGGCCCAGTCGATGCAGACGGTGGGGCGACAGCCCTTCCTGCACCCGTGCCACCACCCGCAAGGGGCCGGCCCCGGTGCGGACCATCCGGCTGGGACGGCTCGCGGCGAACGAACGGCCGGTACCGAGCAGGTGGATCGATTCGAGCAGACTGGTCTTGCCGGCGGCGTTGTCGCCGACGATCACGTTGACCTCCGGCGCGGGCTCGAGCGCCGCGGCCTCGATGCAGCGCACATCGCGCACGTCGAGTGCCGTGATCCGCATGAACGCCCGAAGACCGGAGCGCGGCGCGCTACAGCCGCATCGGCATGACCACGTGCCGGCACTGGGTGGGGCCGGAATCGGTCACCAGGCAACTGCTGCTGGAATCATTGAACTGGATGCGCACTTCGTCCGATTCCAGGCTGGACAGGATGTCCAGCAGGTAGACCACGTTGAAGCCGATCTCCAGCGCCTCGCCCGTGTACTGCGCCTCGACCTCCTCCTCGGCCTCTTCCTGCTCCGGGTTGTTGGTCTGGATGCGCAGGCCCGCGTCCGACATCACCAGCCGCACGCCCTTGAACTTCTCGTTCGACAGGATCGAGATCCGGGCCAGCGACTGCCGCAGGGTCTCCCGATCGATGCTCAGCACGTTGCTGCCTTCCTCGGGCACCACCCGGCTGTAGTCGGGGAAACGGCCGTCGATCAGCTTGGAAGTGAAGCGCAGCCCGGGCAGCGATACCTGGATGTGGGTCGAGCCGAGACGGATGCGGGCCGGCTCGTCGGACTCGGGGTCGAGCAGCCGGCCCAGCTCGTGGATTCCCTTGCGGGGCACGATGACCTGCTGCTCCTGCATCTCGGGCAGGCTGGCGTCGATCTCGCACAGCGACAGGCGGTGCCCGTCGGTCGCGACGGTGCGCAGACGATTCTCCGCCAGTTCCACCAGCATGCCGTTGAGGTAATAGCGCACGTCCTGCTGGGCCATGGCGAAGGCGATGCTGTCGATGCCGCGGCGCAGATCCGCCTGCGGCAGCGCCAGCTCGACCGGTCCCTGGAGCTCGTCGACCAGGGGAAACTCGCCGGGCGGCAGGGTCGCCAGGGTGAAGCGGCTGCGGCCGGACCGGACCCGGACCCGTTCCCCGTCCATCTCGATGGAGATGTCGGCCCCCTGGGGCAGATTGCGGCAGATGTCGAGCAGCTTGCGCGCCGAGAGGGTCGTTTCCCCGGGCTGCTCGACCGAAAGCTCGATCGTGGCCCGCAGCTCCACTTCCAGATCGGTTGCCGTCAGTTGCAATCCATGATCGCCGGCGGAGAGAAGCACATTCCCCAGCGCGGGCATGGTCTGACGCCGCTCCACGGCACCGATCACCTGCTGGAGGGGCTTGAGTAGGGTTTCGCGGGCAAGCTCGAGTTTCATCGCATGTTCCCTGTTGTTTACAAGATTATGTATTTAAAAGCCTGTTGTTATTATTACGGGCGGCTTCGCCTGGGGGCGGAAACCGTATTTTCCATTTAAATCAATAACTTGCTTTCTCGTTTTCCTGTGCAGCCCGGCACCGGAAAGATCCTGACAGCCTGTGCATGGGTTGTGGGCAAGTCTCGTCCCGCAATTCCGCTCGCGGACGCTCAACAGGATATCCACAGGTCCCGCACCGGTTGTTACGGCGCTCAACTGGTCAGTATCCGGATCATGTTGGCGTAATCCTCCTCGATGCGCGAGTCCGACTCGCGCAGTTCCGCGATCTTGCGGCAGGCATGCATCACGGTCGTGTGATCGCGTCCACCGAAGGCGTCGCCGATCTCGGGCAGGCTGTGATTGGTGAGCTCCTTGGCGAGCACCATCGCGAGCTGGCGCGGCCGGGCGATCGAGCGGCTGCGCCGCTTCGACAGCAGGTCGGCGACACGCATCTTGTAGTACTCCGCGACCGTCTTCTGGATGTTCTCGACCGTGACCAGCTTGTCCTGCAGGGCGATCAGGTCGCGCAGGGCCTCGCGCGCGAAATCCAGCGTGATCGGCCGGCCGGTGAAATGGGCATTGGCGACGACGCGTCGCAACGCCCCCTCGAGCTCGCGCACGTTGGAGCGGATCCGCTTGGCGATGAAGAACGCCACCTCGTCGGGGAGCTCGATCTCCGCCTGCTCGGCCTTGCGATGCAGGATCGCCACCCGCGTCTCGAGCTCGGGCGGCTCGATCGCCACGGTCAGGCCCCAGCCGAAACGCGACTTCAGGCGCTCCTCCAGTCCGTCGACCTCCTTCGGGTAGCGGTCGCAGGTGAGTATCACCTGCTGATCGCCCTCGAGCAGGGCATTGAAGGTGTGGAAGAACTCCTCCTGGGAACGCTCCTTGCGGGCGAAGAACTGGATGTCGTCGATCAGCAGCGCGTCGAGCGAGCGATAGAATCGCTTGAACTCGTTGATCGCGTTGCGTTGCAGCGCCTTGACCATGTCGGCGACGAAGCGCTCGGAATGCAGGTAGACAACGCGCGCATTCGGGGTGTTTGCCAGCATGCCGTTGCCGACCGCGTGCATCAGGTGGGTCTTGCCCAGGCCCACGCCGCCGTAGATGAACAGCGGGTTGTACGCGCGCCCCGGATTGTCGGCGACCTGCAGCGAAGCCGCGCGACAGAGCTGGTTCGACTTGCCCTCGACGAAGGTCTCGAAGGTGAATTCGCGATTGATGTTGTGCTCGATGCCCGGAAGCCGGACATGCTCGCGCGTGTTCGCGGCCGGTGCCTGGTCGGCCGTGGTGGTTTGCCCGGGCGCGGGGTTCGTGGCGGCGGGCCGTGCATGGCTGCCGATCGCCAGCACCACCCGATCGGCGGCGCCGTCGAGCACCGTGGTGACGGTCTGCTCGATGCGTTCCATGAAGTGTTCGCGTACCCAGTCCAGCACGAACCGGTTGGGCGCATACAGGGTCAGGACCCGGTCTTCCAGGTTGGGCTGCAGCGGACGAATCCACGTATTGAGCTGCTGTTCGGACAGGTCTCGTTCGAGTTCGTCCAGGCAGCGTTTCCAGGCGGCGGCACCCACTGGCCCATGTCCCCCGACGCAACGGGTTGGCAACAGAATGAATCCCGGAGCCCGAACGGCCCGTTCACGCAGGTTCGCGGTTGCGCGCTCGCTTCCCGCATCGGCGCACCGCTGAAATCATCGTCGGTACCGGGTGGCCGATCAGTGTACGCGCCTTGCCACGGTCGATCCACAGGTTGCCGGGAGCATTCGTCATGCGGCACAGCCATTGACCGGCAGCCGGCGCACGGCTACGATTCGGCGCTTGCCTTCGCCCGCTCGGGCGACGACGAAGACTCAGGGACCAGGTGATGAAGCGACCTTTCCAGCCCAGCAATCTGCGCCGCAAGCGCAATCACGGTTTCCGTGCCCGCATGGCCACTCGCTCGGGCCGCGCCATCCTGCGTGCGCGCCGGGCCAAGGGCCGCCATCGCCTGTCGGCCTGAATCGCGCGACCGCGCACGGGCGAGGCTGCCGGGTGCCGAGGTTTCCGCGCGCGGCCCGGCTGGTCAGGGCGGCGGATTTTCGCAACGTCTTTGCGCAACCGATCCGCTTCGGGGATGAGCTCGTCACCGTTCTTGTCCGTCCCAACGGCCTGGGCGAGCCGCGCCTCGGCCTGGCCGTCGGCAAGCGCAGGATCGGCAGCGCGGTCCGGCGCAATCGGTTCAAGCGCATCGTCCGGGAGCGATTCCGCGTCTGGCGCGAGCGGCTGGGCGGTCACGACATCGTGGTGATGCCGAAGCCGGCGGCGGGCAACGCCGCGCGCGAAGCCTTGCGCACCAGCATCGATCGTCAATGGGCACTTGTCGAACGCCGCGCCAGGAGCGCACGCGACCCGGAGCAGTAACCAGCGATGGATAACCAGCGGTTGTTACTCTACGGTGCGCTCGGCCTGCTGATCCTGGTGATCTGGCAGACTTGGCAGGTCGATTACGGGCCGCGGCCGGACGAGCCCGCGCGCCAGGAGACATCCGCACCGCCGGCGGCAGAGCAGGACGTTCCCGACGCGCCGCTGGAGCAGGCAGAGGGAACGGCTGCCGAAGGTGCCCCCGACACCCCCGACGTGTCCGACACGGGCGGCATGCCCGGCCAGCCGAGCATGCTGCAGCGCGGCGAGCGCATCCGGGTCGTCACCGACGTGCTCGATGTCACGCTCGACACCCGCGGCGGCGACGTGCGCCAGGCCCGCTTGCGGGCCTACAAGTCCGAACTCGGATCGCAGACCCCGATCGAACTGCTGAGCGATACCGACGGCAACCTGTTCGTTGCCCAGGCGGGACTCCAGGCCAGCGATGTACCCGCGCCCACCCACCATGCCGACTACACGGCCGAGCGCGGCGACTACCGCCTGGCGGAAGGCGAGGACTCGATCTCGGTACCGCTGATCTGGCGCGAGAACGGCGTCGAGGTGCGCAAGATCTACACCTTCCATCGCGGCAGTTACGCGGTCGATGTCGCCTTCGAGATCCGCAACGAGGCCGAACAGGCATGGACCGGGCGGCAGTATCGCCAGCTCCAGCGGCGCCAGACCGAGGACGGCGGCGGCATGGCGCTGCTGCCGACCTTCTTCGGCGCCGCCTACTACAGCGAGGAAGACAAGTACGAGAAGGTCAGTTTCGACGACATCGCCGACGAGCCGCTGCGCAAGCAGGTCGAGGGCGGCTGGACCGCGATGGTCGAGCATTACTTCCTGGCGGCGTGGACGCCCGACCCCGACGAGACCAACACCTTCTACACCATGCAGGTCGGCGAGGATGACTCGCGCTACGTGATCGGCATGGCCTCGAGCGCCGTCCGCATCGCGGCGGGCGAGTCCGGACGCCTGGCCACCCGGCTCTACATCGGCCCGAAGGTGGCTGAATACCTCGAGCCGGTCGCCGCCGGCCTGCCGCTGACCATCGACTACGGCTACCTGGGCTTTGTCGCCAAGTGGCTGTTCGTGGTTCTCGACTGGATCCACGACTACGTCGGCAACTGGGGCTGGGCGATCGTCATCCTCACCCTGATGATCAAGGTCCTGTTCTACAAGCTGTCCGAGAAGAGCTATCGCTCCATGGCGCGCATGCGCAAGCTGCAGCCGAAGATTCAGCAGCTGCGCGAACGCTACGGCGACGACCGCGAGAAGATGGGTCGCGCCATGATGGACCTGTACAAGAAGGAGAAGATCAACCCGCTCGGCGGCTGTCTGCCGATCCTGGTGCAGATCCCGGTCTTCATCGCGCTCTACTGGATGCTGCTCGGCACCGTCGAGCTGCGTCACGCGGAGTTCGGCCTGTGGATCAACGACCTGTCGGCGCGCGATCCGTTCTACGTGCTGCCGCTGCTGATGGGCGCGTCGATGTGGGCGCAGCAGAAGCTCAATCCGGCACCGGTGGACCCGCTGCAGCAGAAGATATTCACCGCGCTGCCGATCGTCTTCACGGTCTTCTTCGCCTTCTTCCCCTCGGGGCTGGTGCTGTACTGGCTGACCAACAACCTCCTGTCGATCGCGCAGCAGTACTACATCACCCGCTACATCGTGGGCGACGGCAAGCCGGTGACGAAGTCCGGCTGACCCGCGCACGCCGACCATGAACCGCGCCCCGCGCCCGGACACGATCGCCGCCCCGGCGACGCCGCCGGGTCACGGCGGCATCGGCATCCTGCGCCTGAGCGGGCCCGATGCCGGCACCATCGGCGCCGCCGTGGCGCCGCCCCTGCCCCCGGCCCGCAGCGCCGCCCTGCGCACCTTCCGCGCGGCCGACGGCGAGGCGATCGACCGCGGCCTGGTGCTGTGGCTGCCGGGGCCGGGTTCCTACACCGGCGAGGACACGCTCGAGCTGCACGGCCACGGCGGGCCGGCCGTGCTTGATGCCCTGTTCGCGCGCGTGCTCGAACTGGGCGCGCGGGCCGCCCGCCCCGGCGAGTTCAGCGAGCGCGCCTTTCTCAACGGCCGCATGGACCTCGCCCAGGCCGAGGCCGTGGCCGACCTGATCGAGTCCTCCGACCGTGCGGGCGCGCGGGCCGCGATGCGTTCGCTGGAAGGGGTGTTCTCGCGCCGCGTCGAGGACCTGCTGGAGCAGCTCACCGGCCTGCGGGCCTGGATCGAGGCCACGCTCGACTTCCCCGAGGAGGAAATCGACTTCCTCGCCGATCCCGAGCTCGCCGACCGGGTCGAGCGCCTGCGCGCCGCGCTGGCCGAGACCCGTGCCGCCGCCGCCGAGGGCCGGCGCCTGGTCGAGGGCCAGACCGTGGTCATCGCCGGCGCCCCCAACGCCGGCAAGTCCAGCCTGCTGAATCGCCTCGCCGGCGCCGAGGCCGCGATCGTCACCGCGATCGCCGGCACCACCCGCGACACCCTGCGCGAGAGCATCCGCATCGAGGGCGTGCCGCTGACCGTGATCGACACGGCCGGCCTGCGCGACACCGACGACCCGGTGGAGAGCGAGGGTGTGCGGCGGGCACGCGCGGCAGCCGACGGCGCCGACCGGATCCTGCTGGTGATCGATGCGACCGACCCCCGCGGCGACTCCGCGGCATTCGCGCAAGGGATCCCGGTGGACCTGATCCGCAACAAGATCGATCTCGCTGGCGAGCCGGAAGGTGCCGAGGCCGATGCCGAGGGGCGGAACGTGTTCCGAGTGTCGGCCGAGACCGGTGCCGGGCTGGATGCGTTGCGGGAGCACCTGCGCCGCACGCTGGGCGCGGCCGCGCACGAGGGCATTTTCAGTGCCCGCCGCCGGCACCTGGACGCGCTCGATCGCGCCGCGGCCGAGGTGGAAGCGGCGGCAGCCGAGTTCCGCGACAGCGCCGCCGGCGAGCTGATCGCCGAACGCCTCCGGCGGGCCCAGGACGAGCTCGCCGCAATCACCGGCCGCGTCACCAGCGAGGACCTGCTGGGCGAGATCTTCGGCCGTTTCTGCATCGGCAAGTAGGCCGGAACGCGAGCGGAGCGAGCTTTCCGGCGTTGCCAACGAAACCCGCCTTCGCGTCATCCGAATCAAACGCTGGATGGCTCCGGCCGTGCCGGCCGAACGCGCGGCGGCATTCCGAAGCACCACCGCCGTGTCCGGTCGCAATCCGGCCTACGCCCGTCAAGGCGCGACCAATCCCCGCGGGTCGGAACGCGATGTAGGCCGGAACGCGACCGAAGGGAGCTTTCCGGCGCCGCCATCGAAACGCCATCGCGCCGGCCGACCCGAACGCCGGATGGCTCCGGCCGTGCCGGCCGAACGCGCGACGGCATCCGGAAGCACCACCACCGTGTCCGGTCGCAATCCGGCCTACGCCTGCCAATGCGCGGACACTCGCCGTGGGCCGGAATGTGATGTAGGCCGGAACGCGACCGAAGGGAGCTTTCCGGCGTTGCCAACGAAACCCGCCGTCGCGTCACCCGAATTGAACGCCGGATGGCTCCGGCCGTGCCGGCCGAACGCGCGGCGGCATCCGGAAACACCACCACCGCGTCCGGTCGCAATCCGGCCTACGCCCGTCAAGGCGCGACCAATCCCCACGGGTCGGAACGCGATGTAGGCCGGAACGCGACCGAAGGGAGCTTTCCGGCGGCCGGCGGTCTCTACCGGCCGTGATGTTCCAGCCAGATCCCCAGCGCC
>CAYZHJ010000112.1:0-9159 GCA_964478305.1 uncultured Ectothiorhodospiraceae bacterium
TCGGGCAATCCGTCGACACGACCGGGATGCCGAGCGCCAGCGCCTCGACCAGGGCAATGCCGAATCCCTCCCAGCGCGAAGCCTGCACGTAGCAATCGCCGCGGGCGATCCATGCATACGGATTGGCGCAGAAACCCGCGAAATGGACCGCATCGGCGAGCGCGAGCGCCCCGGCCTGTCGCTCGAGCACCTCCCGCTCCGGCCCGCGTCCGAGCACGACCAGACGCACCTCCCGCCGCTCGCGCAACAGCGCGACCGCCCGCAGCAGCGTGGGGATGTCCTTGCGCGGAATGAGCGCACCCGCGGTGACCAGCAGCACCGCGTCCGGGTTCTCCGGCCAGGGCGGCGATACCGCTTCGCGTGCACGATCCGCGAGGTCCTCCGGGACAACGGCGTTCGGCAGTACGGAAATGCGCGCAAGGGGCAACCGGGCCACCTCGGCCAGATCGTGCGCTGCACCGGCCGACGGCACGATGATTCGTTCAGCGTACCGGTACAGATGCCGCATGGACCAGCGCTGGACGAGACGTTCGAACACCCCGCGGTGCTGCAGGTTCACCGATACCGTGGTGCCGATCCGCAGGGCCACCCGCGTATCCACCCGCGCCAGCAGGCGGGCGAGGAGGACAATCCGGTTGACCTTGTCCTTGTCACTGAGCAGGACCGCGGGGCGCTCCCGGCGCAGATAGCGCACCAGGGCGAAGAGACTCGTCCATGCGTGGGCAGCGGGCAGCTCGAGCGAGCGGATGCCGGGTGCGGCATCGACGCGGGGGCCATGGTTGCGCACTCGCAGGACATCCACACGCAGACCCGCGGCCGCGAAGTATTCCGCGAGATGCCGGAACTGGCGGTCGACACCGCTGTGCCCGGAGGTGGTCGCGAACAGCGTGCAGTGCGGTGAACTCATGATAACCTGCGCAGGCAGTCCGAAGAACGAGGGATGAGCCCGGTACCACGGCAGCCGCGGCGGGCGACGCGCAACGATAACACGCCGCGTTGTCCGGCCCGACTCGGTGCCGTGACCGGGGACACACCTGGTACGGTCGCCCCCCGCACGGCGAAGAGTGCCGAAAGCCCTCGCACCGAACCCGATTTACCGGAGACGTCGGCTGCATGAACCGTCCACGCCTGATACTGCACGCCGGAATTCACAAGACCGGTACGTCCGCCATCCAGAAGTTCGCTCACACGAACGCGGACGCGCTGTGGGAGCGCGGGCTCTGGTATCCCTCCTACGCGCCGGTGCGGCATCTGGATCTCGGGTCGCACAACCGCCTGGCCCATTCCATCGCCCGAACGCGCAAGCGTGCACTGCTGAGCGAGGACGAGCTCGCCGCGCTCACGGCCTACTGGCGCACGCATGCCGAGGGGCGCAGCATTCTCATCAGCGCGGAGGCATTGTGCAGGCACACGGTGCCGATGGAGGCCGAGGACTGGGCGCAGGGGCGCGACGCCTATCTCGAGCGCGTCGCCCGCGTCCTGGCGGATTTCGACGTGCAGCCGCTACTGGTGCTGCGACGACAGGACGACTTCGCGCACTCCAGCTACATCGAGAACATCGAAACGGCCAGGCGGCGCGGCCAGTTGTCGTTCGCGGTCTTCCGCGACGACCTGACGCGACACCATCTGCGCTACGAGGACAACCTGGACCGGTTCGAGCACTACTTCGGCGACACGCGCGTGCTGATCTACGAGGATCTGCGCCGGGACAACTCTCTTTGCCGAACCTTTTTCGGGGCACTTGGCATCGACACAGCGGGACTCGCCGAGCCCGGCTGGATCAATCGGAGCCTCTCCGTCCGCGAGGCCCGGATCAAACGCCGCCTGCTGCCGTTCGTGTTCTCCCGCAGGCATAACGCCATGGCCAACCGGATCGCCAGGAGCAGGCTGCTGGCGGGGCTCACGGCCGACGACGCACCGCATGGATTCTGGCAGTCCGCGGACGAGCGCTCGTCCTTTCAGGCAGGGTACGCGGAGGAGAACGAACGCATCCGGGCGCGCTTTCTCCCGGAACGGGCAACACTGTTCCCGTGACCGTCGCGCCGAGAGCCGCGCTGAAGGTCCGATGTGATAGGCTCACGCGACACTTCGGCCCGAGCCCGCGTTTCCCATGTCCCATGCGGCCCCCGCCAACGATATGGCCCCCAGGCCGCGGTTCACGGTATTCATCCCGACCTACAACCGCGCCGACCTGATTCGTCGGGCGCTGGAAAGCATCGAACGCCAGACCTGCCAGGACCTCGAGGTCGTGATCGTCGACGACGGTTCGACAGACGCCACGGAAGATGCCGTCTCCGACTGGCGCACCTCGACCTCGCTGCCGGTCCAGTACATCCGCCAGGACAACGCCGGCAAGCATGCCGCACACAATACCGGCGTGCGCCACGCGCGGGGAGAGCTGTTCGTCGTGCTGGACTCGGACGACATGCTCGCGCCGAACGCGCTGGAGCGCCTGGAGGCGCACTGGAGCGCGATTCCGGACGAAGAACGCGCGGAATTCTGCGGTGTAGAGGGACTCACTGCATTCTTCGACGGCACTATCTCGGGCACGCGGTTTCCCCGGGACGTGATGGACTCGGACTACACCACGATGCGGCGGGAACATCGCATCCGCGGCGACAAGAAGGGTGCGTTGCGCACCGACCTGTTGCGGCAACTGCCTTATCCCACCTATCCCGGCGAACGTCACATGCGGCCATCCTGGCTGTGGAAGAACCTCGCGCAACGGTACCGCACGCGTTACTTCAACGAGGTCATCCAGCTGATCGAGTATCAGCCGAGCGGCCTGTCATCCGACCGTTTCCGCCTGCGGATGGCCAATCCTCGCGGCTACCGTCGATACTTCGAGGAGGAGGTCAATCTGCACGGCCGCGCTCATGGATGGAAGGAGCGCTACGCCGCCTGCACGGCCTATGTCCGCTACTCCTGGCACGCGGGGATCGGCCTCGTGTCCCAGTATCGTGACATCGATTCCAGAGGCCTCTGGTGTCTGGCGCTGATTCCCGGTACCGCCAAGTTTCTCAGCGATCGGATACGAACGATATTGCGAGCAAGAGACGACAGATGAACGAGTCCGCGAACCACAGGCGCCGGCAACCGGATCTCGCCGTATTCCTGTCCGAACTGGCGCAGGGTGGTATTGGCAAAATGCGGGTCCACCTGATGAACGCATTCGTCGAGCGCGGTGTGGAGGTGGATCTCGTGCTCGGGAAGACGGACAGCCCCTACCGGGAAATGCTCGACGACCGCATCCGGGTTATCGACAACCGCACCTCTCATGCCGCCTTCGGCGTCCCGCGCTTTGCCGGTTATCTGGCAACGGCTCGTCCTCCGGTGACGCTGGTGCAGCGCGTCAGGGTCAACGTCCTCGCGCACCGTGCCCGTTCCCTGGTGGCAAGTCCGACCCGGCTGTTCGTGACCGCCAACACGCACATCTCGCGTCAACTGGAGAGCATGCCGCGCCGCAAGGCGGAAAAGCAGCTGGCACAATTGCGCCGATACTATCCACGCAACGCGGGCATCATCGCCATTTCGCGCGGTGTCGCCGATGACCTCGCCCGGCTGATCGACGTGCCTCCGGATTCGATCCGGGTGGCACCGAATCCAAGCGCCTCACCCGGGATCTTCGAGCAGGCACGCGCTCCCGTTCATCACCCGTGGTTCGCTCCGGGAGAGCCGCCCGTGGTGCTGGGAGTCGGACGTCTGCAACCGCAAAAGGACTTCCCGACCCTGTTGCGCGCATTTGCGCTCGTCCGTGCCCGCCGGCCCGCAAGGCTGGTCATACTGGGCGAGGGCCCGCTGCGGGAGGAGTTACTGGCCCACGCCCGCGAACTGCAGATCGGGGCAGACGTCGATCTGCCGGGCTTCATGACCAACCCTTATCCCCTGATGCAGGCCAGCGCCGTGTTCGCGCTTTCGTCGGCGTGGGAAGGGTTCGGAAATGTGCTGGTCGAGGCGATGGCGGTGGGCACCCCGGTCGTGGCCACCGACTGTCCAAGCGGGCCCCGCGAGATTCTCGAGGATGGGCGTTATGGCCCGCTCGTCCCCGTCGGCGACCACGAGGCGCTTGCCGAAGCGATCGAACGAACCCTGGATTCTCCGCTGGATCGAGCCTTGCTGCGCAAGGCCGGCGAGCGTTACACGCTGGACCGCAGTGTGAACGCCTATCTCGAGGCACTTCAGATCGGACACTGAACGCACCCGAGACCTGGCGCCTCGCCACGAATCTCCACCGGGGCGTACCACCGAGCACCATCATGCACAAAACCGGCACTGCATCGAATCGAAGGATCACGCTCCTGTCGACGGAACTTGGCGGCGGTATCGGGCGCGTCCTCGATCACCTGTCACGCTGTCTCGTCGACGAGGGGTTCTCGGTCGATGTCCTGATAGACAAGGACAGCGGCCATTACACGGACAACGTGCGGCAGCACGCCACGGTCCGCCGGCTGCGTTCCACGCACGCATGGACCGGTGTTCCACAGCTGGCGCTCTATCTGCGCCGCGCGCGGCCCAGCGCCGTCATCACGGATACACCAAGACTCACTCACCTCGCCTTGCGCAGCGCGCGCCTGGCCGGTACCCACCCCCGGGTCGCGGTCGTCATTCACAGTACCTACTCGATGAAGTTCGCCGAATTGCCCGCAGAAAAGCGCACGCGCCGCCTGCACCGAATGCGCCGCATGTACCCGCTGGCCGATCGAATCATCGCCGTTTCGCGGGGCGTGGCCGATGACTTTGCCGACTACACGGGTATTGACCGCGAACGGATCGAGGTCATTTACAACCCCGTAATACCACCCGGCGGCATCCCCGTTGCCCGGGGCGTCGACCCGGTTTCCGCGTTCCGGCGGCAGGGTGAAGCACTGGTCATCGGAATGGGGAGACTCACCCCGGCAAAGGATTTTCCGACGCTGTTGCGCGCATTCGGCCGACTGCGCGAGCGACGGCCCGCCCGGCTGGTGATATTCGGCGACGGAGAGGAACGCGATCGACTGGGCGCGCTGGGCGCGGAACTGGGGCTCGGCGACTTCGTGACGCTGGCCGGGCACACCGACCACCCCTACGCCGCGCTCGCGGGCGCCGACGTATTCGCACTGTCATCGCGGTGGGAAGGGTTCGGAAATGTGCTGGTCGAGGCGATGGCCGTGGGCACCCCGGTCGTGTCCACCGATTGCCCGAACGGGCCGCGCGAGATTCTGGAGGACGGCCGCTGGGGACGACTGGTTCCCCCGGGTGACGACGCGCGGCTGGCCGAAGCGCTCGACTATACTCTGACCGATCCGCCGGACGCCGAACAACTGCGTGCAGCGGTCGCACGTTTCGACAGTTCGGTGATCGCGCGGCAGTACCTGAACACGCTCGGGTTGTTGCCCGATTCCGGCCGGCTCTGACCGCGCTGCCGCTTTCACCTTGCCACCTGTACGGCTGGGGACTGCCCTCTTCACGGGATATCCCCGGCTACGCCGGTTGGTTCGTGCAGCGCATTCACGACGCGCCACCGGAAACTCCGCCGCCTGCACGACACGCGTCGCCGGTACCGGACGCTGGTCAGGCCCCCTCCTTCGTGGCCGCCAACGCTGCGGGACCCGGGCCCTTCTCGAGAATGATTCGGGCCGCCCGTTCGAGCCGTGCCCGCTCATCGGCATAGTACTGGTCAAGCCGCTCCCGCATGCCATCCTGCGCCAGCAGATCCCAGTCGATGTACAGCAGCCGATCGAATACATGGCGAATCAGGATCGTACGCGCCTGGCGCAGGGGATGGATCAACCAGTTTCCGTGGCCGGGCTGATCGGTATCGCTGAGCTCGACCCGGTCGAGATCGGGCATCCACATCGTGCGCGGATGGAACAAGCGGATTGCCAGCGCAGAGAACGCGCGATTGCCACTGACACGCGGAGGTGGCTCCGGTAGCTCCTCGACACCAAGCGCATCGGCTAGTCTCGCAGAGACTTCCTTCCAGCGTTGGCGGAGATCCTCCTGCCGCAACAGATATACGCGTCCCGGACCGTAGGCCTCTGCGTAGGCCTGGTAGATTTCGAGGAAGCGCAGACCGCGCGCGTCGATCGTGCGCATGCGGTCGACGCGGCGGGCGAGGCGGGGCTGGAAGTCTCCGTCACGGAAATTCAGAAACAGTTGGATCGGCGCCGACCGCCCCTTCACCAGCCCCTGGCGATAGGCCGAGTGCAGCCAGTCCGCCTGGTCGCGTACAAAGTAGATGACTGTCGCCTCGGGGAACATCTCCCGCATCAGCCGCAGGTTGTCCTCGCAGTTGGCATGGTTGTCGAACATGTTGCCCGATATCTCGGGATCGGAAATGACCAGGGTGCGATGACCGGCCTGCTCACGAGCACGGCCAACCGCGGTCTTCAGATCACCGGAGGGAGATCGGCCGCGAGGACGCAGCGCCAGACGCAGCTCGGCCATCAGCTCCGGCGGATTGAACAGGAACCGTTGCGGATCAAGCTGGTTGAACAGCGCGCGCTGGAGAAACCGGGTCGCGGTCTTGTGCAGCCCGATATGGATCACGACCTTCGACATGGAAGGATGACCGGCCGGCGGATCAGAGGCCGAATCTTGCCCGAGCGGACCACATGGATTCAAGTCCGCACCGAATTCATGCAAGAACGATCATGAGCGGGGAGAAAGTCCGGCGAGATATCGCCTGAAAGGCAATGTCGCGGAATAGATCGCGCCACCGACGACCATCATCATGAATATCCCCGAGTCGTAAAAGACATAGGATTCGAACACGTTCACGACGGCGTAGAAGGCCAGCCACGCGAGGAAGAATGCAGCCGCATCGGTGGGGAGAAACGCTTGCTTCCAGGCCCGGAATACGCGAACAGCCAGCCAGCCCAGGATGGCAATGAATACCAGGGGCGCCCCGATTCCGTAGGAGGTCCAGAGCTGAAGATACGAGTTGTGTGGATGACCGAAACGATCGCGGATCGTCCGTGGCAGATTCGAGTCGGCGATCAGATGTGCGCTGCTGTTTCCACCGTAGCCCAGCAAGGGGCGCTCCGCCCCGACGGTCAGGGAGTGGCGCCAGAGCATCAGACGAACGGTGCCCGAATTGATCTCGACATTCTCCGTGTCACCGGAGAGATAGGCGACAATCCCGGACCATTCCCGCTCGAACTTCTGCCAGGCCCTGTCGGCGCCGAATGCCACGGCAATCAGTACAACGAGCATGAGTCCCGCCATCATTGCATGCGTGTGACGACAAGGGGTGGAGTGCTGTTCTCGCAACCGGCGAACTCCCCGCCGGAACAGCCATATCCCTGCAATGCCCGCCGCAAGCAGCCCGAGCCACATCTGGCGATTGCCGGTCATCCTGATCATGTAGAGACAGGCGACCACCGTCGCCGCCCATGCGAGGGCACGCTGCCAGGAGACGCCTCTCCTGCCGGCTCCGTCCCTGCAGAAACGCCATCCGAATGCCAGCAGGGCGAGCAGGAGCGGGCCGAGCACGATCGCCGTGTGCTGGCTGTTTCGAAAACCGAATGCGCCACCATCGAGGGCAGGCCATTTCGTTGCCGGCACGCCTGCCGCCTCTGCCGCGATCGTGGTGGCGATCCCGGCTGCCGCAGTGAACACGACAATCACGATGCCGCGCGGATGCCCGCCCATCCACCAGCCGCATATGGCGAACAGGAACAGGCGGGCACAATCCCGTGTGCCCTCGAGCCTGTCGCTCGTCCACTCCGGGTAGGCCGTCGCTGCCACATGATCGACCCACAGGGTCCACAGCACGAGAGCGATCAGGACCAGGTAGATCCATGCATCCGGATCTTCCCGCAGCACCCGCCTTGCAGACAGCAGGGTGGCGAACAGCAGCAGGACCTCGAATGCGCGTGACCATTCGCGTGCCCACAGCATCAGGAACACGGCAAGGAGCAGGCAGACAACACCGGCCGTCTCGACTGCCGGGTTTGCGCCACGCGGATATTCGGACGGGAAGAGATGCTTGAGAACGCGGACCGCCCGCAACCCGTGCAACCGCGTTGATGAAAGCGACATGCTCACTACCGGACAATCATCCGGAACACGGGTCGGAAAGGTCAATCGGGAACAATCCGGTTTTCCTCAGCCTTCCTTCGAATCCACTCGGATGAACTCGGCACCGCAATAGAGACACTTGCCCCAGCCGTTCTCGTCCAGCGCCACGTATATGCGCGGGTGCGAGTTCCACAGGCTGCTGCCGGGCAGCGGGCAGTGCAGCGGGAAGTCGTCCTTCGTGACTTCGTAGCGGTTCTGGTCGTTCGGGGTTCTGAGCCCCTTCTGGGTCGCGGTACCGGGACTCGGCATGGCTCGTCCTCCTCGTGTCCGGCTCTGTCACACCGGCGTCAGCCAGTCCGGATACTGGCTGCGGCGCCCCTGGACCTGGTCGAAGTACATCTGCTGCAATCGTTCGGTGACGGGGCCGCGCGTGCCGCTGCCGATGGCGCGGTTGTCGAGCTCGCGGATCGGGGTCACCTCGGCGGCAGTGCCGGTGAAGAAGGCCTCGTCGGCGATGTACACCTCGTCGCGGGTGATGCGCTTCTCGATCACGGGCAGGTCGAGTTCGGCGGCGAAGCTCAGGATCGTGTCGCGGGTGATGCCGTTGAGCGCCGAGGTCAGTTCCGGTGTATACAGCCTGCCGTCGTGCACCAGGAAGATGTTCTCGCCGCTGCCTTCGGCGACATAGCCCTCGGCATCCAGCAGCAGCGCCTCGTCGTAGCCGTCAGTGGTCGCCTCGGCCAGTGCCAGCATCGAGTTGATGTAGTGGCCGTTGGCCTTGGCCTTGCACATGGAGATGTTGACGTGGTGGCGCGTGTACGACGAGGTCCGGATGCGGATGCCGCGCTCGAATGCCTCGTCGCCGAGGTAGGCGCCCCAGTGCCAGGCGGCGACCATGGCATGCACCTTCAGGTTGTCGGCACGCAGGCCCATGCCTTCGGAACCGAGGAAGCACATCGGCCGGATGTAGGCCGACTCGAGACCGTTCTCGCGCACCACCGTCTTCTGCGCCTCGGCCAGCGTGTCGTAGTCGTACGGCAGCGTCATGCGCATGATCTTCGCGGAGTCGAACAGGCGCCGGGTATGGGCGTCCAGCCGGAAGATGGCGGGGCCCTGATCGGTCTTGTAGGCGCGCACGCCCTCGAACACGCCCATGCC
>CAYZHJ010000113.1:0-5612 GCA_964478305.1 uncultured Ectothiorhodospiraceae bacterium
CCGTCGGAACCGGCCACGGACTTGAAGTACATCATGTCCTCGACGCCGTTGATGGCCTCTTCCAGCGGCGTGGCCACGGTCTCGGCGATCACCTTGGGATTGGCGCCCGGATAGACGGTACGCACCACCACCGACGGCGGCACGACCTCCGGGTATTCGCTCACCGGCAGGTTGGGAATGGAGATCAGCCCCACGGCGAAGATGATGATGGACAGCACCGCCGCGAAAATCGGCCTGTCGACGAAGAATCGCGAGAAATTCATGGCAATACGCTCCTGTACGGCAGCCGCGCTGCTGCCGCATGTCTTCGTTGCCCGGTTTGCACGTCAGGCGTGTGGCGCCGGTCGCGCCGGATCACGGCCCGTGGCTTGATCAGGGCCTACGGCTGAACAGCGGCAATGGCGCTTTCCTCGTCGGCGAGTCCGTCACGCATGGACACCTGCCGGGGTTTGACTGTCATGCCGGCGCCGAAGATCTTCTGGGTGCCGTTCACGATCACCCTGTCACCACTGTTCAGCCCTTCGCGGATCAGTACCAGTTCGCCCACCTGGCGGCCGACGTTGACCTGGCGGCGCACCACCTTGTTGTCGCTGTCCACCACGTAGACGTAGCGACGGTCCTGGTCGGTAAGCACCGCTCGGCGATTGACCGGCAGCGCGTGATCCAGCCGCGCCACCGGCATTTCCACCCGGGCGAACTGCCCCGGCCTGAAATCGCCATCCGGGTTGGGCAGCACGGCCCGGTACTGCAGGGTGCCGGTACCGGCATTCAGCCGGTTGTCGACGAAATCCAGCTCGCCCCGGTGCGGGAACCCATCCTCCCCGGCCAGGCCGATACGCACGGGAATCGTTCCCCCCGGGCCGGGCAGGTTCCGGCTGCCGGCCGCACTGGTCTCGTTGCTGTCGAAGTAGACATGCAGGGGATCCACGGAAACCACGGTGGTGAGCAGGGTCTGGTCGGCGCTGGCCAGGTTGCCCCGGGTAACCAGTGCGCGCCCGGCCCGGCCGCTCACCGGGGTGGTGACCCTGGTGTATTGCAGATCCAGCTCTGCGGTATCCAGCGCGGCGCGGGCCGCCTCGACCCGTGCCCGGGCGCTGGACAGGGCCGATTGACGCTGGTCGTATTCCTCCCGGGAAACGGCCCGGCGTTCCAGCAGTTCCCTGGCGCGGGCCGCTTCGCTGCTGGCCAGTTGCAACTGACTGCGGGCCTGTGCCAGTTCCGCCCGGGCCGCCTTCACGCGGGCCTGGTACGGGCGCGGATCGATCCGGAACAGCAGATCGCCGGCCTCCACCATCTCGCCTTCCTCGAACGCCACCTCGTCGATGTAGCCGCTGACCCGCGGACGCAACTCCACCGTTTCGGGCGCTTCCACCCGGCCCGTGAAGGTCTCGGTCACGGTCACCGACTCCGGCTGCACCCGGGCCACATCCACTTCCGGCGGCGGGCTGACCGGCTGCTGGGCCTCGCTGCGGGCATCACAGCCGCCAATGAACGCCGCGGCCAGCAGCAAGACGATCGATCCTCGAACGACACCGGCGCTGCCGGCGGTGTTCCTGTCAGAATTCTCCACGGTTCATCGCTCCCGGAGTTGTGAACAACGGCCCGCCTGCCGGCGTGGACTCTGCCTGTAATCGAACGAACCCGGCCGAATTCGACAGAGGGTCCGGTTTCCTCGCGCCGGGCTGAATCCAGTGACCGGCATGTGACACCGGCAGCCGCGCAGGATCGGGCTCGGGTGGAGGCGTACAATAGGTGGGCGGACCCCGGAGCCGGTAGCGAATTGCTGCGAGATGATTGCCTGTTCCTGCAAGGCGGCCTCGTGAGGCGTCCCCGCACCGGGGTAATCCCGTTGTCCGTCCCGACCCGTGACGCTTCGATTGCAGCGGAGTTTCAGGGGAGCGACGATCCGAACGGATGCCGTTTCGGAATCGCACATTCGCACAATGGCGCGCGCTCGATCTGCCGGCACGCCCGAGCTTCCGGTGCGACACCCGGCCGGGCGTGTCGGGCACCGGCTGCAGTATCACGGTGCCGTTACCCCTGCCCGCCGGGGAGAGAGCCGGCCGACCGCTTGTACATTCCTGCACGGTGATTGCCTCATCCTGCAAGAATCCGGATGCGCCCTGTCGCCCGACGAAGCTCCGTGGCATATACTGCCGGCGCTTCCAGGAACCCCCTCGAGAAGGAGGACGGCATGTCCGCAACGGTTTCCTCGCTGGAGCGCGAGTCCGCTCACGCATCCCGGGAACAGCTCGCACGCATCGTTCGCGCATGGACGCCCGAGCCCGGAATACATGCCTCTGCCATCGAAGGGATGCACCTGGCCCGTTTCGATGCGCCCACCAGCTTCGAATCCTCGGTTTGCGAACCGGCACTGGGCTTCCTGATCCAGGGCAGCAAGACCGTGCGACTCGGCGACAAGGAAATCGCCTACAACGCGCTGACCTACGGGGCCAATACCGTCCACTTGCCGGTGCTGGGGCAGATCGTGGACGCCTCGCCCGAGCGACCCTACCTGGCGGCCAGGATCGCCGTGACGCCCCAGGAAGTCACCGAGCTGATCCTGGAGGCAGGCGACCAGCTACCGCCACTCGACGGGGAGGATCATTGCCCGGAGCTGAACTGCGGCCTGTGCATGGCCCCGATGGACGCGGGCATGCAGGACGCGGTGACGCGCCTGCTGTCATTGCTGGACACGCCTTCGGACATACCCGTACTGGCACCGCTGGCACGCCGGGAGATTCTGTACCGGGCGCTGGTCGGCGAGCTGGGTGCACGCCTGCGCCGCTTCGCCGCGACGGACTCACAGGCGCATCGGATTTCCCGGATCATCGCCACCCTCAAGGACAGTTTCGACAAACCCCTGCGCGTCGCCGAGCTGGCCGAGGCGGCCAACATGAGCGAATCCAGCCTCTATCACAGCTTCAAGCAGGTCACCCGCATGTCCCCGCTGCAGTACCAGAAGAAGCTGCGCCTGCACGAGGCCCGCCGCCTGATGCTCGCCGAAGGACTGGAGGCGGCGGTTGCCAGCTACCGCGTGGGCTACGAAAGCCCGTCCCAGTTCAGCAGGGAGTACAGCCGCATGTTCGGCGCCCCGCCCCGGGCGGACGTGACCAGACTGCGCGGTGAAACCGAACCAGTCGGGGTCTAGTTGCAACCGCTTCTCGGCGTACGCCTTCCGTGGATTGGACGCCATGCGAGGCCCGCGTCCTCGCATGGCATCCCATCCGCGCACCTGTGAGAGGCATGAACGGCCCTGTCAGTTCCGTGATCAGGGAGGGCGTTGAAACGGCGGAACAGTTCGAGATCCAGCACGGCCTCGGCTGCACCTGATCCAGGCGTTTTTCACGCGGAACCGATGCCGGCGTCCGATTACCCGGGTTGGTGTCGAAAATACGGAACGTGATCCCAGCGGCCGTTATCGACAGAATCACGCGGTATCGCTGCGTAATTCGGTTACTGTCCCCGGAATTCCCTGATCAGCTCCTCCAGACCGTTGGCGCAGTGACCGGTTACACTGTCCGGGGCATCCCGCAAAGGTGCTTCCCGTGAACGAAGATCTGCCGAATCGCATGACGGTGGTGGAAATCGGTGAGCCCGGCGGTCCCGAAGTACTGCAGTCGGCCGAGCGCGCGTTGCCCGGAATCGAGGCAGGAGATGTCCTGATCGAGGTCGCTTTCGCGGGCGTGAATCGACCGGACTGCATGCAGCGCGCGGGACACTACGCCCCGCCGCCCGATGCATCGGACCTGCCGGGACTGGAGGTGTCCGGACGCGTGGTCGCGGTCGGTGCGGACGTCGCCGGTTTCGCCATCGGGGACTCCGTCTGCGCACTGGCCAATGGCGGCGGTTATGCCGAGTACTGCGCGGTTCCCGCCTCCCAGTGCCTGCCGGTGCCGTCCGGGCTCGGGCTGGATCAGGCGGCATCTCTGCCCGAGAATCACTTCACCGTGTGGACCAACGTGTTCGACCGGGGCCGACTGGCCGCGGGCGAGGTGCTTCTCGTACACGGTGGAGCCAGCGGGATCGGCACTACCGCGATCCAGCTCGCCAGGGCACGCGACGCGCGCGTGATTGCAACCGTGGGCTCGGAGGAGAAGGCAGCGGTCTGCCGCGAGCTCGGGGCGAATCTCGTCGTGAACCATCGCCAGCAGGACTTCACCGAGGCCGTTCGCGAATGGACGGACGGAGCCGGCGCGGACGTCATCCTGGACATGGTCGGCGGGGACTACATTGCGCGCAATCTGCAGGTCCTCGCCCTCGAGGGCCGGCTCGTGCAGATCGCCTTTCTGCGTGGTTCCAGGGTGGAACTGGACCTGATGCCGCTGATGCTGAGACGACAGACGCTGACGGGCTCGACGCTGCGGCCGCAGTCGGTCGAGGCGAAGGCATCCATCGCCCGCGCCCTGCGCGAACACGTGTGGCCACTGCTCGAGGACGGCCGGGTCAGACCCGTCATCCACGCCATCTTCCCGCTCGAGGCGGCCCGCGACGCCCATTCATTGATGGAGTCGAACCGGAACATCGGCAAGCTGTTGCTCCGGGTCGGGCACCGCGAGCCATCATGAGGGTCGAGATCCACAATCCGTCATCAACGCTCGCGGCCGAATGGAGGTCCCCATGTCCGCCGACACGCTCCAGCTCGACGAGACCCTGCAGCATTACCTGCACGAAACCTCGCTGCGCGAACCGGGGCCCTGCCGCCGCCTGCGCGAGCGCACCGCCGGACGCGACGATGCGAACCTGATCAGTTCGCCCGAGCAGGTCCAGCTGCTCGCCCTCGTGGCCCGGCTCATGGGCGTGCGCCGGGTACTCGAGGTCGGTACCTACGTCGGCTACACACCGCTGTGGCTCGCGCTGTCGCTCGGCGAGGCGGCGCGCTTCACCTGCATCGACAACGACGACGAAGTCTCCGCGATCGCCCGCGCCGCCTGGGAGGAAGCCGGCGTTGACGATCGTATCGAGCGTCTCGACCGGGACGCCGCGGACGCGCTCGCAACCCTGCTCGATGAGGGCCGGGCCGACGACTTCGACCTTGTCTACATCGACGCCGACAAGGAGCGCCAGATCGATTACTACGAGCACTGCCTGCGACTCGTGCGTCCGGGCGGCCTGATCGCCGTCGACAACACCTTGTGGAAGGGAAATGTCGCCGACCCTGCCGATACGTCGGAGACGACCGAGGCCGTGCGCCGTTTCAACCGCCACGTCCATGCCGACGAGCGGATCGACCTCAGCCTCGTCCCGATCGGCGACGGCATGACGCTGCTGCGCAAGCGCGAGATGGCCCGAGACTGACTGTGGACATTTGCGGCAAGTCGGCGGACAGTCGCTGGACAGCTTGCGGCGATCGTCCCGGTTTCGGAACAAATGGTGGCGGTAATACACATGCTGCGCGAACGCAACGAGATCCGTGAGCGATTGATCGGCCTGGCACGACCGGTTGCTGCCGCGACGCTGGTGGCTGCAATGGCCGCGTGCGGCGGCAATGGCGGCGGCCCATCCGGCAATGCGTCGCTACCGACCGGCGTGGAGCCTGCCTTTCCCGGCCTGTCGTTCTCCGCGATCACCGACATCCGCACACAGGTTGATGCCGCCGGCGAAGCGTACCT
>CAYZHJ010000113.1:5712-9118 GCA_964478305.1 uncultured Ectothiorhodospiraceae bacterium
AGGAGGTCCTCATCGCCGACGAGTTCGAATTCCTGTCGTCGTTCAGCAACCACGTCGCCGGCGGCATGGCCTTCGGGCCGGTGGACGGACTCCTCTACCTGACCATGGGCGACGGCGGCGGCAGCTTCGACCCGGACGACGCGGCACAGGATCGCACCGACCTGCGCGGCAGCATCCTGCGCATCGACGTATCCACGACCGGCAATGGCGGCACGCCGAACTACCGCATTCCGGAGACCAACCCCTTCGCCGGCAACGCCGACGGCTTCCGCGAGGAGATCTTCGCCTACGGGCTGCGCAACCCGTTCCGGCTCAGCATCGAGCGCGTCGACGCGGAAACCCAGCGCGTGTGGGTCGCCGATGTCGGCCAGAACGAGCTCGAGGAGGTCGACATCGTCGTCGCCGGTGGCAACTACGGCTGGGACTGCCGGGAAGGCACGCGCACCGTTTCGGACACCCATGCCTCATCGGCCTGCGGAATGCTCGCCGATGACGATTTCGAATCACCGGTGGTCGAGTACGAGCACACGCTCGGCCGTTCCATTACGGGCGGATACATCTACACCGGCGACCGTCTTGCCGGGGAGCTCACCGGCCGTTACGTCTACGGTGATTTCGGCTCGGGACGCATCTGGGCCTACGATCCCGACAGCGGCGCGAACGACCTGCTGGTGGACACGGACCTCAGTATCTCGACCTTCGGCACCGGCTCCGAAGGCGAGTTGTACATCGCGGACTTCGCCGGCGGCGAGCTCTACCGGTTGACGCCGTAGGGACGCGAACGTCGACGAGCGCTCGCCATGGATGCTGCGGATGCATTCGCGGCCTGGCACGGCGAGGATGCCCGGCGTCATTGCGTCCACCTGTCGAAAACGGCCCTCCCCCGACGACTACGGGACAAACAGGAGGAAAAGCCGTCATGACCAACGATCCGACCCAACGACCCCGAATCGTCTCCCGCGACGAATGGATCGAGGCCCGCCGGGCTCTGCTGGAGAAGGAAAAGGAACACACCCGTGCGCGTGACGCCCTCAACGCCGAGCGCCGCCGGCTGCCCCGGGTCCGGGTCGAGAAGGAATACGTGTTCAATACCACGGAAGGACCGAGAACGCTCGCCGAGCTGTTCGAGGATCGCAGCCAGCTGATCGTCCACCATTTCATGTTCGGTCCCGGCTGGGAAGCCGGCTGTCCCGGCTGCTCGTTCACGGCCGATCACATGGAAGGGGCGCTCGTGCACCTCGAGCACCATGACGTGAGCCTCGTGCGCGTCTCCCGGGCGCCCCTGGCCGAGCTCGAGGCCTACCGGCAGCGCATGGGCTGGCGGGTGAAATGGGTGTCGTCGTTCGACAGCGATTTCAACTACGACTATCACGTGTCATTCACACCGGAGGAAATCGAACGGGGCGAGATTCATTACAACTACAGGACAATCAGGGAAACGATGGAGGAGCTTTCCGGAATCAGCGTGTTCTTCAGGGACGCCGGTGGTGACGTGTTTCATACCTATTCCACCTTTGCACGCGGCGACGAGCTCGTGGACTCTACGTACATGTTGCTCGACATGACTCCCTGGGGCCGCAACGAAACGGGGCCCTGGTACAATCTCGGCGACTGGGTACGCCGTCATGATGAATACGACGAATGATCCCCGCGACTCGGGAACACATTCGGGCTATTCGCGATCTCTATCTGTGCGTGCCGGATACCGGGTATCCCGACTGACGAACGGGAGCATTCAATGAAGTACCTGTGCCTGGCGTACGAGGAAGAGAAGCGCCTGAACGAACTGGACCGCGACGAATGGGAAGCGTTGCGGGAAGAGACACTCGCCTATGTCGATTCACTGCGCAGCAGCGGCCATCTGATCTCCACCCGGGCGCTGCAGAGCGCGACCACCGCCACCACGGTCCAGGTGAGAAACGGCAGGATTTCGACGACCGAAGGACCCTTCGCCGAAACCCGTGAGCAGATCGGCGGCTTCTTCCTGATCGAGGCCCGGGATTATGACGAAGCGATCCGGATCGCCGCGAACTGGCCTTCTGCGCGTATCGGTACCATCGAGGTCCGGCGGATCGAGGAGGAGTTGAGCCGGGACAAGCGCTATCGCTGACCCCCGAGGTTCCCTCGCACGAACGCTGTCGCGGTCCTGCCCGGCGACAAGGGCGATGATGCCTTGCAGCGCTACCAGAACGTGAACAGCGCATCGATCACCGGCACCACCATCGCGGTCAGGAGCGCATTCAGGCCCATGCCGAGTCCGGCGAAGGCGCCCGCCTCCTCGCTGTGCTGGAAGGCCCGCGCCGTGCCCATGCCGTGGGCGGAGACGCCGAGCGCGAAACCCTTGACCGGTGCATCACCCTTGCCGAAACCCATCAGGTGCAACAGCGGCATCGCAAGCACCGCGCCCGTGATGCCGGTCAGGACCACCAGCACGGCGGTCAGCGCCGGCAGGCCCTCGATCTTCTCCGAGATACCCATTGCCACCGGCGTCGTGACCGACTTCGGCATCAGCGAGCGCAGCACTTCCGCATCGAGCCCGAGCAGCCAGCCGATGCCGAGCGCGCTCACCACCGCGGTCACCGAGCCGGCAACCAGGGCGAGCACGAGCGGCACGCCCATGGTACGCAACCGGTGCGCCTGCCCGTAGAGCGGAATCGCCAGCGCCACGGTCGCGGGTCCGAGCAGGAAGTGCACGAACTGGGCGCCGTCGAAGTAGGTCGCGTAGTCGGTATCGGTGACCACGAGCAGCCCCACCAGCAGCGCCACGGAGATGAGCACGGGATTCAGCAGGGCCGCCTCGCCGGCCAGCAGATACAGGCGGTGCGCCGCCCAGTAGACCACCACGGTCACGGTGAGCCACAGCAGCGGGCGCTCGGCAAGGTAGACCCACAGCTCGAACAGGTCGGTCATGACCCGCTCCTCCCGCGCTGGAGGCGCCGGACGCCGGACAGCACCAGCGCGGTCACGGCGACGGCCAGCAGCGTGCTGACGATCAGCGCGACCAGAATCGTCGGCCAGATCCCGGACAGGCGCCCGGCATGCACGATGACGCCTACCCCGGCAGGAACGAACAGCAGTGAAAGATGCGAGAGCAGCCCGTTGGCGAACGCCGAGACCTCCTCCGGGACCGATCCCCGGACCGCCAGCGCCACGAACAGCAGCAGCATGCCGGCCACCGGTCCCGGCACCGGCATCTCCACCAGCCGCACCAGCACTTCGCCGGCGAGCTGGAACACGAGAATCAACGCGATCGTGCCGATCATTCACCTTCTCCCATCATGTCAAATGGGAATCTGTCCCTTGCCTTACTATTCTCGTTTTCGCGCCGGCTCGACGAGGAACAGCTCGCGACGCAGATGTCCCTGCTCCAGCACCGGAATACGGCGCTGAAACTTGTCCTGGCGTG
>CAYZHJ010000114.1:0-9016 GCA_964478305.1 uncultured Ectothiorhodospiraceae bacterium
TGGTTCGGCGTGGTCTACCTGGTGAACATGCAGATGTCGTTCCTCAGTCCACCATTCGGCTATGCCCTGTTCTATATCCGTGGCGTGGCGCCGTCGTACATCACGATGGCGCAGATCTTCCAGGCCGCGATCCCGTTCCTGTTCCTGCAGGCGGTTGCCCTGTTCCTGGTGATCGTGTTCCCGGACCTGATCACCTGGCTGCCGAACGAGGTCTACGGCGGCGGCAGCGGAGCCGAGACCGCCCCCGGCGGTGGCGACGCATCCGGAACTCTGGGCGGATGACAAGGGGAATCTGATAAGGTGGGTTGTTGCGCAAGCCGAACGAAATCGCGCCATGACCGCTGACCGCCCCTATCACGCCGATGACACGGCCTTCGCCGTGCAGGCGCCGGTGGTGATCGAGCGTCTGCAGCAGGCGCTGCCCGGGCATGCGCTCGTGATCGAGGAATCCGAACGCCGCGCCTACGAGTGCGACGGCCTGGCGGCCTTCCGGCAATTGCCGCTGGTGGTCGCCATTCCGGAAACGGTCGAACAGGTACAGGCGATACTGTCGATCTGCCACGAACTGGGAGTGCCGGTGGTCGCGCGCGGCGCCGGTACCAGCCTCTCCGGCGGAGCAATGCCGCATCCCCAGGGCGTGCTGCTGTCGATGGCGCGGTTCAACCGCATCCTGGAGCTGGACCCGGAACGCCGCCTGGCGCGGGTCCAACCGGGTGTGCGCAATCTCGCCATCACCGAGGCAGCCGCGCCGCACGGCCTCTACTACGCCCCCGACCCATCCTCCCAGATCGCCTGCACGATCGGCGGCAACATCTCCGAGAATGCCGGCGGCGTGCACTGCCTCAAGTACGGCCTGACCGTGCACAACGTGCTCGAGGTGACGCTCGCCACGATCGAGGGCGACATCGTCACGGTCGGCTCGCGGGCACCGGACAGCCCCGGCTACGACCTGCTGGCGCTGGTACACGGCTCCGAAGGCATGCTGGGCGTGATCCTCGAGGCAACGGTGCAATTGCTGCCGGAACCGCTGACGAAACAGGTACTGCTCGCATCGTTCGACAGCGCCGCGACCGCGGGCGAGGCCGTCGCCGGCCTGATCGCCGCCGGCATCGTGCCGGCGGGCCTGGAGATGATGGACGGGCCGGCCATTCAGGCAGCCGAGGATTTCGTCCACGCCGGCTACCCGACCGATGCCGCGGCCATCCTCATCTGCGAGCTGGACGGCGGCGCCGAGGAAGTGGCGAGCGACACCCGCCACGTGGAGACATTGCTTACCGAACGCGGAGCCCGCGAGGTGCGTGTGGCCCGCGATGCCGACGAACGCGTCCGTTTCTGGGCCGGCCGCAAGGCGGCCTTCCCCGCCGCCGGCCGGATCTCGCCCGACTACTACTGCATGGACGGCACCATTCCGCGCAAGCATCTCGGTACCGTGCTCACCCGCATTGCCGAGATGGGCCGCGAGCACGGCCTCGGCGTGGTCAACGTGTTCCACGCCGGCGACGGCAACCTGCACCCGCTGATCCTCTACGATGGCAACCGGCCCGGCGAGCTGGAACAGGCCGAGGCCTTCGGCGCGCGCATCCTCGAACTGTGCATCGAAAAGGGCGGCACCATCACGGGCGAGCACGGTGTGGGTCTCGAGAAGATCGACCAGATGTGCATCCAGTTCGCCGATGCCGAGCGCGAGACCTTCCTCGCGATCAAGGGGGCCTTCGATCCGCCGGGCCTGCTCAATCCCGGCAAGGCCATCCCCACGCTCAACCGCTGCGCGGAATTCGGCGCCCTGCACGTGCATCACGGCGAGTTGCCGCATCCCGAGCTGGAACGTTTCTGAGCCGATCGTGAGCGCATCCGACGACCACAGCGAGGCGATTGCCGAGCAGGTGCGTGCGGCGGCCGCGGCGAAAACGCCGCTGGCGATCCGCGGCGGCGGTTCCAAGGCCTTCTACGGCCATCCGGTCACGGGCGAACCGCTCGACCTCTCCGGCCACAACGGCGTGGTGCAGTACGAACCCACCGAATTGATCTGCACCGCGCGTGCGGGCACGCCGCTCGCCGAGCTCGAGCACGTACTGAGCGACAACGGCCAGATGCTCGCCGCCGAGCCGCCGCATTTCGGCGGCGGCGCCACGCTCGGCGGTGCCGTTGCGGCCGGATTGTCGGGTCCCCGGCGTCCCTTCGCCGGAGCGCTGCGCGATCACGTGCTCGGGGTGCGGCTGGTCGATGGCAATGGTGCGGTCCTGCGCTTCGGCGGCGAGGTGATCAAGAACGTGGCGGGTTATGACGTGTCACGTCTGACGGTGGGGGCACTGGGTACACTCGGCGTGGTACTGGAGGTCTCGCTGAAGGTGCTGCCGCGGCCCGAGGCGGAACGGACCGTATGCCTGGAGCTGCCGATCGACGAACTGCACGCCCGCGCGGAACAGGCACTGCGCGCCGGCGCCCCGGTGACGGCGGCGGCACACGATGGCGAACGCGCGTACATCCGCCTGGCCGGCGCAACCTCGGCCGTGGATGCCGGCGCAGAGGGACTCCGGGGAGACGAGGCAACGGAAGCCGATTTCTGGATCCGGCTGCGCGACCAGAAGCTGGGTTTCTTCGGCGACGATGCGGCACCGTTGTGGCGGATTGCCCTGCCACCGGGCTACCCGCTGCCCGACATTGCCGGGCAACGAATTCTCGACTGGGCCGGGCAGCTCGTGTGGCTGCGCACGGACCAGCCTGCCGAGCAGGTGCGGGCGGCGGCGGCAGCGGCCGGCGGGCATGCGACCCTGTTTCGAGGCGGTAATGACGGCACGCCGGTGTTCACGCCGCCGGATTCCGCGCTGGCACGCTACCACCAGCGGCTCAAGCAGACATTCGACCCGGCGGGCATCCTGAACCCGGGCCACCTGTACGCCGATTTCTGAGGCTTTTCGAGGCGCCGCATGCAGACGAATCTCGCACCCTTCATCCGCGACACCGAGGCCGGGCGCGAGGCCGATGCCATCCTGCGCAAGTGCACCCACTGCGGCTTCTGCCTCGCCAACTGTCCGACCTATCGGCTGCTCGGCGACGAACTGGACAGCCCGCGCGGCAGGATCTACCAGGTCAAGCAACTGCTCGAGGGCGAGACGCCCGGTCCTACCGTGCAGCTCCACCTCGATCGCTGCCTGACCTGCCGCGCCTGCGAGACGACCTGCCCTTCCGGCGTCGAGTACGCCCGCCTGGCCGATCTCGGCCGGCAGATCGTCGAGGAGCAGGTACCGCGCGGCCGGCGCGAGCGCCTGCTGCGCCGGCTGCTGCGCTCGGTACTGCCGCATCGGCGCATCTTCGGCCCGCTGCTCGCGCTGGGACGCGCGTTCCGACCGCTGGTACCGGGCATGCTGCGACATCACATCCCGCGGGCGCGCCCCTCGGCCTGGCCGTCACCACCGGCCGGCGCGAGCCGCAGCGTCGTGCTGTTCGAGGGCTGCGTGCAACCGGCGCTGGTGCCCGCGATCAACGCCCACACGGCCCGGGTTCTCGGCGAACTCGGCATCGAGGCCGTGCGCGTGCCGGCGGCCGGCTGCTGCGGCGCGATCGATCAGCATCTCGGATACGCGGACAAGGCGCGCGCGCGCATGCGACACAACCTCGATGCCTGGGCGCCGGCGCTCGAGGCGGGCGCCGACGCGATCGTGGTCAACGCCACCGGCTGCGGCGCACAGGTCGCCGAGTACGCCCACGCCCTGGCAGCCGACCCCGGCTATTCGGAACGTGCACAACAGGCGACCCGGCTCGCGATCGATCCGGTCGAGCTGCTGGAACCGCACGCCGACCGACTGCGACCGGCTGAAGGCGTACCCGTGCGCATCGCCTTTCACGCGCCCTGCACCCTGCAGCACGGCCTCGGCCTCGCCGGCCGGGTCGAGCGCCTGCTCGAGCGCATCGGCTTCGTGCTGACACCCGTCAGCGACTCCCACATCTGCTGCGGCTCCGCCGGCACCTATTCCGTGCTGCAACCGCAGCTCGCGCAACGGTTGCGCGACGACAAGCTGAGCAACCTGGAACACGGCGAGCCCGGGCTCATCGCCACCGCCAACATCGGCTGTCTCACCCACCTGGAGACCGGCACCCGCCTGCCGGTACGTCACTGGCTGGAGCTCGTGACCGCAAACTGACCGTTGCCGCGGGAACGAGACAGGGCACTAGTGTACCCCGCCACAGATATTGACCCATTCAGCGTGGTGCTGTGGGGTCAGATGCAAGGCGCGCGTTCGCAGGAATGGCGGTCCCCATTTCAAGAACGCGCAACGCCGCAGATGGCCCCACAGCGCCACGCCCGAAGGGAGCCCCCCGGATTCGCCAGCTCCGCGTTGCAGCTCTTGACAAGGGCGACGGCCATTGCCTGCGAGCTGCGCCTTGATCTGGCGAATCCGGGGGGCTCTGAATGGGTCAATATCTGTGGCGGGGTACACTAGCCCGATGCGGCCTTGTCGAGCTCTTCCCAGCGCGCATAGGCCTCATCGAGCTCGGCCTGGATCTCGACCAGGGCGCCGTTGATTCGCCGGACCTCGCCGCCGTTCCGCTCGTGGAGGACGGGATCGGCGAGCTGCTCGGTCAGTTCGATGATTCTCCTTTCCAGCCGTTCGATTCGATCGGGCAGTTCGCGCAACTCCTGTTCCTGCAGATAAGTGAGTTTCTTCCCTGCATCCCGGTCCCTGGTCCTCCGTTCGGAACCCCGGCTCTTTCCTTCACTGTTCCTCTCTCCTGCGCTGGATGCGCGCGGTTCCTGTCTCGCCAGCCAGTCGCTGTAGCCGCCGACGGATTCCTCGATGGTGCCGCTGCCGTCGAGGACAAGAATGCTGGTGACGATGTTGTCGAGAAATTCACGGTCGTGGGAAACCAGCAACAGCGTGCCCTTGTAGTCGATCAGCAGTTCCTCCAGCAGCTCCAGGGTCTCGACGTCGAGGTCGTTGGTCGGCTCGTCCATCACCAGCAGATTGGACGGCCGGGCGAACAGCCGCGCGAGCAGCAGGCGATTGCGCTCGCCGCCGGACAGGCGCGTGATCGGGGCACGGGCCCGGTCGGGCGTGAACAGGAAATCCTGCAGGTAACTCATGACATGCTTGCGCCGCCCGCCCACCTCGATGAAGTCGCTGCCGGCGGCAACGTTCTCCATGGCATTGGCATTGTCGTCGAGTTGCGCGCGCTGCTGGTCGAACCAGGCGATCTGCAATCCGGTACCGGGTATTACCCTGCCTTCATCCGGCTGCAGATGGCCGAGCAGGAGCTGCAGCAGGGTGGTCTTGCCCGATCCGTTGGGACCCACCAGGCCGACGCGGTCGCCGCGCAGAATGGTGGTGGAGAAATTCCTGACCAGCGACCGTTGTTCGTGGGCGAAGGCGATGCCTTCGGCCTCGACCACACGCCTGCCGGAGCGTTCGGCCGGCTGTGCGTCCATGCGCACCCTGCCCTGCTGCTGGCGACGTTGCGCGCGTTCGCGGCGCATCTGCTGCAGGGCACGAACGCGTCCCTCGTTGCGCGTACGCCGGGCCTTGATGCCCTGACGGATCCAGACTTCCTCCTCCGCCAGGCGCTTGTCGAAACGGGCACGTTCCACCTCCTCGGCGTGCAGGCGTTCGGCCTTGCGGCGCAGGTAGTTGTCGTAATCGCCGGGCCAGCTCGTGAGCCGGGCACGGTCGATCTCGACGATACGGGTGGCAACATTTCGCAGGAAGCGGCGATCGTGAGTGATGAAGACGATGCTGCCGCTGAAATCCCGGAGGAACCGTTCCAGCCAGTCGATGGCAGCGATGTCGAGATGGTTGGTCGGCTCGTCGAGCAGCAGGACGTCCGGACCGGGCGCCAGGGCGCGGGCCAGCAGGACGCGGCGCTTGAGACCGCCGGAGAGCGTGGCGAAATCGGCCGCGGCCGGCAGTTCCAGCCGGTCGATGACGGCATGGACACGGCGGTCGACGTCCCAGCCACCTCCGGCGTCGATCCGTGCCTGGACCCCCCCCATGCGGCCGGCGATGCCGGGTTCGTCGAAACGCTCGATCAGGTGATGGTATTCGGCGAGCAGCCTGCCCATGTCGCCGAGCGACACGGCGACAACGTCGAAGACGGTGCCGGTGGTTCCCGAGGGCACCTCCTGGGCCAGCCGGGTGATGACCGTGCTCCTGTCGACCTCGATGCTGCCCTCGTCCGCTTCGAGCTCGCCGGCTAGCAATCGCAGCAACGTGGACTTGCCGGCGCCGTTGCGACCGACGATGCAGACGCGCTCGTTGCGCTCGATGTCGAGATCGATGCCCTCCAGCAGCGGGTACGGACCACCTATGCTGAATTCGAGGTTGCGGATGGAAACGAGGGACATGCCGGCTACCGGGGTGCATGAAGCGGGCGACATGGTGCCACAGATGGGGGCAGGAAACGGGAGTTTTGGCGGAGAGGACGGGATTGCCGCGCACATCCTTGTGCCCGGCCTTCAGGCTCGCTTCGCTCGTGCTCGATCGCTCCCGGCGATCGAGTCGAACCCACTTGCGGATTCTGGCGGAGGGGGAGGGATTCGAACCCCCGAGGGGCGTAAACCCCTGCCGGTTTTCAAGACCGGTGCATTCAACCGCTCTGCCACCCCTCCGGGGTACATTCGGCCCGCGTTACGAAAATTTCATCCACGCCATCAATGATCCCGGAATGCCGTTTCGGCACCGGGTGCGGGTCAATGCGGGCTTGTACGGGGATGATGGTACCGGAAGGGGTGGACGTGACGCACGTGACTTGAAGTTGACGGCGGTGCCCACATCTAACGACAATGAGCGCAATGTCGGGCCGAGAGCCGCCCCACCCCGGGGCTGCGGGGCCCGGTGACCAGTCGGAGGAGACCCGATGTCCGAAGATCGAGTACTGCAGGGCGGCGCCCGGGTAGGCGCGCTGGAAGTCAACAAGGTCATCCGCAACACCTACATGCTGTTGTCGATGACGCTGCTGTTCAGTGCCCTGACGGCCGGCATCTCGATGTTCCTGAATGTCGGCATGGGCGCGTACTGGCTGAGCTTCCTCGGCGGCATGGCGTTGCTGTTCGTGATCCCGCGGTTTGCCAATTCCACCGCCGGCATTGGCCTGGTGTTCGCATTCACCGGCCTGCTCGGCTTCGGGGTGGGGCCGATCCTCAGCGCCTACGTGACGATGTTCTCGAACGGTCCGCAGCTCATAATGACCGCGCTCGGCGGTACCGGCGTGATCTTCCTCGGCCTGTCGGCCTACGCGCTGACGACGAGGAAGGATTTCAGCTTCCTCGGCGGCTTCCTGTTCGTCGGCGTGCTGGTGGCCTTCCTCGCCGGTATCGGTGCCGCGCTGTTCGGACTGAGCACGCTGTCGCTGGTGGTTTCGGCCATGTTCGTGCTGCTGATGTCGGGCATGATCCTGTACCAGACCAGCGCCATCATCCACGGCGGCGAGACCAACTACGTGCTGGCGACCATCACGCTGTACGTCAGCATCTACAACCTGTTCCTCAGCCTGCTGCACCTGCTGGCGGCCTTCGCCGGCGAACGGTGAGCGGCGGGGTACGACGCAGACCCGGGAGCCCCGCCTCGAGCGGGGCTTTCCTTTTCGGCCGCGGGAGTCGGTCATGAACGAAGCGCTTCCCCTGTGGGTACAGGTCGGCATGGGCCTGCTGGCGCTGGCGGTGCTGTTCTTCTTCGGCCCGCGGGCGCTGGAAGCGGCGAAGAACAGCCCGAAGGGCACCGCGAAGGACTGGCTCGGCCTGCTGATCCCGATCGGCGCCGTGGTCCTGTTCGTCATCCTCCTGATCGGCCTTGCTCGCGCTTGAACGCGGCTTCCTTCGGAACGGCTGTACAGCGAACCGCGAATGAACGCGAATGGGCGCCAATGCTGCCGCTTGGCGCGGACACCGTGTCAGAGCTTCGCTGTTACTCCGCTGCCGGCGGATGGCCCGAGAACAGAACCACGAATGAACACGAATAAACACGAATGTGAAACAGCATTCGACGAGCGGATGTCGGAGCTGCGCTGATACTTCACTGGATCATTTCTGCTTCACGGGTGGCGCATCCTTGACAGAGAAGCTCCAGGAGCGGCTCCGCTGACATCAATATTCGTGTTCATTCGTGGTTCGCATTTCCTGGCCTTTCCTGAATCGACTCGTCTTCAGCGCAGCTCTGACACGCTCGCGGCAATCGAGCGGCAGCATTCGCGCCTATTCGCGTTCATTCGCGGTTCGCTGACAAGCCTTTCCGAACTCCGCCTGCGTCACTCCTCGCGCAGCACCTCCATGCCGCCCAGGTACGGCCGCAATGCCTGCGGGATGGTAATGCTGCCGTCGGCCTGCTGGCAGTTCTCGACGATGGCGACCAGGGTGCGGCCGACCGCGAGGCCCGAGCCGTTGAGGGTGTGCAGGTATTCGGGCTTCCTCGTTTCCGGGTTGCGCCAACGCGCACCCATGCGCCGGGCCTGGAAATCGAGGAAGTTCGAGCACGACGAGATCTCGCGATATTTCTGCTGGCCCGGCAGCCAGACTTCGAGGTCGTAGGTCTTGGCGGCGGAGAAACCGAGATCGCCGGTGCACAGGGTCACCACCCGGTACGGCAGCTCCAGGCGCCGGAGGATGGTTTCGGCGTGGCCGGTCAGTTCCTCCAGCGCATCCCACGAGGTCGCCGGCGGCACGAGCTGCACCAGCTCCACCTTTTCGAACTGGTGCTGGCGGATCAGGCCGCGCGTATCCTTGCCGTAGGAACCGGCCTCGGAACGAAAGCACGGGGTGTGGCAGGTGTACTTCAGGGGCATGTCCTGCGCGTCGACGATCCGGTCGCGCGCCAGGTTGGTCACCGGCACCTCTGCGGTCGGCACCAGGTAGAACACCGGATCGCTGTCGGTACGGAACAGGTCCTCCTCGAACTTCGGCAACTGGCCCGTCCCGCGCGCGCTGTCGGCATTGACCAGGTACGGAACGTAGACCTCGCGGTAACCGTGCTCGCAGGTCTGGATGTCGAGCATGAACTGGATCAGCGCCCGGTGCAGCCGTGCCATGGCG
>CAYZHJ010000115.1:0-9003 GCA_964478305.1 uncultured Ectothiorhodospiraceae bacterium
ATCGATCCGGAGCACGCGCCGGTGGCGAGTGTACTGCAAACCCTTGTGAACATGCTGCAGTTGCGCGCGGGACCGCAGGACCTGCCCGCAAGCGGCGCGGTATTCCTCGGTTCGATCGTGGCGGTGATGGCCGCATCGCTGCTGGCGGTGCGTTCGCTCTATCCGCTCGATCTGGCCCTCGTCCGCATCGGTCTGGATCTGCTGCTGCAGGCGGCTTTCGTCTTCGCCGCCCTGCGGTGGGCCGGGCATCCGCCGCGATTTCGCCAGACCTATGCCGCACTCTGCGGGACCGGTGCACTGCTGATCCTGCTGATCTGGCCGCTGGTCGACATCCTTCAGGACCGCTCCCCGGAGGATACCCTGGCAGGCGTGGCGCTGATGCTGCTGTTCGGCATCTATGGCTGGAGCGTGGCGGTGATCGGCCACATCCTGCGCCACGCCCTGGATCTGCGCATGGGGCCGGCGGTGCTGCTGGCGCTGGGCTATTTCATCGGCTCGGCCGCGGTCATCGAGACCCTGCTGCCGGTGGAGGGCGTCGATGCCGGCTGATTCCGACAGGTCCCCCGTGTCATTGTTCCGCCCGTGGAACAATGACACGGCGCAGCGTTGTCACGGGCGGTAATCGAACAGCGATGCACATTCACATCCTCGGCATCTGCGGCACCTTCATGGGCGGTATCGCCCGGCTCGCCGTTGCGCGCGGGGATCGGGTCACCGGCGCCGACGCCGGCGTCTATCCGCCCATGAGCGAACAGCTCGCCGCCGCCGGCATCGATCCGATCGAGGGCTGGGATCCGTCACAGCTCGAGCCCGCGCCCGATCTGGTCGTGATCGGCAATGCCCTGTCACGCGGCAACCCTGCTGTCGAGGCGGTGCTGGACCGCGGACTGCCGTATGTCTCCGGCCCGGCCTGGCTGCGCGAATACGTGCTGCGCGGGCGTCATGTGCTGGCCGTGGCCGGCACCCACGGCAAGACCACTACCGCCAGCATGCTGGCATGCATCCTGTCCGAATGCGGCCGCGATCCGGGCTTTCTCATCGGCGGGGTGCCACGGGGATTCGGCGTGTCGGCTCGGGCCGGCGCTGTCGACGCGCCGTTCGTGGTCGAGGCCGACGAGTACGACAGCGCCTTCTTCGACAAGCGCTCGAAGTTCGTGCACTACTGTCCCCGGACGCTGGTACTCAATAATCTCGAGTTCGATCATGCGGACATCTTCGACGATCTTGCGTCGATCCAGCGGCAATTCCATCATCTGGTGAGAACGGTGCCGGGCCGGGGACGGATCCTGGTCAATGCCGACGAGGCCGCCCTCGGCGAGGTGCTGGCGATGGGCTGCTGGACCCCGGTGGAGCGGTTCTCGATCACGCGCGACGATACCGACTGGCGCCTGGCCGATGTGCGCGAGGACGGCAGCGCGTTCACGGCCACGGGGCCGGCCGGCGCCGGCCGGGTCGAATGGGATCTGCTCGGCCGGCACAACCTGGCCAATGGTCTGGCGGCGCTGGCTGCCGCCGGCCATGCGGGGATCGGCCCGGAAGCGGCCTGTGATGCGCTGTCGCGGTTCGAGGGCGTGCGCCGGCGGCTGGAGGTGCGGGCCGAACGCGACGACGGGGTCGTCGTGTACGACGATTTCGCGCATCATCCGACGGCGATCGCGACCACGCTGGAAGGGCTGCGAGCCCGGGTCGGGGACCGTCGCATCGTCGTGGCGCTCGATCTCGCCTCGAACTCGATGCGCCGGGGCACGCATGCCGGCGGGCTGGCGGCGGCGCTGGCGGACGCGGACCGCATCCACCTGCACGCCGGCCGCGAGCTCGACTGGGATCCGCAGGCGATCGTCGATCGTCTCGGCCACGATCGGGCGAGCTGGTGGACCGAGGCCGATCGCCTCGGGGAGTGCGTGCTGCGGGAGCTCGCCCCCGGTGACCAGGTCGTGCTGATGAGCAACGGCGGCTTCGGCGGTCTGCCGGCGGAGCTGGGCGCGCGCATCATGGCGGCGGAGGCGTCCTGCCACGGGAGCTGAGCCGCCGTGCCGGGTTCCTGTCGGCCTCCGGGCCGAGGCTCGCGGCAATCCGCGGCCCGAATGAACGGAAACGAACCATGAAGAAGAATGCACCACGGATCGCGCTCGCCATCACCGGCGCCTCGGGCGCGCAGTACGCGCTGCGCCTGCTCGAATGCCTGTTGCAGGCCGGTTGCCATGTCTACCTTCTGATCTCGAAGCCCGGGCGGGTGGTGATCGGCATGGATACCGAGCTGAAACTGCCCGGCCGCACGGCCGACGTGCAGCGCTTTTTCGACGAACGGCATCCGGATGTCCCGGGGCGGCTGGAGGTCCTGGGCCTGGATCAGTGGACCGCGCCGCTGGCCTCGGGTTCGGGCGCGCCCGACGCGATGATCGTCTGTCCCTGCACCACCGGCACGCTGGCGGCCATGGCCGCCGGCCACTGCACCAGCCTGCTGGAACGCGCCGCCGACGTGGTGCTGAAGGAGCGGCGCCGGCTGATCGTGATGCCGCGCGAGATGCCGTTCTCGGAGATCCACCTCGAGAACATGCTGCGGCTGGCGCGCGCCGGTGCCGTGATCATGCCGCCCAACCCGGGCTTCTACAATCATCCGCAGAGCATCGACGATCTGGTCGACTTCGTGGTCGCGCGGGTGCTCGATCATCTCGACATCGACCACGAACTGATGCCCCGCTGGGGCCTGTGAGCCGCAATTGGCCGAGGACTACCGCCTGCCGCTGTTTCCGCTGGCAAGCGTGCTGCTGCCGGGCGGACGCGCGGCCCTGCGCCTGTTCGAGCCGCGCTATCTGGACATGGTCAGCGGCTGTCTGCGCCGCGATTCCGGTTTCGGCATCTGCCTGATCCGCAGTGGCGGCGAGGCCGGCCAGCCCGCGCTGCCGTTCGGGGTCGGTACCGAGGTGCGCATCATCGACTGGGACCGCCAGCCCGACGGCCTGCTGGGCATCGTCGTCGAGGGACAGCACAAGATCCGCGTGCGGGAAATGGAGGTCCAGGCCGACAATCTGGTGGTGGCAACGGTCGAGGTGCTGCCGCCGGAGCCGCCCGCCGCGGTGCCGGACGACTGCCGCGTGCTGGTCGAGATCCTGCGCCAGATCCTCGATCGGGTCGAACCCGTGATCCGCTACGAGCATCCGCGATGGGACGACGCGGGCTGGGTCGGTTCGCGCCTCACCGAGCTGCTGCCGCTGCCGCCGCGCGTGCGCCAGTATCTGGTCGAGCTGGACAATCCGCTCGCGCGCCTGACCGAGCTGCGTGCGGCCCTCAAGTGAAACGGGCTCTTCCCGCTTTCGGGAAGTGCTGGTGTCGATCGGTTCGGGAGGAGCGCGACGAGTGGAACACCGAACGCACCGAAGACACCGAAAGGGGAAGTCGCAATGGCGGGAATCCGGTTTGCCCGTGTACAGTGTCCGCAGCAGCCCGGATGACTTGTTCGCGCCTGCGGTGACGTCAGCAAGCCTTGTTGGTGCTTTCGGTGCTTTCGGTGCTTTCGGTGTGTTCGGTGTTCCTCCTTGCGGAAGTCTCGCCCTGCACTCTCGCGCGAGACTGGCCATGAGCCTCGAACGAAAGGGCGGGGTTGAACTTTCACGCCGGCACCACCATCCAACAGGCATGCGGCAAAAGCGCCCCCGGGGCGCTTTTGCCGTCATCGGACCCCCTTTTGCGGAGACGCACCATGGCCGTCATCGAACTGAACCGTGACAACCTCGAGGAGACCATCCGCGATCACGATATCGTCCTGATCGATTTCTGGGCCGAATGGTGCGCTCCCTGCCGGAGCTTTGCGCCGGTGTTCGAGAAGGTCGCGGAGAATCATCCCGACATCGCCTTCGGCAAGGTCGACATCGAGCAGCAGCAGGAAGTGGCGCAGCAGTTCGGCATCCGTTCGATTCCGACGCTGGCGATCTTCCGCGAGCAGACCCTGATCATGCTCGAGGCCGGCGCGATGCCGGAATCCACGCTGGAGCAGGCGATCGGGACCGTGCGCGGGCTCGACATGGACGCGGTCAAGGCCGAACTCGCCGAGCGCGCACAGCAGGCCCGTCAGCAGGCGGGCTGATCCGTCGAAGACGGACTCCGCCCGGCCCGGCCCACCCGCCGTTCCGGGCTGCGCATCCTTTCGGTCCGGGGCATAATCCCGTGCCGTAGATGGCGCAGCCATGCCGCGACGAGCCGAGCAGCGTGTCCGATCAGCTCCGATTCACGGCGTTCACCGACGACGACCTGCCCGAACTGGAGGCGATGGCGCTCGACCTGCACGCGGAGGACGTCGGCAGCGAGCCGATGTCCGCCGTGAAGGTGCGCCGAACCGTCCGGGAGCTCACCTGCCGGCCCGACAAGGGACGCATCCTCCTGTTTCGCATCGCCGGCGACGTGGTGGGCTATGCCATCGTGATCCACTTCTGGAGCAACGAATACGGCGGCGACATCCTCGATGTCGACGAACTCTTCGTGAAGCCGGCCTGGCGCGGCCGCGGCATCGGTGCCGGGTTCATTCGTCACCTGGCCGGCAGCGCCGGCGACTCGGTCGTGGGGCTCCAGCTCGAGGTCAGTCCTCGGAATACCCGGGCGGCCGGGTTCTATCGGCGCGAGGGATTCGCTCCGGCGCCCAACCACGTGCTGTTCCGGCGGCTGTGAAACGCCGGCCCCGGGCCGCAGTCCGGCCGCCCCCCTTGAACAGCGGTCAGCCTCTGCTAAGTTAAAGAGTATGTGCTCAAGATCTGTCCGGGGCTGCACGGGTTCCGGGTGGGCCGGCCCGTGGCGCTTCCCCGGCAGCGACACAAAGGGGAGGGCACAACCATGAGTGACAAGTCCAGGGTAGACCAACCCGACCAGGTATCTCCCGACCGTCGTCGCTTTCTGCAGACGACGGCCATTGTCGGTGGTGTGCTGGCCGTCGGCGGCACCACCTCGTTCCGGGCGCTGGCCGCGCCGCCGCAGATCGTGCTCGGCCAGATCGCGCCCATGACCGGTTCCGCGGCCGAGTTCGGGCCGTTCTATCGCGACGCCGCGCAACTCGGTGTCGATCACGTCAATGCGGCGGCGAAGGAGGTCTTCGGCGGGCCGCTGATCTCGCGCCTGATCACCGAGGACACGAACACCACGCCCACGCCGGCCATCGAGTCGGCACGCAAGCTGGTCGAATCCGACGGCGTCCCGGCCATCGTCGGCGCCTGGTCCAGCGGCGTGACGACTGCCACCGCGACTTCGGTGAGCATCCCCAACGGCGTGCTGCAGATCTCCAACGGCTCGACCTCGCCGCTGATCTCGGTGCTGCCCGAGGACGAGGGCAATGACCTGCTGTTCCGCACCACGTCGCCCGATACCTTCCAGGGCGTGGTGGTCGCACAGCTCGCCTCCGGCGAGATCATGAGCGACGTCAAGTACAAGACCGCGTCGACCATCTACGTCAACAACCCCTACGGGCAGGGGCTGTCGAACGCCTTCGCGCGCTCGTTCCAGCTTCGCGGCGGCGTTGTCCATGCCCAGATCCCGCACCCCGAGGAGGTGCAGCCGACCTACAAGTCGCAGCTCGCGGCTGCGCTCAAGGACAAGCCGGACGTGCTGTTCTGTGCGAGTTATCCGGGTCACACGGCCACCTACCTGAAGGAGTCCCGTGACACGTTCGACTTCACCGAGTGGCTGTTCTGCGACGGCAACAAGTCGACCAAGGTGATCGAGGCGGTCGGCGCCGGCGACCTCGCGAACAAGCTCGGCACGGCGCCGGGCTCGGATCCGACGATCCCGGCCTACAAGCAGTTCGAGGCCGCCTACAATGACGCCTTCGGCCATGAGCGAGTGCCGCCGTTCACCACGTCCGCCTACGATGCCGCGGTCACGATCGGCCTGGCTCTGGCGCGGGCCGTGGCCGGCGGCGCCGGCGAGATCTCCGGCGCGGTGCTGCGCGACAATCTGCGGCCGGTGTCGAACCCGCCCGGTGACCGGGTCGTCGGCGGCAACGTCGACGGTCTCGTCGAGGCCATGCAGAAGATCAAGGACGGCACCGACATCGACTACTCCGGGCCGTCAGGCGCCGTCGACTACGACGACAACGGCGACGTCAAGACACCGGTCGAGATCTGGAAGTACACCGGCGGCGGCGGGATCGAGACGGTCCAGCTGCAGAAGCCGGAGGACATTCCGGCCGAGTGATCCCGGCCGTACTTGTCCATGCAGCATGCGGGGCCCTTCGGGGCCCCGTTCTTGTAGGTTGGGCCGACGCAGGAGGCCCAACATCCTTGCGTGCGTTTGTTGGACCTCCTGCGTCGGCCCAACCTACGTCTGTCACGGTCGCTCCTCGCCGGCTGCCGCATCGCCGTCAGACGGAGGCACGCGTTTGCCACCCCGCCCCAGATACCGCGACACCACCGTCTCCTCCGGCAGGATCCCCTGTGGCCGGAACAGGACGATGGCCGCCAGCAGAAGCGAGACGAACAGCCAGCGCAGGTAGGAGGCGCGACCGGGCAGGTCGGAATGGATGGCCGCGAGTACCGGTTCGAGCCATTCGGCGACGAACGCGGTGCCGCTCCACACCGCCCAGATCACGAAGGCCCCCAGCAGCGCACCCCGGTTGTTGCCACTGCCGCCGAGCATGAGCATTACCCAGACCAGGAACGTGGCGAACAGCGGGCGGAAGTGGCTGTAGTCGATGGTCACCACGAAGTGGGCATAGACGGCTCCGCCGACACCCATGACGATGGCGCCGACCACGAACGACTGGATGCGCACCCAGGGCACGTTCTTGCCACTCATCGCCGTGGAGTCTTCCTCGTCGCGCGAGGCCCGCAGCAGTCGCCCCCAGGGCGAGCGCACGGCGCGCTCGGCGAGGGCGTAGACCACTACCACGAACAGCGTCACGATCATCAGATAGAGATAATTGTAGTCGCGAGGGGACAAGGGTCCGAGCAGCCACATGAGCCATTCCGGGGCCCAGGTGCAGCTCTCGTCGAGCAGGCAGCGCCCGGGTTGCGGAATGCCGCGCAGGGGCTGCGGGCCGTTCGCCAGCCAGCGTTCGTTCTGGAAGATGCGGCGGATGATCTCGGCGATGCCGATGGTCGCGATCGCCAGGAAGTCCATGCGCAGGCGCAGCACCGGCACCGCGATCAGCAGCGCGGCGATGCCGGTGATCACGCCCGCCGCGAGCACGCCCGCCAGGAACGGCCATTCGAGGCCGAACGCCTGCTGGGTGTACGTCGCCAGCGTGCCGGTCGGCATGCTGGAGGTGAACAGGGCGCTGGTGAAGGCGCCGATCGCGAAGAAGCCGGCGATGCCGAAATTCAGGTGCCCGGTGTAGCCCCACTGGATGTTGAGCCCCAGCGTCAGGATGGCGTAGATCCCGGCCATGCAGGCGAACGACACCAGGTAGGACAGGTTGCCAGGGGTCAGGGCCGTCGCCAGCCCGAGGGCGACGAGCACCGCGACGACCAGGGCGACGGGGACACGCAGGAGCGGCCGCAGCGGGATCAGCCACAGCCCCAGCACCAGCAGCGGAACGGCGACGAAACCGACCTTGACCAGGGTGGCGGTTTCCATGCTACCTCCCCCCTCCGCCGAACAAACCCTGCGGACGCAGCAGCAGCGTGATGACCATGAGCAGGAAGGCGACCGCAGGGCCGTAGGCCGGATTCATGAATGCGGTCGATACCTGGATGGTGACGCCGATGATCAGGGCCCCGACCAGGGCACCGCGCGGATTGCCGATCGTGCCCATGATTACCGCGGCGAACATCGGCAGCAGCAGCCAGAAGCCCATTTCCGGGCGCAGCTGCGAGGCCAGGCCGTACATCACCCCGCCGGCGGCGGCGAGGGCCCCGCTCATGATCCAGCTCCAGGCGATCACGCGCTCGGTGTTGATGCCGCGCACCTGCGCCAGCTCCGGGTTGTTCGCCGTTGCCCGCATCGCCTTGCCGAGCTTCGTCCGGCCCAGCAGCAGGTACAGCCCGCCTACCAGCACGAGGGCGAGGCCGAGGATGAAAAGCTGGTCCGGCTGCACGCGGATGCCGAGCGGCAGGTCGAGGGCGGGATGCGAACGGCCCTGGTAGTAGAAATGGAAGTCCGAGCCCCAGATCAGGTAGATCATGCTGCGCAGGAAGAAGGCCATCGCCAGCGAGGCCATCGCGAACAGCACCAGCGACGAGCGCTTCAGGCGCAGGCGCCGGTAGACCACGCGATCGAGTCCCAGTGCGACCAGCCCCACCAGCGGCATCGCCACCAGCATGCCGACGATCAGGTCCCAGCCGAACGAGAACGGTCCCAGTGGCGGCGATTGTCCCGGCCAGATCCACACGACCGTCAGGGCGATGTAGGCGCCGAGCGTGACCAGCGCGCCATGCGAGAAGTTGGGAAAGCGAAGTACCCCGTAGATCAGCGTGAGCCCGATGGCGCCGAGGCCGATCACGCCGCCGAGCATGATGCCCCAGACCGTGAGCGACAGGAGCCGGTCGCGGCCGACGTCCTGCGCCAGTGCGGCGATCCAGATCAGGACGAATACCAGCACCACGACGGCGACCATTGCCGTGCGGGTCTGCAGTGCGGCACGGATACGCTCGCCGGTCCGCAGCTCGCCCCAGCGGGTACGGATGCGTTCGCGTTGTGCCTCGTCCCTGAACGCGGCCTCTGTGTCGTGTTCTCCCTCGGCCATCGGTGTCACCCTCCCAGGTAGAGTCGTCCGACCTCGGGATCGTCGAGCAGCTCGCGGCCGGTTCCCTCGAAGCGGTTCTCGCCGTTGGCGAGCACATAGCCGCGGTGTGCCATCCGCAGCGATGCCTTCGCGTTCTGCTCCACCATCAGGATGGCGATGCCGGACTCGTTGATCCGCACGATGCGCTCGAAGATCACGTCGACCATCTTCGGTGACAGGCCGGCCGAGGGCTCGTCCAGCAGGAGCAGCTCCGGATCGAGCATGAGGGCGCTGCCCATCGCCACCATCTGGCGTTCGCCACCCGACATCTTGCCAGCGGGCTGGCGCCGGCGTTCGGC
>CAYZHJ010000116.1:0-8861 GCA_964478305.1 uncultured Ectothiorhodospiraceae bacterium
CCACGCCGTCGAGCTCGCCGGTCTGCAGGGCCACCTCGACGTCCTCGAAGGGCAGGCTCACCGGCACGACGCCGAAGCGCTCCATGAAGCGACCGACGGTCGGGAACATGAACAGGCGTTTGCCCTCGAAGTCGTCCATGCTGCGGATGGGTTCCTTGGTGGCGAAGTTGCAGGGGTCCCACGCACCGGCACTGAGCCAGGTGACGTTGTCGATCTCGGCGTAGGCCTCCTCCCAGATCTCGCGCAGGCCGTACCATTCCCACAGGGCCGGCACGTCGAGAAAATAGCGTGTCGCGAACGGGAAATAGGCGGCAAAGATCGATACGTCCACGGGTGCGGCCATCGAGTCGTCGTCACTCTGGGCCGCGTCGATGGTGCCCTGCTGCACGGCGCGGAAGAGTTCTCCGTGCGGAACGAGCTGGTCGGCGTTGTAGAGCTCGATGACCATCTCGCCATTGGCGGCCTTGTTGAAGGCCTCGACCTGGGGCTTGATCACATGCTCGGCCAGCGCGGAGCCGGCGTAGGTCTGGAGACGCCACTTGATGGGGGACTTCTGCTGCCCGATCACGTAAGGCGCGTATACCGCGGAACCCGCGGCCGTCGCACCCACACCGGCAGTCTTGAGAAAATCGCGTCTTTTCATTGCGACACTCTCCCGGTTGCTTCAGCACGATGGGGAAAATACCCCGGTCCCGCCGGTTGCCGATCCTCGTGTGACATCTTCCGGCATCGGTATCCGGTTCCTCTTGCGCGCCCCCCCGGCCGGCGGGAATCTCCGGCGGCGCGCCGGCATACGACTGTACAGATTTGTACACCGGTCGCCGAATTACTAGCACATGTGTACACTGATGTCCAACCAGCACAGCGAGTCGAGCGATGACTACAGACGATGCCGGCAGACGCTCTTCCACCGCGGCCGAGCCCGACCGTACCTCGGTGGCCGAGCTGATCCATCGGCACCTGGACCAGCTCACGCCGACCGAGCGCAAGCCGGCCCGGCTGCTGTTGGCGAACTACCCGGTGGTGGGGCTGGAACCGCTGTCGGATTTCGCCGAGCGGGCCGAGGTGAGCCATCCCTCGATCCTGCGCTTCATCGCCAAGCTGGGGTTCCAGGGCTACGCCGACTTCCAGCGCGCCCTGCGCAGCGAACTGGAGGCACGCTTCGAATCGCCGCTCACCAAGATGCACGCGGATGGTGTCGAGACCGGTGACAGCACCGATTTCCTCGATCGATTCGCCGAGGCGGCCTGTGACAACATCCGCCAGTCGGTGGCATCGCTGCCGCGAAGCGAGTTCGAGGGCGCGCTGCAGCTCCTAGGCGACAAGCGCAGCACCCTCTACCTGGTGGGCGGGCGCTTCACCGACGCGGTGGCGACCTATGCCTACATGCACCTGCGGGTGCTGCGGCCGCGGGTTCACCACGTCAGCGGCACGCCGCTGTCCTGGTCGGAATACATCCTGGACATGGATTCGCGGGCGGTGGTGCTCGTGTTCGACATCCGCCGCTACGAGGAGGACGTGATCCGGTTCGCCAACGAGGCGGCCGAGCGCGGCGCCCGCGTCATCCTGGTCACCGACCACTGGCTGTCGCCGATCGCCAGCCACGCCGAGCACGTCCTGGCGTCGCGCATCGAGGTGCCCTCGAGCTGGGACTCGGTGGCGGCGGTGATCACGCTGCTGGAGGCACTGATCGCGGCGCTCAACAACCGTGACTGGGGCCGGCTCAAGAACCGGATTCACGCGCTCGAGGAGATGCGTGCGAAATTCGAGGCCGACCGGCCCGATTAATGAAGGTCCGATCAAGGGCCATCCTGGCCCTGATCGGACACGGGCCATGAAAATGCGATTTTCACGGCCCTCCATTTCAATGACTTGCAGTCATTGAAATGGCAGCACTTCCATGTGCTGCAGGAACCTCTGATTGATCAGAGGTTCCTCAATGAAGGTCCGATCAAGGGCCATCCCGGTCCCGATCGGACACGGGCCATGAAAATGCGATTTTCACGGCCCTCCATTTCAATGACTTGCAGTCATTGAAATGCCGGCACATCCATGTGCCGGAGGAACCTCTGAGTAACTCGGAAGTTCCACGGCTTGTAACTGGATCCGCTTGCGAGGGAGCGGCCGTATTCAATCAAGGGAGAACGACAATGCTGCTGGGCATCCTGCAATGCGACTCGGTACGTCCCGAGCTGCAGCCACGCTTCGGCAACTATCCCGACATGTTCCGTGCTCTGCTGACGACGGAGCGCGTGCAGCCGGAATACCGGGACTATGACCTGACGCAGGACATCTTTCCTGCCTCGGTGGACGAGTGCGATGCCTGGCTGATCACGGGCAGCAAGTGGGGCGTCAATGACGGCGAGCCCTGGATCGAGCGGGGGCACGATTTCGTGCGCGCACTGCACGAGGCCCGACGCCCGCTGATCGGCATCTGTTTCGGCCACCAGATGGTCGCTCGCGCGCTCGGTGGCCGGGTCGAGCGGGCGGCCGTCGGCTGGGGCGCCGGGCTGCACACGGCGCGCCTCTTCGAGTCACGTCCCTGGATGCAGCCGCAGCGGCGGGAGCTGTCGCTGCTGGTCAGCCATCAGGACCAGGTGATCGAACCGCCGCCGGGAGCGCAGGTGCTGGCCGGACACGATTTCTGTCCCTACGACATGTTCCAGATCGACAATCACATTCTCACCTTCCAGGGTCACCCGGAATTCCCGACGGACTACTCGCGCACGCTGATCGGACTGCGGCGGGAACTGATGGGCGAGGAGCGTGCGCAGGAAGCACTCGATTCGCTGGCGCAACCCCCCGATGCACCGGTCGCCGCTGAGTGGATTCACTGCTTCATCGAGTCGGCGGCGGGCACCGGAGCCGGCGGGGCTGTTACAATCCGCGGCCACAACGCTTCCGGAGAAGGCAGAACATGAGCGACGAACAGCAGGAACTGCAACTCTCGATCGACATGGTGCGCGACCTCCAGGAACGCCTGAAGGAGAACGACGAACGCTGCTCCGATCCGGGCGTGGCCTCGCAATACCTGGCCGCCGTGATCGGCTTCCTGCTCGGCCAGATCAGCGCCGATACCGATCAGAAGAAGGAATTCCTGCGCCAGTTGCAGGAGTTCGCCGCCGGCGTGATCGACGACGTCGAGGCCCAGCAGGAGATGCAGAGCGCCCAGCCCAGCGGCGGCACGGGTACTGGTCAGCCCGCCGGCGAGCAGCAGAAGTCCGGGATCTGGACGCCCGGTGACGATTAGCTTCGCTGCCTCGTGAGGCGTCCGCCGGCCCGAAACGCCAGGGCTGAGGAACACCGAACGCACCGAAAACACCGAAAAGAGCACGTATACAACCTACCTGCCACGGTGCCCGGCCGGGGATGTCTCGCCCACGCTTGACCCTTTCGGTGTTTTCGGTGGATTTCGGTGTGTTCGGTGTTCCCGTCTTCGCGGGATCCTGCCGGCAATGCGCGATCAGCCCGGCGGCGGCACGGGCAGTGGCCAGCCCGCCGGCGAGCAGCAGAAGTCCGGGATCCGGACGCCCGGTGACGATTAGCTTCGCTGCCTCGTGAGGCGTCCGCCGGCCCGAAACGCCAGGGCTGAGGAACACCGAACGCACCGAAAACACCGAAAAGAGCACGTATACAACCTACCTGCCACGGTGCCCGGCCGGGGATGTCTCGCCCACGCTTGACCCTTTCGGTGTTTTCGGTGGATTTCGGTGTGTTCGGTGTTCCCGTCTTCGCGGAATCCGGGCGGCAATGCGCGACCAGCCCAGCGCGAGGATGGGCTGACAAGGCGGCAGCCCGTAGGTTGGGCCGACGAAGGAAGCCCAACGTTCGCTTGATGCCGTTGTTGAGCCTCCTTCGTCGGCCCAACCTACCCGCTGTGCGCCGGGGGCGTTACCCGCAGCACCTCGTCCATCGTGGTCTCGCCGCCGGCAACCTTCTGGGCGCCGGCGAGGCGCAGGGGGCGCATGTGCTCGCGGCAGCCCTGGCGTCTCAGGGCAGCGGTATCGGTGTCGGGCCTGATCAGCGCGCGGCTCTCGGGCGAGAGCGAGAACAGCTCGTACAGACCGGTGCGGCCGAGATAGCCGGTGTTGCGGCACTCGAGGCACCCCCCCGGGCGATAGACCCGGGCGGGCACCCGCGACTGGAATGGCTGCACGAACTCCTTCCACTCCGCCGCGTCCACCTCGGTCGCCTCCTTGCAGTGCGGACACAGGGTCCGCACCAGACGCTGCGCCATCACGCCGAGCAGCGTGCCGTTGATCAGATACGGCGGCACCCCCAGCTCGATCAGCCGGGTCACGGCCGACGGCGCATCATTGGTATGAAGTGTCGACAGTACCAGGTGGCCGGTCATGGCAGCCTGGGTGGCCATTTCGGCCGTCTCCAGATCGCGGATCTCGCCGACCATGATGATGTCGGGATCCTGCCGCAACAGTGTGCGCACACCGCTGGCGAAATCGAGCCCGATCGCGTGGTGCACCTGCATCTGGTTGAATGACGGCTCGACCAGCTCGATCGGGTCCTCGACCGTACAGACATTCACTTCAGCGGTCGCGAGCTGCTTCAGGCTCGAATAGAGCGTCGTGGTCTTGCCCGAGCCGGTCGGACCGGTGAGCAAAACGATGCCGTTCGGCTGGTGAATCAGTCGGCTCCATTCCTCGCTTTCCGCGGGTGGCAGGCCGAGACCCGCGAGATCCTTCACCAGCACATCCGGGTTGAAGATGCGCAGGACCAGCTTCTCTCCGAAGGCGGTGGGCAGGGTGGACAGGCGCAGCTCGATCTCGCGTCCCTCGGGCGTACGGGTCTTGAGGCGTCCGTCCTGCGGACGCCGGCGCTCGGCGACATCCATGCGCCCGAGGATCTTGATGCGGCTGGAAACGGCGGACATGATCGGTGCCGGGATCTCGTAGACGTAGTGCAGCACGCCATCGATGCGAAATCGCACCGATCCCTGATCGCGTCGCGGTTCCAGATGGATGTCACTGGCACGCTGATCGAAGGCGTACTGCAGCAGCCAGTCGACGATGCTGACGACATGCTGATCGTCCGCGTCGAGCTGTCCCTTGCGGCCCAGTTCGGTGAGCTGCTCGAGGTTCTGCACCCCGCCCACCATCGGCCGATCGCCATGATCCTCGCTGGCACGCTGGACCGAGCGTGCCAGCGTGTAGAACTCCAGCAGGTAACGCTCGATATCGCGCGGATTGGCGACAACACGCTTGATGTCACGCTTGAGGATGCCGGCGAGCTCGGATTCCCACTCGCGTTGCCAGGGCTCCGAAGTGGCGATCGTGACCTCGCCCGGCGAGACTTCTAGCGCGATAATGTTGAAGCGTCGCGCATACGCATAGGACATGATCTCGGTGACGTGCGACACGTCAACCTTGAGCGGATCGATGCGGACATACGGCAGATCGGCCTTTTCCGCCAGCCATTCGGTCAGGCGTTCGAGATTGAGCTTGCGATCGGGCCTGGCGGCATCGGGCCAGTCACGCTCGGCAATGAGATCGAGCACGTGACGTTCACCCAGGTCGCGCCCCTCGTACAGGCCGCCGAGCAGGCGTCGATTGTCCTCGGTCAGGCGTCCCTCGGTGACCAGGTCGTCGAGCACCTGCTGCAATGTCAGTCGACCGCGTGGTCTCGATCTGGCCGTGGCCCGTGCCATCGTGTTCATGCTCCGCCGTGGAAGGGATCCCGCCGCAAGCCTGTCACGGGTCGCGACCGGGATGAAACCTCAGCGCACCTCGAAATCGTCGTATCCGTCATCGGATTCACGCCACTCGACCTCGACCCCGCTTACATTCGCATGCGGGGGTCCCTCGTGGAGCCATTCGAGCATCGATTCCAGTTGCGCCCTCTCGCCGCAGGCAAGGACTTCCACTCGCCCGTCCGGCAGGTTGCGCACCCAGCCGGTGATACCGAGCTGTTTTGCCTGCTCGCGCGCCGAGGCACGAAAGAATACGCCCTGGACCAGTCCGCTGACCGTGCAATGAATGCAGGTGCTCATGAATTCCCGCCCATCGAATTATCGACAGAATGAGAGGACATCGTGACGCCGTAGATGGAAATGAAACATCGAAGACGCCGAATGCATTGAAATGACAGGAGCATGAACGGAAATCATCATGGGCCGAAGCATGTCCGTGTGCAAACATTGCCGCGGAAATGTCGCAGCTGATTCACTCGTGACCGCGGACCGCCGCAGCCACCCGTTTCCGGATTGTTCGGTGTTCTTCGGTGCATTCGATGGTTGCCGTGCCTGATTCCCTCACGAGAATCCGCGACTTCGTTCCGCAGGATCGCTTCCGTCCCGATTCGCCGGAACGCCCGGCAAAAGTATAGCCGCGCGGGGAAGACGTACACAAAAAAGCCCCGCGGACGGGATCCGCGGGGCTTTCCACTTCTGTTGCAGCAAAAGCGATCAGTTGTTGGCGAGATACGCCTTGTCGCTTTCCTCGATCGGCCCGAGCTCCCAGGCGCCGCGAGTTTTGGCGTGCTCGATCGCCGCGTTGACTGCAGAGCGGGAAGGCTCGGCCTCGATCGTGAGCGTCTGGCCCGGATAGATCAGGTCCGCATCATCGATACGGTTCTGGTTGGCCCGATAGATCAGCGGCCACTGGTACGGATCGTTGTAGCCGAGCGTGCTGCCCGAGATGTCCCAGAGGGTATCGCCGCGCACGACCGTGTAGGAACGATCGGCGGCCATCTCCTCTTCCTCCTCCATCTCCATGCTTTCCTCTTCCTGCTGCGAGCGCGTGAACGCGATCTGCTCTTCGGCCATCATTCGGGCCTCGTTGGCGAGCCGGATCGCTTCTTCGTCGTTGCAATCCTCGCCGGCGGCTTCCGCCTGATTGACCAGCTTGCGGGCACCGCGCCACTCGGCACCGATATCCCGAGCGGTCTGGATCGCGGCATTGGCATCATCGATGGCGGTCTGCACTTCGGGGCTGATGCCCTCGCATTCGGCCATCTCCTGTTCCTGCGTAGCGGCACAGCCGGCAGCGACGCCAAGTACGAGCACAACCACGCCGGCGCGCTTGATGAATGCGGGAATCTTCATGATTCGGTTGCCTCCAGGCACAAATGAAAGAAGGGCTGACGGAACCCTGCGCCTTCCGGCGGCATGGCGCCTCGGAAAAACACGCTCGAAAGCTACCACCGGCTTGACAAGGGGTCAAGGCAACAAGGGCCTCGCCAGCGGGGCCGAACGCGCACCGATTGCGCCCATGCCGGATACCCGCAGCACGGGATTACCGCCCGCAACAGATTGTCACGTTACTCGACTCTGACAGGATCGAGACCGCCATACTGTGCGCCAGATCACACAGTGAAAACTGATTCGGGCGGCACGGACCGTCACTCGCTTTCCTGCTCGGCCGCCTTGCGCGCCTCGATCGCCAGATCTCGTGCCTGTTGCGCCAGCTCGCGCGCACTGGCGTATTCACCGGCATGCAGGTGTTCCTCGGCCCGTGCGAGCAGGGCGCGTGCCTCGCGTACCTGGTCGCTTTCGTCGGAACCTTCCATCACGACGGGCCGGGCGGCATCGATCGCCTGGCGCGCGTCACTCATCTCCTGGTAGGGAACGCCGGCGCAGCCGGTCAGCAGAAGGGCAGCGAGCAGGATTCCCGGGGCACGTTTTCCCGGGCGCGAAGGATGCATTATGCTGATTCTCGTTCTGGTGGGGATCCCGAAAGTGTCTGGAAGCTAGCACCGGCCCACATGAGCGTCAACCTGCGGGTGCGGGCAGGCCCGTTCCCGGCGCCGGGCCGCGACGACGACGATGTCGGCCGGCGGGCGAATCCTGCACGCGCGTTACCGGAGATCCTCGATGACCGACATCCTCGTGCTCTACTACAGCGCCACCGGGACCACCGCCGCGATGGCCGACCAGGTGGCGCGCGGTGTCGCCGGAGTCGAGGGCATGCAGGCGCGGGTGCGCACGGTGCCCGATGTGTCGCCGGAAACCGAGGCGGTCGCGTCCGAAGTGCCGGCCGCCGGTGCGCCCTACGCCAGCGATCAGGACCTGTTCGAGTGCGCGGGCCTGGTCCTCGGCTCGCCTACCCATTTCGGCAACATGGCGGCGCCCCTGAAATACTTCTGGGACCACTCGACCAGTACCTGGTTCGGCGGCGAGCTGGCCGGCAAGCCGGCCGGCGTGTTCACCTCCACCTCGAGTCCGCACGGCGGCCAGGAAACCACGCTGCTGTCGATGATGCTGCCGCTGCTGCATCACGGCATGCTGGTGCTCGGGCTGCCCTATTCCGAGCCGGAGCTGATGGAGACGGGCGGCGGCGGCACGCCCTACGGCGCGAGCCGGGTCAGCGGCTTCGACGGCGCGAAGGAATTCTCGGCGGCGGAACAGGCACTGTGCCGCGCGCTGGGTCGGCGCGTGGCCGAGGTTGCGCGGTGCCTGACGGCATGCTGAGCGGGCTCTGGCGCCCCGGCCCCTGGCGGCTGCTGGCGCTGGTCGGTTATTTCGTGCTGCTGATCGGGTTGCTCAACTGGATGACCTGGATCGCGCCGCCGGCACGGCTGCCGGTTTCGCTGGCACTGATCCTGCTCGCGGTGCCGCTGTTGCTGCCGCTGCGGGGCCTGCTGCACGGCCGGCCTTACACCCACGCCTGGACCAGTTTCCTCGCGCTGCCCTACTTCGCCTTCGGCATCGACGCCCTCGCCGCCGGCCAGGCACCGGCCTGGCTGGGGGCCTCGGCCGTTGCTTCCAGCCTGGCGTTGTTTGCCGGGTGTGTGGGGTATGTCCGGATGCGGGGGCGAGAGTTGCGCGCCGAGGCGACGGAGAGGCCGGAGTGAAAGATGGCAGATGGCAGATGGCAGATGGCAGATGGCAGATGGCAGATGGCAGATGG
>CAYZHJ010000117.1:0-8740 GCA_964478305.1 uncultured Ectothiorhodospiraceae bacterium
GGCGGTTCTGGGCTGGCTCCACTGGCGGGAGCCCGTCCTGCTGCCCGTGATCGCGGCGGCCGACGCGCTGCGCCTCGCCGGCTGGTACGGCCTGCTGCTCGGGCTGCTGGTCACCGTGGCCCCGCGCCACACCTTCCGGCTGTTGCTGACCTGCGCCGTGGTCGCCACGGGCGGTCTGCTCGCGGTGGCCGCGAGCTTCCTCTGGCCACCCCTGAACCTGCTGATCTCCGGCGGCACGGCGCTCGTGCTCGTCGCCATCGTCGGCGCCCTGCTGGCCCTGGTGCTCATCGAGCAGATCTTCCGCAACGCCGGCCAGGAGGCGCGCTGGTCGCTCAAGTATCTCTGCATCGGCCTGGGCACGATCTTCGTCTATGACCTCTTCCTGTTCGCCGACGCCCTGCTGATCCAGCGCCTCGACACCAGCTTCTGGTCCGCCCGGGGCTACATCAATGCCCTGGTGGCGCCGCTGATCGCCGTGTCCGCCGCGCGCAACCCCGACTGGTCGCTGGACGTGTACGTCTCGCGCCGCTTCGTGCTGCATACCGCCACGCTGGCCGCGGCCGGCGGCTACCTCCTGCTCATGGGCGCGGTCGCCTACTCGATCCAGGTCTACGGTGGCGCCTGGGCCGGCCCCGTCCAGACCGTGTTCCTGGTCGGCAGCGTGCTGGTCCTGCTGATGCTGCTGTTCTCGGGCCAGATCCGCGCCCGTGCCCGGGTGTTCCTCAGCAAGCACTTCTACAACTACCGCTACGACTACCGCGAGGAATGGCTGCGCTTCAGCCGGACCATGACCTCCGAGGAAGGGGACCCGCGGGCAATGACCGTGCGCGCGATCCAGGCGGTGGCGCAGGTGGTCGACAGTCCCGGCGGCATGCTCTGGCAGGTGCGCGACGACCGCTTCGAGCCGACGGCGAACTGGAACCTGCCCGAGCCGGCCGGGGCGGCGGAACCGGTGGACGGCGAGCTGGCCCGGTTCCTGGCCGGGCAGGACTGGGTCCTGACCATCGACGAGTGGCGCGAACAGCCGGAGAACTACGACGACATCCCCGTTCCCGCCTGGATGGAATCGGTGCAGCGGGCGTGGCTGCTGGTGCCGCTGATCCACCATGACCGGCTCGAGGGGTTCGTGCTCCTGGCACGCTCGCGCGCCGGCACCACCCAGCTCAACTGGGAGGATTTCGACCTGCTCAAGATCATCGGCCGCCAGGCGGCGTCGTATCTGGCGCAGGAGGAGGCCGCGCAGGCGCTGAGCCGGGCGCAGCAGTTCGAGACCTTCAACCGCCTGTCGGCCTTCGTGCTGCACGACCTCAAGAACATCATCGGCCAGTTGTCGATGCTGGCGCGCAACGCCCGCCGGCACGGCGACAGCCCCGAGTTCATGGCCGACGCCGTCGAGACCATCGAGCACTCGGTCGAACGCATGAACCAGTTGATGAACCAGTTGCGCGGCGGACTCAAGGCCGGCACGGCCACCGCGGTCGATCTGGCGCGAATCGTGCAGGAAGCAGTGGATGCCCGTGCCGGCACGGAGCCGGCGCCCGTCGTGGAACTGGCCGGGGATCCGGTCCATGTCCGCGCCGAGCGCGAGCGGCTCCGCGCCGTGCTGACGAACCTCGTCCAGAACGCGCAGGAGGCGACGCCGCCGGACGGCCGGGTGGAGGTGACGCTTGCGTGCGACGATGACGGTGCCACCATCGATATCGCCGATACCGGAACCGGCATGAGCCGCGAGTTCGTGCGCGACCGCCTGTTCCGGCCGTTCGACACGAGCAAGGGACAGACGGGCATGGGAATCGGTGCATTCGAGGCGCGCGAGTTCATGCGCGCGCTCGGTGGCGAAGTGAAGGTGGAAAGCAGTCCGGGCGAGGGTACGCGCTTCCGGCTGCATTTCCCGGCGAACAGCCTGATCGCCTCGCAACGGGCGCTGCCCGCGGAGTACGAGGATTGAGTGCGAGCGACCGCAGGATCCTGCTGGTCGAGGACGACGCCGGCATACGCAAGCAGGTGCGCTGGTCGTTCGATGACTACGAGGTGCTGGAGGCGAAGGACCGGGCCGAGGCCATGACCCAGCTGCGGCGTCACGAGCCGCCCGTGGTCACGCTCGACCTGGGACTGCCGCCCGATCCCGGCGGCGCGACCGAGGGCCTGGCGACGCTGCGGGAGATCCTGGGCGCGGCCCCGCGGACCAAGGTCATCGTGATCACCGGCAACGAGGATCGCGCGCACGCCGTCGACGCCGTCGGCCAGGGCGCCCACGACTTCTACCAGAAGCCGCTGGACCCGGACCTGCTGCGGATCATCGTCGAGCGCACCTTCAAGCTGTACGACCTGGAGCAGGAGAACCGCCGCCTGATCGAGCGCGACACCGAATCGCCGCTGGCCGACATCATCGGCACCAGCCAGGCCATGGACCGCGTCCGGCACACGATCGAGAAGATCGCGCCCTCGCTCGCCACCACCTGCCTGCTCGGCGAGAGCGGCACCGGCAAGGAGCTGGCCGCGCGCGCCCTGCACCGCCTGAGCCCGCGCGCCGACAAGCCGTTCGTCGCCCTCAACTGCGCGGCAATTCCCGAGAACCTGCTCGAGAGCGAGTTGTTCGGCTACGAGAAAGGCGCCTTCACCGGCGCCAGCCAGCAGACGAAGGGCAAGATCGAGCACGCCGACGGCGGCACCCTGTTCCTCGACGAGATCGGCGACCTGCCGCACAACCTGCAGAGCAAGCTGCTGCGCTTCCTGCAGGAACGCACGGTCGAGCGGATCGGCGCCCGCCGCGAAATCCCGGTGGACGTGCGGGTGGTCTCCGCCACCAACAAGGATCTGGACCGCTTGATGGCGGACGGCGGTTTCCGCGAGGACCTCTACTACCGGCTGTGCGAGGTCATCATCCGCATCCCGCCGCTGCGCGAGCGCGAGGGCGATGCCGGCATCATCGCGCGGCGCCTGCTCGAATCGCTGGCGGCGGAACAGGGCCGGCCCGTGCCCGCGCTGACGCCGACGGCGCGCCAGGCGATCGAGGCCTATCCCTGGCCGGGCAATGTGCGCGAGCTGGCCAACCGGCTCAAGCGCGCCGTCATCATGGCGGAAGGACCGGGCATCACGGAGCAGGACCTCGAACTGGAGGCGTCGGACGTGGAGGTCGCGCCGCTGAACCTGCGCGAGGTGCGCGAGCGCGCCGAGCGGCAGGCGCTGTCCCGCGCCCTGGAACATGCCGGAGACAATCTCTCGCAGGCGGCGAGCCTGCTCGGCATCACCCGGCCGACGCTGTACTCCCTGCTCGACAAGTACGGCATGCGGCCCGAACGGGCGCAGGCCGAGGCCGAGGAGCAGGAGAACGACGACTGACCCGCGGCGCCGGGCCGGAACGCGTGGCCGGGCGCATGGAACGGGGTAACATTGGCAGTACACGGGCGGGCGTTCGCGGCCGCACACCGATGCCGCAGGGATCAAGACAGAGGCGGGAACGATGCACAAAGAATCGACAATCGGCCGGCGACCGGCCGGAACCATGCGCGTCGTCGCCGCGGCGGCGCTGCTGCTGTTGCTGACCGGCTGCGGCCAGGAACCGACCGCGACGGAACGGATCGAGCAGGCGAAGCAGCACCGGTCGGATGGCGATTCGCGCTCGGCCGTGATCGAGCTGCGCAATGCGCTGCAGGACGAGCCGGAGAACGCCGAGGCCCGCGCCCTGCTCGGCCGGATCCAGTTCGAACTCGAGGACATGGCGTCCGCGGAAAAGGAACTGCGCCGGGCACTGGATCTCGGCGTGCCCGAACAGACGCTGATCGTGGAGCTGGGTACCGCCCTGCTGCGCCAGGGCTCGCCGGATGAACTGCTCGAGACCGTCGGCGTCGACGATGCCTGGCCGGATCCGGTTCGCGCCAATGCCCACGCCCTGCGCGCGCGTGCCTACATCGCGGTCGACGAGACCCGGCAGGCGCGCCTGGAACTGGAGCGCGCCGCCGAGCTGGATTCCGATGTGCTGCATCATCACCTGGGCCGGATCGAGCTGGCGCTGGCGCGGGATTCGGTCGACGAGGCGCACCGCTGGTGGCAGCAGGCCGCCGAGGCCCATCCGGACGTCGCCATGGTCTGGCGCCTGGGCGTGCAGGTGGCGCTCGCGCGCGGCGAGCCACAGGCTGCCGAGGACGCGGCCGACCGCGCGGTCGAGCTTGCCGGCAATCCGGCCGAGGATCTCCTGTTGCGGGCGCGCCTGCGGGCGGCTCGCGGCAACCTGGAAGGCGCGCGCGAGGACCTGGAAACCCTCGGTTCCGATCGCGCCGAACACCCGCGCGTGCGGTTCGTCAAGGGACTGATCGCGTGGTCCGAGCAGGATTTCGAGACCGCCTGCACCGAGCTCCAGGAAGCGGTCAGCGATGCCCCCGAGTTCGCCGAGGCGCGCTTCTATCTCGGTGCGTGCCAGTTCCGCTCGGGCGAGCTGAACCAGGCCGAGTCGCACCTGCGCTGGGTGCACGAACGCGCGCCGTCGCCGGAGGCCGCGCGCCTGCTCGGCACGGTGCAACTCGCGCTGGACCAGCCGGAACAGGCCCGTGCCACGCTGTCGCCGGTGGTCCAGCAGTACCCCGACGATGCCACCGCGCTGGCGCTGCTCGGCCGGGCCGAGATGGCGCTCGGCAATACCACCGAGGCGATCGATTACCTGCATCGCCGGCCAGCTCGGGGCCGGCAAGGAGGCCTTCGGCGAGGCGCTGGCGCTGGATCCGGAGTTCGAGCGTGCCGGCGCCATGCTCGTGATCAGCCATCTGCAGGCGGGCGAACTCGATCAGGCCCTCGAGAAGAGCCGGGAAATGACCGAGGCACAGCCGGATTCCACCCTGCCCTGGACGCTCACCGGCCTCGTTCACGCGGTCCGGGATGACGAGGCCGCGGCCCGCGAGGCCCTTGGCAGGGCGGTGGAGATCGCGCCCGGGGACCCCGCGGCGCGGCATTTCCTCGCCCGGCTCGACCGGCGCGACGGCCCAGTGGACGGTGCCCGCAGGAACTACGACGCCGTGCTGGAGCAGCACCCGGAGCACACCGGCACGCTGGTTGCGCTGGCCTCGCTCGAGGCCAACGAGGGCAACGGCGAGCGCGCCGGCGATCTGCTGCTGCGCGCACACGAGAGCGACCCGGATGCCACCGGGCCACGGGTGCTGCTCGGACGCCATCGCCTGTCCCGGGACGATCCCGCCGGGGCGCTGGCGATCGTCTCGCGGCCCGACGGCGGCGTGCCCCGCGAGGGTCCCATCCTCGAGATCGCCGGACGCGCGCACCTGGCCATGGACCAGCCGGCCAGCGCGATCGACACGTTCCGGCAATGGGCGGAAATCGATCCGGAGGCACAGGGCGTGCACCTGCTGATGGCCCAGGCGTACACCGTCGCCGGCGATGGCCGGGCGGCCGTGGAGCAGATCGAGAAGGAACTGGAGCGGAACCCCGACAACCTGCAGGCGCAGATGGTGATGGCCCGCGCCCGCATGCTCCAGGGGCACGACGAGGAAGCGCGCGCGCTGCTGGCGGCCCTGCCCGAGGAGGTCGCCGGCGAGGCGCACGTGCTCGAGACCCGGGCCGCGCTGGCGTTGCGCGCCGGGGAGCCGGAAAGGGCCGCCGAATACTACCGCCGGATCATGGAGAGCGAGCCGTCATCCAGCGCCGTCGTGCGCCTGGGCAGCGCCCTGCGGCGCTCGGGAGACACCGACGGCGCGAAGCGGGTGCTCGAGCTCTGGCTCGAAGAGCATCCCGGCGATGTGGGCGTAAGGCTGGCGGCGGGCGATCTGTACCTGCTGCAGGAGCGCGAGCAGCAGGCGATCTCGGCCTACCGGGAGGTGCTGGAGCGTGCCCCGGAGTCCGTGCAGGCGTTGAACAACCTCGCGTGGCTGCTGCGCACCGACGAGCCCGAAGAGGCGCTCGAATTCGCCGAGCGGGCGGTGGAGCTGCAGCCGGAGAACCCGGCAATCATCGACACGCTGGGGATGGTGCTGCTGGAGCAGGGGCGCGTCGACGAGGCGCTCGAACGGTTCCGGACGGCGCTCGACCGGGCCCCGGATGCGCCGGATCTGCGCTATCACCTCGCCCGCGGCCTGGCCGCCGCCGGCCGGCCGGCCGAGGCGCGCGAGCAGGTGCGGCGAGCCCTGGACTCCAATGCGACGTTTGCCGAGCGTGCCGATGCCCGGCTGTTCCTCGAGGAGCTGGAGGGGGGCTCCTAGAGCCGCCTCCGAGGGGCGGGGTCCCGCGCAGGCGCGCCCTGTCCTCGCCTGCCGGGCCCCTGCATTCCGTTGTCGGCGGCCTTTACATCCCGCGCGATTCATCCCTCGCCCGGGCCGGGAGCGATGACGGGCGCCCCGCGGGCCCGATACGCCGGTCCGTGGCGCTCCGGGCGGTGCCGCGGCCCGGGGACCCGGCGCGGGGGCGCAAACCCGCGTATTGCACCGCCGCGACCTGTCAACGGAATTTACACATTTGCCTCATTCGGTTGGCTGTCCGTCCATAACTATCTGTTTCTCAAGGAAAAATAAAGTTGGCCCGCACATTGCTTTGATACAGACCAGACAAGCTCTTGCGGCGAATCGGTCAACCAGCGGATCGAAGCCGCAAATCAAACCCCAAGGCTGGTGTGGAGAAAGGCAATGAAGAAAGCATGGATACTGGGCGCGGCTCTGCTCAGCGGGAGTTTCCTCGCGGCACCGGCGCACGCGGCACTCACGATGACCATCACCGATTCCGGCGGTGGCGTGACGGTGATCAACGAGACCTCTCCTGGTGAGATCGTCACTTCGGGCGTGGTCGGTCTGTTCAACTTCGAGATTCACACCACGGCCAGCAATGCCGGTTCCGGCCTGCTCGCCGAGATGGTGTCGACCACGCTGAACCTGACGGCGGAAGGCGCCGACTTCTTCACCATCAGCGTGACCGAGGACAACTTCACGAATCCGTCACCGAACGAGAGCGGTGAAGCGAAGTTCGAGACGGCGATCAACGCCTCGACCTCGACCGGTGGCGCCAATTACGACGCCGAAAGCCTGGTCGACGGCTCGTCGCTGCTGGCGGTCAACAACGTCGGTGACCTCAGCTCGTTCACCACGTCCGACATGATGACGATCGGCACGCCGTTCTCGATCACCCACGAGTGGACGGTCCGTTCGACCGGTGCCGGCGAGTCCCTGGCGTTCGACATGAGCACCCGGGCGATTCCCGAGCCGGGCGTGCTCGGCCTGCTCGGCCTCGGCCTGGCCGGTCTGGCGTTCTCGCTGCGCCGCCGCAAGGATTCCGTCGCGGCCTGACCGCCGGAGTCAAACGCTGGTAGCAAAGGGGCGGCCCTCGGGCCGCCCCTTTTCTTTTGGGGATCGTCACTACCTTGTGCGGGCCGGGCATTGCGAGACCGCCGATGAGCAATAATCACCGAAGGCACCGGAAGGGCCGATCGACATGGATGGGGGCAGACCGGCCCGCGAGTTTCGTCCGAACCGGCCGTGCGCCGGCCGTTCGCGACTGACGTCGCGCCCACGACCTTCTTTTCGGTGTCTTCGGTGTTCCGCGGTTTGCCGGTGCTTCTGAACATTCGGGCACGGGAGTAGGCTCCCGCACGAGATGGCGAAGAGCCTCTTCTGGTCCTCGCCGTTTCCGGGCCGCGCGCCCATCGGCGCGGATGCCGGCAGATCCCGCCCGTCCATCTTCCCGTCGCCGGCCGCGTGCGCGGGCGTGCTGGCAGTGCTTATCTTCCCCGGGCTCGCGCAGCGCACCCCGAGGCCACATCCTGCGCGTTGACCTGACCCCGCATATCTCTGCCCGGGAGGCCCGTCGCCATGTCGTGCGCAAACAGATCCCCGGCCCTGGCGGCCATGATCGCGACGGCTCTTCTGGTCGCGGGCTGCGGTGGAGGCAGTGGCAGCAGTAGCGGCGGCCCTGTGCTCGGCGGCAGCGGCGACATCGTGTACATCAAGGCCTCCGACAGTGCCGACGCCAGCGAACGTTTCGGCGGTACCTTCCAGGGTGCCGACGGCGATGACACCCTGGCCCTGTCGGACGACGGCACGACCCTGGCGATCGGGATGCCGGTCCGCGAGTCGGGTATGAGCGCGGGCGGTGTCTATATCCTGGTTCACAACGGCAGTACCTGGAGCCATCAGCAGATCGTGACCGCCTCGAATCCGACCAGCGGCAACCAGTTCGGCAGCTCGGTCGCGCTGTCGGCGGATGGCAATACCCTGGCCGTCGGTGCGCCCAACGAGGATGGCGTCGCAACCGACGCCGGCGCGGCCTACGTCTTCGTGCGCGCCAATGGCACCTGGAGCGAGCAGGCCTACATCAAGGCCTCGAACGCAGGTGCCGGCGACCGCTTCGGCTACGGGATCGCGCTGTCCGACAACGGCGACACGCTGGCGGTGGGCGCGAGCGAGGAGAACAGCGACGGCTCCGGGCCGGGCAACGACGATGCGACCAACGCCGGCGCCGCCTACGTGTTCGTGCGCGCCAATGGCAACTGGAGCGAGCAGGAGTACATCAAGAGCACCAGCCCCGAGACCCAGGACTTCTTCGGTTTCAGCGTCGCGCTATCGGCCGACGGCAACACCCTCGCCGTGGGCGCCGAGTCCGATGGCAATGCCGAAAGCCCCGCCAACGCCGGCGCCGTGCACGTCTACATTCGCAGCGGCGGCAGTTGGTCGGATCAGGCAGTCATCGAGCCCGGCGACGCCTCGGGGGGCGACCGCTTCGGCGGCAGTGTCGCGTTGTCCGACGACGGCAA
>CAYZHJ010000118.1:0-6916 GCA_964478305.1 uncultured Ectothiorhodospiraceae bacterium
CGTCCGCCTGGCTGATCAGCTTCATGCCGGCCTTCGAGCCCTGGTAGCCGAGCGGACCCGCCCACAGCTCGTGGGACGCCGGGAACGAGTCGTTGTGCAGGTAGGAGTTCACCACCGGCGAGCCCAGGCGCTCGGCCAGGGCGACCGCGGCCTCGACGCCGCCGGCACCGGACATGATCACGCCGCCGCCGGAGACGATGACGGGGAACTTCGCCCGCGCGAGCAGGTCGGCGGCCTGGTCGAGGCTGTTCTCGCCGCCGGCGCCGCGCTCGATCACCTTGGGGTCGGGGATGTCGACGTCGATCTCGCCGTAGAAGTGGTCGCGCGGGATGTTGAGCTGGGTCGGCCCGCGGTCGTTGATGGCCCGGTTGAAGCAGCGGCCGGCGAATTCCGCCATGCGGTCCGGGCGCATGACGTGGCCCTGGTACTTCGTCATGCGGGAAAAGATGGGCAACTGCTCGGTTTCCTGGAAGCCGCCCAGGCCGATGCCGCCGGAGCCCGTCTCGGGCGTGATGGCCACGACCGGCGAATGCGCCCAGTAGGCGGCGGCGATGGCGGTCACGAAGTTGGTCACCCCGGGACCGTTCTGGGCGATGCACACGCCGTGGCGTCCGGTCACGCGCGACAGGCCGTCGGCCATGTGGGCCGCGCCCTGCTCGTGCACCGTGGGGATGAACCGGATGCCGGCCGGCTCGAAGATGTCGAGGGCATCCATGTAGGCCGAGCCGACGATACCGAACACGTCGGTCACGCCGTGCGCGACCATGGTCTCGACGAGCGCTTCACTGGGGGTCATTCGGGTCATGGGATGCGTTACTCCTCGGATCGGGTTCGGGCATGCCGGCCGCCGGCCCGGCGGCCGGCTTCTCCCGTGAAAACTAGGAGACAGCGGGGCATTCGGCTAGCGCCAGTTGGCAAGTGCCTCTTGGGCCAGCAACGGCGCCGGCCGTCACCCGCACAGTTCGCGCACGAGGCGGCCGAGCTTCTCCACGCCGGGGGCGATGCGTTCCCGGGCAATCGCCGAAAAGCCGAGTCGGAAATGGTTCAGTGGCGGCTCGTCGGAAAAGAAGGTCACGTCGCCCGGCTCGATGAAGATGCTCTCGTCGGCGGCACGGCGCGCCAGCTCGCGCGCGTCCAGCCCCGGCGGCCCCGTGACCCAGTGGGAACTGCCGCCCAGTGACGGCGGATGGGCCGCCTGCGGCAGGTGTTCCTTCAGCGCCCTGCCCATGACTTCCCAGCGGTCGCGGTACTCCTGCGTCATGCGCTGAATCAGCGAGTCGTGATGGCCGAGGGCCAGGAACAGCGCCACCGCGCGCTGATTGTTCGCGGGCGGGTGGCGCAGCATCAGGCGGCGCAATGCCCGGGCCTCGCGGATCAACTCGCTCGGTCCCACCAGGAACCCCATTCGCAGCCCCGGATCCAGCGTCTTCGACAGGCTGCCCAGGTAGAGCACGCGGCCCGCGTGGTCCATGCTCTTGAGCGCGGGTGTCGGCGTGCCCTGGAACGCGATCTCGCTCTCGTAGTCGTCCTCGATGATCAGGAAATCCGATTCGTCGGCCATGCGCAGCAGGGTTTCGCGCCGCTCCCTCGGCAGGGTGACGGTGGTGGGCGACTGGTGCGACGGTGTCACGAACAGGTAGTCGCATTCGCCCGGACGGGCATCGACGATCAGGCCGTGTTCGTCGATCGGCAGGGGACGCAGGTTTCGGGTCTTCAGCGAGAAGATGTTGCGTGCGTCCGGATAGCCCGGGTCCTCGATGCCGACGACGTCCCGTTCGCCGATCAGCAGCTCGGCCAGCAGGTAGAGGCCGTTCTGGGCGCCCAGCGTGACCAGGATCTCGTCGCGATCGACCCAGATGCCGCGGCGCGGCAGCACGCGCGTCTGGATCTGCTCGACCAGCAGCTCGTCGTCGGCGTCCATCCGGTCCTGCACCAGCGAGCTGACCGCCTGCACGCTCAGGGCCTGGCGGTAGCATTCGCGCCAGGCGTTGAGCGGAAAATCGTCGGGATCGACCTGGCCGTAGATGAAGGGATACTCGAACTGTCGCCAGTCGGGCTGCTTGACGATGTTGCGCTGCTCGTGCGGCTTGAACCGCAGGTGCGCGTCCCAGTCGATGCCGCTGTCGTCGCGGTCGAGCGGTTCCGGCGAGGTCTCCTGGTGCGGCGATTCCGGGGCACAGGGCTGCATTTCGGGGTTGATGAAGTAACCGCTGCGTTCGCGGGCGATCAGGAAGCCCTCTTCCACCAGATGCTGATAGGCGAACATGACCGTGTTGCGGGCGACGCCGAGCTGGCGCGACAGCTCGCGGCTGGAGGGAATGGGTGTGTCCGGCGGCAGGCGGCCGTCGAGGATTGCGGCGACGAGGGTTTCCCGAATCTGCTGCTGCAGGCTGTATCCCGTGCCGTGAGACAGGCGGAACAGTTCGGGCCACATGATCTGTCTGGCGCGTGCGCTCAACTTCTCTCCGGGGCCGCGGGCGGGTGCCGATTGGCTGGTCTATAATCTACGCGGTAACTGGTCCCGCTGGCCAGTTCGACCGCCTCACGGGCGCCCGGCATTGTGTCTGGTGCCGGGTCGCGATCTCGCGAACGTCCCGCGAGAGGGCGCCGCGAACGATGGTCGCTCGGGCGAACGGTTGCAGGCAACGGCACCACGGCACGTGCTCGAGGGCGGCCGAACAGCGCGGCATGGTCCTGCAACGTCCCTGCCTCGCGGGACGTTCCGGTTCGTGTTGCGGCTGAAGGCGTGCCGGCCAGCGTACGCGATCGCGGTTCATTCCCGTGGGCTGCCGGGCCTCGGGACCGTGTGTTCGCCGCGGCACGCTTCGGGGGAATTCCGGCCGCTCGGGCCATTGCGAGCCGGGGAAGCACGGTTCGTCTGGCTCCATTTTCTGAACGTAACTGGACCTATTCAGGTTGTGCGTACGTGCTTAACGTCAGTCTCGCAGAGCCTGCAGAAAGCATGAACCGATATTGAGAAGAGTCGCGATATCCGGACGTATTGCTGGCACTGGCGAGCATCATCAGAGCCTGCCAGGGCCAACGACGACCGACAGAGACGACCGGGAGGATCGGTGCAATCGTGATGATATGGCGCAAGGCCGAACGGGTCCTCGATTACTCGGCCGAGTTCATGGGATGGCTGGCCTGGATCCTCATCCTTTATTGCATGATCCTCGGCGTGATCGACGTCTTCCTCCGGTATGCGCTCAACGCGGCTTCCCTGTGGATCGGCGCGACGATCCAGGCCGCGATGGTCCTGATGGCCTGCACGGCCGGGATCTACGCATTCAAGCACAATGCGTTCGTGAAACTGGACCTGCTCTACGCAAATCTGTCCGCGAAAAGGAAGGCCGTGTGCGACATCGTGACTTCGGTGTATACCTTCCTCTTTCTGGGTGTCCTCATATGGAAGGGGGTTACGTCAGCCCAGATTTCCTGGATGCTGAAACAGGTCACGCCCACGGCAGTACCAATTCCGATCTATCCGATAAAGGCCGTCATACCGGTTGCGGCATGCTTTGTCCTGCTGCTGCTGATTCGGCAGCTCGTCCATGACATCAGGATCCTCATGGGCAGGGAACAGGAACAATGATACCGGTCCTTGACGACCCGACGACGACAGGCACAAGGGCAGCCTTTGTCCTTCAGGAGGTGAGAAAATGACTAGAACGCGCAACATGATGATGACCGTACTGGCCGGTGCCGGAGCGCTGGTATTGGCCGGCACGTCCGCGGCCGTGAAGGCGGACGGTCCGCCCGACGAAGTAACCAAGTGGGAGTTCCAGCCATGCTTCGACCAGTCGGACGCGGGTTGGGCCAGCGGCGTGATTCCGTGGGCAGAGGCTGTCGAGGAAGCCACCGAGGGCACGGTGCAGATCGATGTCCGGCCCGCCGGATCCCTGACCAGTGGCTCGGAAGCGTTCGGCGCGGCCGTCTCCGGCTTGACGGACGGCGTTGCCTGCTGGGCCACGGTCTATGGCGGTGACATGCCCGAAGGCATGCTCGCGTTCGGCCTTCCCATGGGCGCGACCAGTCCCGAGGAAGCCTGGGAAGTGATGTGGGGTGAGAAGTACATGGTCGGCGAACTGGTCGAGCAGGCCGCGAACCAGCGCAACCTGCACTGGGTCGCCTGGACGGACCAGGGACCGAACGCCATGTTCACGACGTTCCGCGTCGACAGGCTCGAGGACTTCCAGGGCAGGAAGATGCGTGCCGGCGGCCCGCAGGCCATGTTCCACGAGGCCGTTGGCGGTTCGCCGGTTTCCATGGACGCCGGGGATATCTATACCTCCATCAAGCTCGGCACGATCGACGGCACGTACTGGGATACCGGTGGCGTCGACGACATGTCGTTCGACGAGGTCGTGAATTACGCGATCATGCCCGGCTGGAATCCCGCTCAGCACCAGTCCACCTACGTCAACATGGATTCGTGGAATGCCCTGACCGACTGGCAGCGCGAGAAGATCAACGGGATCTTCAAGGAAGTGTATTTCGAGACGAGCAGGATGCACCTTGACGGTGTCGACGAGGCGCTGAAGGCGGTCGAGGATTCCGGTGGCGAGGTCATCCAGCTCTCGGATGAGGAGATCGCCAAGATGCGTGAAGTGGCCATCGAGAAGGTCTGGCCCCAGATCGCGGAGCAGTCCGATCTTGCCGCCGAGGGTGTCGAGAGATACCGGCAGTTCATGAAGGACAAGGGCAAGTTCTAGGACTCGAAGAGGCTGGAACACAACCTGTAGTAGACGTGATGGATACGTGCCTGCCCAAGGGAATGGGCAGGCATGTACACGACACGGCAAGGGCTCGCAGGGTTTCTGCCGTGTGTTTCCCGATTCATCGAAAGCGCCGTCACGCATGCGTGGTTGCGCACGCGACGGGGGCGGCCCGCCGGAGCACGCGCGGGGGTGACGAATCGGTGTTGCGGATCGACGATTGCCGATCCGGTGGTCGCGTGAGACGGACTGCCTGGCGGTGGATGGAACAACGATGACAAGAACCAGGACGGCTCCCTTCCAGGACATACTCCGGTAACGACCATGAGCCTCGAACTGATAACGCTGCTGTATTTCGGCTGCCTGTTCTCCGGCCTGTTTCTCGGGTTGCCGGTGGCCTTCGGGCTGGGCGGGACGGCCGTGATTTTCGCGCTGATTCTCGAGCCGCGGTCACTGGGCGTGGTTTCCAGCGCGTTCTACTCGACCCCGTGGAATTCCGTGCTCGTGACGGTACCGCTGTTCCTCTTCATGGGGAACCTGATCCGCTATTCGGGCATTGCGGACGCCGCCTACGATGCCGTCTACAAGCTGATCGGGCACATAGCGGGGGGCCTGGCAATCGGCACCGTCCAGGTCTGCACCATCTTCGCGGCCGTCACGGGCATCACGCCGCCGGCCACGATCACGATGGGCCAGATCGCATACCCGTCGATGATGCGATACAAGTACGACCGGCGGATCGCGATCGGCTCGATTGCGGCCGGAGGGGCGCTGGGCGCCCTCATTCCTCCCAGCGTACCGTTCATCTTCTACGGCCTGCTCGCCAATGCATCGATCGGCAAGTTGTTCCTTGCCGGCATCATCCCGGGCCTGATGCTGGCCCTGTTCTACTCGATTTACATCGGCGTGCGCTGTGCGATACAGCCCCACATCGGCCCTGCCCTGCCTGCGGATACCCGCTTTACGCCGCGCGAGAAAGTGCGCGCGGTCCTGAACATCTGGCCGTTCGTGGTGCTGATCGGGATCGTGCTCGGAGTGATCTGGGGCGGGGTTGCCACGCCGACCGAGGCCGCGATGTTCGGCGCGACGGGCGCCATGGTGATCAACATCGTGTACCGAAAGATGACGTGGTGGATCCTGAAGGAGTCGCTTGCGTCGACGGCGAAGCTCGCGGGGATGGGGCTGTGGATCCTGATCGGAGCGACGATCTATGTAAACGTGTTCAATGCACTGGGCATGCAGGAGCTGATCACGTCCGCGGTCATGTCGATGCCGGGGGGAACGACCGGCATCCTTCTGACGATGATGTTCATCATACTGATTCTCGGCATGGTCATGGACGACTGGGCCATCATCATGCTCTGCACGCCGCTGTTCATTCCGATCGTCGACGCGCTCGATGTGGACAAGATCTGGTTCGGTGTGTTGTTCATCGTGAACATACAGGTTGCGTATCTCACGCCACCGTTCGGATTCGTCCTGTTCTGGATAAAATCGATTCTCCCGTCAGACGTGAACATGGGCAACGTCTACCAATCGGTCTGGCCGTTCGTGTTGCTGCAGTTGCTGGGACTGGGCCTGATCTTCCTCTTCCCGCAGATCGCGCTGTGGTTGCCGGATGTCGTGGATTACTGACACGGGCCCGTATCCCGTCCCGCAGGACCAGGTGGCCGGGGTTCCGGTGCCAGCCGTTCACTGGTGGCCGGCGGCACGCCTGCCGGGAACGGGCGCCGCGCAACGAGGGCGCACGAGCCGCCCGGCCGGGACGTGTGCGAGGGGATGCCGGCTGGCATCAAAACCGGGCCGCAACTGGCCCTAGCGATCCGGGCGTCGGGCACGCTACACCTGTGACCCGTGAGGGGAGGTGTCCGGCGGTGGCGCCGGCGCACGGGTGTCCCCGTGGAGGATCGAGGCATGTCAGTCACGGCCGAGCAGTACACTGATGCGGTCCGCGCGGACCGCGAGCACGTCTGGCACCACATCACGCAGCACAAGCCGATGGAGAGCGGCGATCCGCTGCTCATCGTGCGCGGCGAGGGCATGCGGGTGTGGGATGCGAAGGGCAACGAGTACCTCGATGCCGTCTCCGGCGGCGTCTGGACCGTGAACGTCGGCTACGGCCGCGCGGAAATCGCCGACGCGGTGCGCGACCAGCTCGTGACGATGAACTATTTCGCGCAGACGGCCGGCAACGTGCC
>CAYZHJ010000118.1:7016-8679 GCA_964478305.1 uncultured Ectothiorhodospiraceae bacterium
ATTTCCGCGACATCTCGACCTTCGGCGGCTGCACCGCCGGGCCGACGGCGGCGCTGGCGAACATGGAGATCATCGAGCGCGAGGACCTGATCGGCAATGCGCGCACGATGGGCGACTACCTGCTGGAACAGCTGGCCGGACTGAAGGAACGGCACGCGCTGGTCGGCGATGTGCGCGGCAAGGGCCTGTTCGCGGGCGTGGAACTGGTGCGCAACCGCGACACGAAGGAACCGCTCGACGAGCGCCGCGTGATCGAGGTCTGCGCCGACTGTCAGCGCAACGGCGTCATCGTCGGCCGCACCAACCGCAGCCTGGCGGGACTCAACAACACGATCTGCCTGAGCCCGGCGCTCATCTGCACGCGCGACGACGCCGACCGCATCGTCGAGACCCTCGACGGAGCGATCGGCCGTGCCGTTTGATGCAGTATCGATCCCGGGCCCGGGACCGCGGTTTCTCAACGGATCCGACCGGATGATGGAATCGACAGCAGCGTGAGCGCCTTCAAGCAGATTCCGGCACACGCGGCGAGCCTGCCGCGCTTCGAGAACCACGAGCGCCAGCAGCAGCGGCACACGACCTGCTACATGTGTGCCTGCCGCTGCGGCATCCGGGTGACCCTCGAGGACGGCGCGATCCGGTTCATCCAGGGCACGCCGGGTCATCCCGTCAACAACGGCGTGATCTGCGCCAAGGGCTCGGCGGGCATCATGAAGCAGTACTCGCGGGCGCGCCTGCGCGGCCCGCTGCGCCGGCGGCCGGATGCGGAACGCGGCGAGGCCGCGTTCGAGGAGATCTCCTGGGACGAGGCGCTGGACCTGCTCGCCGGTCGCCTGCGCCGCATCCGCGAGACGGATCCGCGCCGGCTCGCGTACTTCAGCGGCCGCGACCAGATGCAGGCGCTGTCGGGCCTGTGGGCGAAGGAGTTCGGCACCATCAACTGGGCGGCGCACGGCGGCTTCTGCTCGGTGAACATGGCCGCGGCCGGGCTCTACACCACCGGCCACTCGTTCTGGGAGTTCGGCGAGCCCGACTTCGAGCGCACGCGCTACTTCCTGCTCTGGGGCGTGGCCGAGGACCACGACTCGAATCCGCTCAAGCTGGGGATCGATCAGCTCAAGCGCCACGGCGCGAAGTTTGTCTCGATCAACCCGGTGCGTACCGGCTATTCGGCCCTGGCCGACGAGTGGCTGCCGATCCGGCCCGGCACCGACGGGCTGCTCGCGCTGGCAATGGTGCACGTGCTGCTGCGCCACGAGCTGTTCGACTGGGAATATCTCGTGCGCTACACCAACGCGCCGTACCTGGTCGTGCAGACACCGGGCGAGGCCGGCGACGGGCTGCTCCTGCGCGACGACGACGGCCGCGCGCTGGTGCACGACGTCGAGCAGGGGCAACTGGTCGACGGTACCGCCGCGGGTATTCACCCGGCGCTGCTGGGCGCGTTCACCGCACCCGACGGCCGCCCGGTGAAGACGGTGATGAGCCTGATCGCCGAGCGCTACCTCGACGAGGCGTACAGCCCCGCGGCAGTCGCCGAACGCTGCGGCATCGACGCCGCGCGCATCGAGCGGATCGCGCTGGAGCTCGCGCACGTCGCCTTCGAGCAGGCGATCGAGATCCCCTGCCGCTGGACCGACTGGGCCGGGCGCGAGCACGACAG
>CAYZHJ010000119.1:0-5285 GCA_964478305.1 uncultured Ectothiorhodospiraceae bacterium
ACCATCAGGTTGGTCTGGTAGCCGATCGGCGTGGCGAAGCTGGCCGAGGCGGCGATCATCACCGCCACCGCGAACGGCAACACACTGACCTCGAGATCGGCCGCGACCGCGGCCGCGATGGGGAACATCAGTACCGCCGCGGCGTTGTTGGTGATTATGGCGGTGAATACCGCGGTGGCGACGTAGAGCGCAATCAGGTTGGCCCAGGGATCATTGCCGGCAAGACCGACCAGGAAATGCGCGGTCCGTGAGGCGACCCCCGTCTGCTCCAGCGCCGCACCGATGCCGAAGGCGGCGGCGATCACCAGCAGCACCGACCAGTCGATGTTCTGGCGCGCGCGCTCGACGCCGGTGCAGCGCGTGGCCAGCATGCCCGCCGCCGCCAGCAGTGCCGCCTCCAGCATCGAAAGCCAGCCCAGCGAGACGGTGATCACCATGGCCGCCAGCAGGCCCAGCGCCACCGGCGCGCGTTCGTGCTTCGGCGGTGACGAGTCCTCCAGGCGGCTGACCAGCAGGAATTCGCGCGAGTTGCGCTGCTGCTCGATGAACGAGGGCTGGGCCTCCAGCAGCAGCGTGTCGCCGGTCTGCAGCACGATGTCGCCGACCTTCTCGCGAATGCGTTCGCCGCCGCGCGCGACCGCGATCACCACCGCGTTGTAGCGCGTGCGGAAGCGCCCGGCCCGTATCGAGCGCCCGATCAGCCGGCAGTGATCGGACACCACGGCCTCGAACAGCATGCGCTGCGAGCGTGGCCCCTCCAGCTTGAACACCTGCTCGGTGGCCGGTGTCAGCCCGCGGATCTTCTGCAGCTCGACCACCGAATCGGGCACGCCGACGAACACCAGCCGGTCGCCCGCCTGCAGCACCTCGCGCGGCGACACCGCCGGCATCACCACGTCGTTGCGGTCGATCTCGATCAGGTACATGCCCGACAGGTGGCGCAGGCCGGCCTTCTCGATGCTGCGTCCGACCAGCGGGCCGTCGGTATCGACCAGCATCTCGACGCTGTACTCGCGGGCGCGGCTGAACTGCGCCATCACGGGCCGCCGGTCGGGCAGCAGCCATTGCGCGGTCAGCAGGATGAAACCGAGGCCCACCACGGTCACGGGCACGCCCACCCAGGCCAGGTCGAACAGGTGCAGCGCCTGATCGGGGACCTTCTCCAGCATCAGGCCGTTGACCACCAGGTTGGTGCTGGTGCCGATCAGGGTGCAGGTGCCGCCGAGAATCGCCGCGTAGCTCAGCGGGATCATCAGCTTCGATGCCGCCAGGTCGAACTTGTCGGCCCAGGCGCGCACGGCCGGGATCAGCATGGCGACCACGGGCGTGTTGTTCATGAACGCGCTCATCACCGCCACCGGCGCCATCAGCCGGGTCTGGGCATGGCGCAGCGAGCGCGGCCGGCCGAGCACGCGCTGCACCAGCCAGCGGATGCCGCCGGTATCCTCGACCCCGGCGACGATCACGTACAGCACCGCGACGGTCAGCAGGCCCTCGTTGGTGAGGCCGGCAAAGGCCTCGGACGGGGTCAGAACGCCGGCGAGCAGCAGGATGGTGATGCCGGCCAGGAACACCATGTCCGCCGCCAGCCGGGTGGCGAACAGGGCGCCGAGCACGCCGACGACCACGGCGATGGTCAGCCACGCTTCAAAGCCCAAGTTGGGGACCCCCGGCCGAGCGTTTCACGAGGCGGGAAGCGTATAGGGACAGCGGGGTTGGGGAAAGAGTGGGAAGCGCCCGGCTGCAAGCGCCCAGCGCCCAGGCAAAACGGAGGTTGCAGGTCGGACTTCAGTCCCGCGTTGCGTGTGGCGCAGACACGCATATCAGTCGCGAGCGGAGCGAGCACGAATTCCCTGCCACAAGCGGGCAGGGCGCATCAGGATCCTGCCGAGGCAGTGCCGGCATTGAGCTGTCGCACTGAAGTGCGACCTGCGACCTTCGTTCTGCCTTGACCTCGAATCGAGACCGCCCATCCTCGCGCTGGGCGCTGGGCGCTGGGCGCTGGGCGCTGGGCGCTGGGCGCTGGGCGCTGGGCGTATTTCCCCCTCCCCGGAACTCCCTCACATGCGCCATACTCCCCACCAGTGAATCGACGCGCGGAGGTGGACCATGGAAACCGCACTCATCTTCGGAGTCGGCCCGGGGCTGGGCACGGCGGTCGCTCATCGCTGCGCCAGCGGCGGCATGAACGTGGCGGTGGCGGCGCGTGACACCAACCGACTGGAGGACATGCTGCCGGCATTGCGCGAGGCCGGGGCACCGGATGCGCGGGCCTACGGCTGCGATGTCGCCTCCGAGCATTTCGTCGAGGAGGCCTTCCGCGAGGTGCTCGACGAGCTGGGCTCGCCGCGGCTGGTCGTGTTCAACGCCGGCACCTTCGTGCGCAAGGGCATTCTCGAGACCGGGGTGGAGGTGTTCGAGCACTGCTGGCGGGTCGGCTGCATGGGCGGTTTCCTGGTCGGCCGCGCCGCCGTGCGCACGATGCTGAATGCCGGTCCGCGCGAGGACGGCTCGCTCGGCACCATCATCTTCACCGGCGCGACCGCGAGCCTGCGCGGCGGGGCCGGCTTCCACAACCTGGCGGTCGGCAAGTTCGGCCTGCGTGCACTGGCCCAGAGCCTGGCTCGCGAGTACGGGCCGCAGGGCGTGCACGTCGCCCACAGCATCATCGACGGCCAGATCCGCGCCGAGCACCGGGGCGGTGACTACAGCGAGGCCGAGCGCGGCGAGGACGCGCTGCTGGATCCCGATGCCATCGCTGAGGCCTACTGGAACCTGCACTGCCAGCCGCGCAATGCCTGGACGCACGAGATCGATTTGCGGCCGTGGGTGGAGAAGTTCTGACAATGCAGGAGCGGGCTCCTGCCCGCGAACAAATCCGGGCAGAGCCTTGATCGGTGCTCGCTTCACTCGCAGGGATCATTCGCGTGCCTGCGCCACACGCAACGCGGGGTCGCGGGCAGAGCCCGCTCCCACCAGCCCCGCTTCCGCCCCACCATCATCCTTCTCCACGAGCCCAACCTGGCCGCGCGCCACGCCGATCGCATCGTCGTGCTCGTCGACGGCGAAATCATTGCGGACGGTGCGCCCGGTACGGTACTGACCGGGGATCTCGTGCACGCTGCGTTCGGCGTGCGCGCCACCGTACACACTCATCCGGCCAGCGGCCGGCCCTACATGCTGCCGGCGTGAATCGGCGGCAGGACGGCGGGCACAACCACGGGAGATCGCCATGTTCATCGCCATGAATCGTTTCAAGGTCCGTCACGGCTGCGAGGAGGAGTTCGAGCGCATCTGGCTCGAGCGCGATTCGCACCTGCGCGGTGTCGAGGGTTTCATCGAGTTCCATCTGCTGCGGGGGCCGGAAGCCGAGGACCACACGCTCTATTCCTCCCATGCCGTCTGGGCCTCGCGCGAGGCGTTCGAGGCCTGGACGCATTCGGATGCCTTCCAGGCGGCGCACCGCAACGCGGGTGCGCATCGTCATGTCTATCTCGAGGGTCCGCGCTTCGAGGGCTTCGACGTCGTCCAGCACATGGGGCCGGAGTCGGCGAAGACCACCGAGGTCTGATGCCGGATCGCGTTTGTCGAATCCATCGATTGCGGCAGCAGCTCGGTTGCGACACATTGCAGGGACGCCCGCACAGCAGGAGCCGTCATGAACTTCCAGTCGATTCCCGTTCTCCGCATCTTCGACGAGGCGAAAGCCAGGGAGTTCTACCTGGGGTTCCTGGGCATGAATCCGGATTGGGAACACCGCTTCGGCCCCGACTTCCCGATCTACATGCAGGTATCGCGCGATGATCTGGTGTTTCATCTCAGCGAACACTCGGGCGACTGCACGCCGGGCGCGAAGGTGTTCGTGCATACGGATGAGCTGGAACGACTGCACGGGGAAATCATGACGAGGGAATACAGGTACAACCGGCCCGCGATCGAGACGGCTCCCTGGGGCGATCGCATGTTCGAGGTCACGGATCCGTTCATGAACCGGATCCTGTTCAACGAACGATCGGACAGGTGATGAATTCTCCCGGTTGACGATCACCCGTGGTGCCGGCACTCGATCCCGCGGCCGAAAGTCCGCACAATCGGGCACGGCCATGCCGCTATCCGGGATCACGCCATGTCCGACGCGACCGTCGAGGCCGCGCACGAGTACCAGCGCCGCATCCTGCCGCACGTGTCGCGCACGTTCGCGCTGACGGTGCCGCAGTTGCCGCCGCCGCTGGGCGACATCGTCTCCAACGCCTATCTGCTCTGCCGCATCGCCGACACGATCGAGGACGACCCGCACTTGTCCGGCCCGGACAAGTCCGGGGCGCACGAGGAGTTCCTGGCGGTCCTGCGGGGCGAGGCGGATGGCGGCCGTTTCGGGGCGCGCGTGGCTGCGGCGCTGTCGCCGGGCGCGCCGCCACACGAACTGGCACTGGTGCGCGAGGCCGACCGGGTCGTGGCCTGCACGCACGCGATGCAGCCGCGGGAGCGCGCGGCCATCCTGCGCTGTGCCGCCATCATGTGCCGCGGCATGAGCGACTACCAGCGCAACGCCAGCGTCGCGGGGCTGGCCGATCTCGCCGATCTGGATCGCTACTGCTACTGCGTCGCCGGCGTGGTGGGCGAGATGCTGACCGAGCTGTTCACGCTGCATTCACCGGGCGTGCATGCGCGCCGCGACGAGATGCTGGCGCTGGCGCCGTCGTTCGGCGAGGGCCTGCAGCTCACCAATATCCTCAAGGATACGTGGGACGATCGCCGGCGCGGCGCCTGCTGGCTGCCGCGCGACCTGTTCGTGCGCCACGGCGTGGACCTGGCGGCCCTGCGGCCGGAGGACGCCGGTGAAGGCTTCGCGCGTGCGATGGACGAGATGGTCGCGCTGGCGCACGGGCACCTGCGCAACGCCCTCGAATACACCCTCATGATTCCGCCGCACGATACCGGCATGCGGCGTTTCTGCCTGTGGGCGATCGGCATGGCACTGCGCACCCTGCAGCGCATCCACCGCACTCCGGGCTTCACCCGCGGCGAACAGGTGAAGATCCCGCGCAGCACGGTGCGAATCGTCGTGACCGCCACCAACCTCGCCGCCCGCCACGACCGCTTGTTGCGATTGCTGTTCAATGCCGCGGCAAGCGGCCTGCCGCTGCGCGAGCCGGTGATCGATGCGGATGTCAGTGAATGGGGAGAAGCTGAAAGCGCCAAGCGTACCCACGACCTGTTGAGGATGTAGGTTGGGCCGACGCAGGAGGCCCAACATTCCGGTTCAAGCCATGTTCAACGTTTCC
>CAYZHJ010000119.1:5295-8636 GCA_964478305.1 uncultured Ectothiorhodospiraceae bacterium
GTGGGGCCGCCGCGGCGGCCGCTATTTTCGTTTACACCCCTTGTTAATGTTGGCGGTGGGCCCCCGGGGGGCGCCCCAACCTGCGTGCTGCCTGGCGCTTGAAGCTGGTCAATCGTCGTCCTTCCACTCCTTCATCTTCGAATAATCGATCGTCTTCTCGATCTCGCGGCTCCGTTGCTGCAGGCGCGAGATCAGGGCGAACAGGAGGATCCCCGCGACGGCGAGGACGATGAAGACCAGCAGGATCCGGACCATGATGTTTCCCGTTTCGGGGGCAATGGCCTTATTGTAACGGCCCGGCGCAACGATATCCGATCCATGTCCATGCAACCGGCGATTTCCCTGCGCAGCTACGGCGAGGTGGTGCAACGCCACCGCCACGACTACCACCAGTTCGTGCTGTCACTGCGCGGCGTGCTCGAGCTCGACACGCCGGTGGGCGGGACGCCGGTCGATGCCGAGACCGCGGTGCTGATTCCCGCGGGCATGGATCATTCCTTCCGCGCCCGTGGCGATAATCGTTTTGCCGTGATCGATGTCGGCGGCGACCAGCCGCTGTCGCTGCGCGCCCGCGATGAGCCCGCATTCACCGTGTCGTCGGCGTTGCGCCACCAGCTTGCACTGCTGGAGGTCCGGGGCGGCAGCGGGGAAGCGATGGCGTCGTCCCGGCATCTGTGGAATGCATTGATCTTCGACACCCTGGAAACGCGCGCCGCGGCCGCCGCCGGTGCGCACCGCTTCGCCGAGGCCGTCGAGCACATCCGTGCGGATGCAGCGGTCTCCGTGACCGTGCTGGCACGATCCGTCGGCGTGAGCACGGCACGGCTGCATGCGTTGTTCCGGCGCTACGCAGCGACCACGCCCGGTGCCTGCATCCTGCAGGCCCGGCTCGAACGGGGCGAGCGGGCACTGATCGACAGCCACCGCCCGATCGCCGATATCGCCCTCGACTGTGGCTTCAGCGAACACAGCGCCTTCACCCGCGCCTTTGCACGCGTCTACGGGATGAGTCCTGCGCAATATCGCCAGCGCGATCGCGTATTGCGGCATTGATCCTCGAGACCGTGCGTAACCCCTCTCGCAAAGGCGCAAAGTACACGAAGGGTAAACGGAATCTCGCAGAGGCGCAGAGAACGCAGAGATGCATGGATGGAAGTGCAGGCCGGCATGCGCTGACGCGGAAACAGGTCCACGAATGAATTTGCATTCTCCGCGTTCTCTGCGCCTCTGCGAGAGACTGGTTTTCATCTTTGTGTGCTTTGCGCCTTTGCGAGAGGCCATACGCAAGGCGCGCACATTTCCGCAGGGCAAAAAAATGGCGGTGCCAGGGGCGGCACCGCCAAACTCGGCGGGGGTTGCCGAAGAACGTTCGATCGCTGCACGGCTACCCTAACGCCGGCATGGCGATTGATCCAATCAAATGTTTATAACGATTTGATAGTTATCAACTATTACGATGCCGGGACGGACGGGCAACGGCAACGATGCTGCAAGGATGGAGATGGCAGGAGGCAGCACGCAGGCTGGGCCGACGAAGGAGGCCCGGCATCCGGGGTTCTACCTGTTCACTGGGCTTCCTTCGCCGGCTCGGCCCGCGGTTCGTCGAGAAACCGCACGCAGCCGAGATCGCATTCCCGGATCGCCGCCTGCAGCTCGGTAATGGCCTCGACGCGGGGAAAGCTGCGGCGCCAGGCGAGCGCAACGCGACGGCGGGGCTCGGGGCGGCTGAAGCGGCGCGCGGCCAGCATGGATTCGTCGTAGTGGTCGAAGTCGAGCGCGGTGCAGGGCAGCACGGTCACGCCCGCGCCGCTGGCGACCATGTGACGGATGGTCTCCAGCGACGAGCCCTCCAGTGCCCGATTCGGGTCCGGATCCTCGACCATGCTGCCGCCGCAGTCCGGGCAGGCGGTGAGCACCTGCTCGCGGAAGCAGTGGCCGGCGCCCAGCAGCAGCACGTTCTCCGTGCCCAGTTCGTCGGCGGAAATCCGCTTGCGCTTGCTCAAGGGGTGATCGGCCGGCACGACCACCCGGAAGGGTTCCTCGTACAGCGCCACGCTGTCCACTCCGGGCGCATCGAACGGCAGGGCCAGGATGACCGCGTCCAGCTCGCCCTGGCGCAGCCGTTCCGCCAGCCGGGCGGTGAAGTTCTCCTCGACGATCAGCGGCATGTGCGGGGTGCGTTCGCGCAGCACGGGGATCAAGTGCGGGAACAGGTACGGGCCGACGGTGTGAATGGCGCCCACGCGCAACGATCCGTTCAGCGGATCCTGCGCCTGTTCGGCAATCTGCTGCAGCGTGGACGTCTCGGCCAGCACCCGCCGCGCCTGCTCGACGAGGCGGCGGCCGATCGGCGTGATGCCGACCTCGCTGCGGCCGCGCTCGAACAGCGTCACGCCCAGCTCGTCCTCCAGCTTGCGCACCGCCACCGACAGCGTCGGCTGGCTCACGTGACAGGCACTCGCCGCCCGCCCGAAATGCCGCTCGCGCGCCACCGCGACGATGTATCGGAGCTCGGTCAGGGTCATGGCGGCGAGGATAGCAGGGAAGGGAGATGGTGGTCGGCAGATGGCAGGAAACGATGACTGTAGGAGCGACGTCAGTCGCGAACAAACCAGGCAGGGCCTTCCCGGATTGGTTCGCGACTGACGTCGCTCCTACATCTGTCGTTCACCCTTGCAATCTCGTCCCGCCCGCTCTTTCTGCCATCTGCCCGGTTGACTCTCGGTCAAGCACGCCCCGCCGATTCGCGGCACCATGCGTGACGGACCCGACACACGACGCTGCGCCATGCCCGCCACCACCCGCGCCACCGCCCTCGGTTTCGTCGCCATCGCCCTGTGGGCGTTGCTGGCGTTGTTCACCACCGGCGCGGCGGGAGTGCCGCGATTTCAGTTGCTGGCGCTGACGCTGGGCCTGGCCGGGGCGGGCAGCCTGACGGCGCTTGCCCTGCTGGCGCCGGCTCGCCTGCGCAACCTGCGCCAGCCGCTCGCGCCCTGGCTGCTGGGCACGCTCGGCATCTTCGGCTATCACGGCTTCTACTATGTCGCGCTCGACCGCGCGCCGCCGGTCGATGCCAGCCTGATCGCCTTTCTCTGGCCACTGCTGATCGTGCTTTTCTCGGGGCTGCTGCCGGGCGAGACGCTGCGCGTGCGCCACGTGCTCGGCGCGCTGCTGGGACTGTTCGGTGCCGCGTTGCTGGTCACCCGCGGCGGCGCGACATTGGAGTTCGACGCCCGCTACACCGACGGCTACCTGGCCGCGGCCGCCTGCGCACTGACCTGGTCGAGCTACTCCGTGCTCAACCGCCGCTTCGGCTCGGTACCCACCGAGGCGGTGTCGGG
>CAYZHJ010000120.1:0-8421 GCA_964478305.1 uncultured Ectothiorhodospiraceae bacterium
GCGACCACGATCATCAGCTCGATGAGGGTGAAGCCCTTTTGCATCTTCTTCATGATGAAACTCCTGTTGTCAAATGCCTCGGCGGACGCAGGCAGGTGGCGAGTCTGCCGCCGTGTGCATGCGTCCTTGCGTGAATGGTAAGCATGTGGCGTGCCAGTTCCTCAATCGTGCGGAGAACGGCGGCCTGACGGGCATTTCAGGTATCCGGCGTCAGCCGGATGCTGCTGCTCTCGACTGACCGGAATTGTCACATTTTGACACAATTTCGTGTACCGGTGACGCGGATTCAGTCGATACCGAGCTTGTGCAGGCGGTAGCGCAGCTGGCGATAGGTCAGGCCGAGCGCGCGTGCGCTGCGGGCCCGGTTCCAGCGGTGGTGCTCGAGGGTCTCGAGCAGCACTCGGCGCTGTTCCTCTTCCAGCCGGGAGTCGAGGGACGCCGTTGCACAGCCGTCATCGGCGGGCTCGGAATCGACTGCGGGGGATGTCGCTTCAGGAGAGAGCGACCTGGCCGATCCGGAGGTCGGCAGGTGGAGGTCGTCCGGCTGGATGCTCGGTCCCTCCTGCATCGTCAGCGCGCGTTCGAGGATGTTCTCCAGTTCCCGCACATTACCCGGGAACGAATACGTCTGCAGTGCCTCGAGAGCCATGTCCGTCAGTTCCGGTGGCTCCCGGCCGTGGTCCCGGGCCAGTCGCGTCAGGATTGATGTGGACAGGGGGGCGATATCCTCGGTCCGTTCACGCAATGGCGGTACATGCAGGTCGATGACATTGATCCGGTAGTACAGATCGTGCCGCAGCCGGCCCTCGGCCACTTCCGTCTCGAGGTCACGGTGGCTCGCACTCAGCAGGCGGATATCGATCGGCACTTCGGCAGTCGCGCCTACCGGCCGGATTCGCTTCTCCTGGATTGCCCGCAGCAGCTTGACCTGCATGTCGGTGGGGAGTTCGGCGATCTCGTCGAGAAACAGCGTGCCCCCGTCGGCGGCGGCGAACAGGCCTTCCTTTTCCGCGACTGCGCCGGTGAAGCTGCCGCGTTCGTGACCGAACAACTCGCTTTCCACCAGCTCACGCGGTATGGCGCCACAGTTGACGGGCACGAACGGGCCGTCCGACCGCGGTCCCTGTCGATGGATGGTGCGGGCCACGAGCTCCTTGCCGACGCCGGACTCCCCGGTGATGGCTATCGGTGCACGGCTGCGCGCGATCCTGGTGATGCGGTTGCGCAGGGCTTCGATGGCCGTGGATCGACCGAGAAGTTCCCGGGCGTCGTCCTGTTCCTCCGGCGGGCCGAGCCGGAGGGCCTGGTCCACCAAGTCGCGCAGGTCCTTCAGATCGACCGGCTTGGACACGAAATCGAAGGCGCCGGCCTTGAGAGCCTCGATGGCGGTATCCATGTTGCCGTGGGCGGTGAACATGGCAACCGGCGTTCGCGGATGCTCGCTGACGATCGTGCGCACAAGGTCGATGCCGTCACCGTCCGGCAGGCGCATGTCGGTCAGACACAGGTCGTATTCGCGCGTCGTGAGCCGCTCCCGCGCCTGTGCAAGATTGCCGGCCGAGTCGGTATCGACCTTCATGCGGCCGAGCGTGATCTCGATCAGTTCGAGAATGTCCGGCTCGTCATCCACGATCAGGGCAACGGGCTTGTTCATGCCGGCTCCATGAGAGCTTCCGATCCGCGGAACTCGATGCGCAGGCAGTTGCCCGTCTCCATGGTGACATAGCGGAGTTCCGCATCATTGGCTTCGCACAGTTCCCGGGCGAGATACAGTCCGAGTCCGGTACCGGTGCGACTGGTGGTGAAGAACGGCTCGAACAGATCCTCGAGCTGTTCCCGTGGTATGGGTAGTCCGTTGTCGATGATATCGATCACGGCATTGCCTTCCTGCGTTCGTGTCATTCGTACGCGAATGCACACGGGTCCTTGACTTTCCGTGCGGCCGTGCTGCAGGCAGTTTTCGCACAGGTTGGTCAGGATCTGCCGCAACTGTCCGCTGTGGCACGAGACGACGAAGTTGCTGTTCCGTTCCAGCCGCATCCGATCGGGGGACAGCCTGTGATGAGCACGGAACTCGGCGACGAAGATCTCCAGCCACTCGCCGAGGTCGATGGATTCGCGGTCCCCGGGGCCGCTCCGGGAAAGCTGCAGCACGCTCTCGATGATGGCGTTGATGCGGCGGCAGTGCTCGAGCTGGATCTCGACCAGGCGTGCGTCGGCCTGGTCGCGGCCGGATTCGGCCAGCAACTGGGCCGAGTGATTGATCGCTGCCAGCGGGTTGCGGATCTCGTGGGCCACGCCCGCCGTCAGGCGTCCCAGCGAGGCCAGCTTGAGCTGCTGGACCTGGTGCTCGATGAAGGCCGCGTCCTCGAGCATCATCATGGTGCCCTGTTCGCCCAGATCGGTGAATTGTACCTGCAATCGCCGGCTGCGCTCGTCGTCACGATGCACCCTCACGGGATGGGGCGGGTTGCGGCCGGACTGGCGATGTGAGCGCATTGCAGTCTCGAGCTGGCTCGACAATTCGGCCAGTGGTCGGTCCGCAATCTCCCCCGGTCGCCCGAGCAGCTCCTTCGCGCTCGCGTTGGCAAGCGTGATCCGTCCATCGGCTGACACGACGAGAATGCCGGCTTCCATCTGCTGGATGATCTGCTCGTTGAGCGCTGCCAGACGTTGCAGGTCGATCGAGCGCTGGCGTGCGAGCGCCGTGCTCTGTGCCTGCCGGAGCGCGAGCAACCGGGCCAGGAAGGCGGTCGCGAACAGCGCAATCCCAAGCAGGGCCGCCTGGGTGTACGCAGCCGCGGCAGCGCCGGCCTGCATGTGAAAGAGGACCTCGGATGTCAGCAGCATGACGGCCGCCAGGGCCGCGTACACCAGGGAATAGCGTGCCTGCAGCAGCGTGCCGGCACCGGCGACGGGAATCACCAGCAGGATACCCAGGCCGCTCGATACCCCGCCGGAGGCATAGATGGCGACCCCGAGCAGAATGATGTCGGTGTAGAAATGCAGATGGCACTGGGTCTGGTAGTCGGGACGACGGCGCCGCAGCGAAATGGCGAACAACAGTGCCAGGATGGCGTAGGCGGTGATGGCGATGTGAAACGCTTCCGGCGCACTGTGACCGAAGGCGATGTCTCCCGGGGCGGCGAGAAAGCCCACCAGCAGAACGATGACCACGAACAGCCGGTAACTGTTGAGCAGTCGCAGTGATTCCCAGTCCGGGGAGGGCGTTGTCCGCGATGTCGGGTTCTCGTTCATGGCGCACAGTCTCGCGGGCGGCGGGCGCCCGGGCAAGGGCGGCATGCTTGGCCGGACTGGGCGCTTGCCGCACAATCGCGGTTCGCGGTCGTTCTCGTGGCCGTCGAAATGCCGTCATCCGGAGAGATGTTGCATGAACGAGTCGGTGGCCATCGATATCGCGTTGATCCAGTTCAACCCCGTGATGGGCGATATCGATGGCAATGCCCGCCGGATCGCCGCCGAAGTGGAACGGCTGCGCGAGCACGGAGCCTTTCGCGTCGCCCTGCTGCCGGAACTGGTCCTGATCGGCTATCCGCCGGACGACCTGGTCCTGCGCCCGGACCTGCCCGAACTGATCGAGGCCGCGCTCGACTGGCTGGCACGGCGTTTCGCCGAGTCCGGCGTGGCACTGGTGGTGGGCGCGCCGGTGGCCACGACGGCGGGCCTGCAGAACGCCGCGGTGGTGCTCGATGGCGGCGAGCGGTTGCTCACCGTCGCCAAGCGCTGCCTGCCCAACTATGGCGTGTTCGACGAGAAGCGGCACTTCGTTGCCGGCGAACAGCCGGGTGTCGTCACGATCGACGGCCGGAAACTGGGCATCCTGGTCTGTGAGGACCTGTGGTTTCCCGGGCCCGCGAAGGAGCTGCGCGCGGCCGGTGCCGAGATCATCCTGTCGCCCAATGCCTCCCCCTTTCACCGTACCAAGTCCGCACAGCGGCTGCAGATCGCGCGCCAGCGGTGCATCGAAACCGGCCTGCCGGTGATCTATGTCAACGAGTTCGGGGGCCAGGACGACCTGGTGTTCGACGGCGATTCCTTCGTCCTGAATGCCGGGGGCGAGGAGGTACTCCGCCTCCCGTCCTGCGCCCCGGGTGACGGCGTGATCCGGCTGCAGCCGGACGGCACGATCGAGGCATGCACCGATTCCGTTGCGCCCCGGCCGTTCGACGAGGCCGCGGCGGTATACAGGGCGATCGTGCTGGCGATCGGCGATTACATCGGCAGGAACGATTTCGAAGAGGTGTTCGTCGGCCTATCGGGCGGCATCGACTCCGCCCTGACGCTGGCGCTGGCGGTGGATGCACTGGGTCCGGAGCGGGTCACGGCCGTGCTGATGCCGTCTCGCCATACCGCGCAAATGAGCATCGACGACGCCGAGGACGAGGCCGGGAAACTGGGGGTTCGCCGCATGGTCCTGCCGATCGAGGCGCCGTATCGGGCATTCATGGAGACGCTTGCCGAGCCGTTCGCGGGGCTGGAAGAAGACATCACCGAGGAGAACCTCCAGGCGCGCTGCCGCGGCGTGCTGCTGATGGCGTTGTCGAACAAGCACAACGGCCTGGTGCTCGCCACCGGCAACAAGAGCGAGATGGCGGTCGGCTATGCCACGCTCTACGGGGACATGGCCGGCGGTTTCGCGCCGCTCAAGGACGTGCCCAAGACGCTGGTCTACAAGCTGGCACGCTGGCGCAACGAGCAGTCCGCCGTCATACCGGCGCGGGTGATCGAGCGTCCGCCCTCGGCCGAGCTGGCGCCCGGCCAGGTTGATACCGACAGTCTGCCGCCCTACGAGGAACTGGACCCGATCATCGAGGCGCTGGTCGAGCGCGACGATCCGGTCGAGGACATCGTCGCCGCCGGTCATGCCGAGGAACTGGTGCGGCGGGTGTCACGGATGCTCGTGCGCAGCGAATACAAGCGGCGCCAGGCGGCGCCGGGCCCGAAGGTCACGGCACGTGCCTTCGGCCGCGAGCGGCGATACCCGATTACATCGCGTTATCCGTTCTGAGATCGGTCACTCGACCTCGGCGAGATTGGCCCGGTCCGGCCAGTTGCGAACGAGGATGCGGCGGCTGTCGGCCGCCAGCTCGCTCAGTCCGAGATGTTCGTACGTTTCGGCCTGCAGCGCGAGGGCATCGGGAACGACCGGTGCGCCATCGTAGTTGCTCAGCAGGTACTCGATCCGGTTCAGGGCCGCGGTGTAGGCGCTGCGGTCAAAGTAGAACCGGGCCGTTTCCAGTTCGTGGCGGGCCATCTCGTTGCGCAGGTAGGTCATGCGCTTGCGGGCATCGTCGGCATAGGCGCTGCCGCCGTGCTGCTCGACCACGGAACGGAAATCCGCGAAGGCCAGTCGCAGCCGATGCTGGTCCATCTGCGACATGTCCCGCGCGAAGAAGGTGTTGAGGAAGCCGGTACCCTGCTCGTAGCGCACCAGGCCGCGCAGGTAGTAGGCGTAGGCCACCGCCTCGTGCGTCGGGTGCAGCTTGATGAAGCGGTCACAGGCGGAGATCGCCGCTTCGTATTCCTTGAATTTGTAATAGCCATAGGCGATCTCGAGCTGGGCCTGCAGGGCCAGCTCTCCGAACGGGTAGCGCGCTTCCAGGATCTCGAAATACTCGACCGCCTGCTCGAAGTCAGCACCCTCCATGGCCCGCTTGGCTTCCTGGTAGAGACGTTCCTTGGACCAGTCCGCGGTCGGATCATGGTCCTTCTGGGAACAGGCCGCCAGCGCGAGCGCGAGGATCGCGAGCAGGCCGAAACGCAGGGGATTGGACATTCTTTCGGGTACCGGCTGCAACATGACCTTTCCATTCTACCCGAACAGGGGCTAGGCTTCCGAGTTCATGGACTTCGAAGAACCCGATACCCGCCGGATTCCGGAGGAACAGGCCGGTCAGCGCCTCGATCGCGTGCTGGCCGAGCTGTTTCCGGAATACTCCCGCACCCGCCTGCAGCAATGGCTCAAGGCGGGACATCTGCACGTCGACGGCATGAGCCCGGCTCCGCGCACTCCGGTGGGCGGCGGCGAAGTGGTCATGCTCGACCCGGGCATCGCTCGGGCCGTCGATCCGACGCACGAGGCCATGGCCGAGGAAGTGCCGTTCGAGATCGTGCATGAAGACGAAGCGCTCCTGATCGTCAACAAGCCGACGGGGCTGGTGGTGCATCCGGCCGCGGGACACCATGGCGGCACCTTGCAGAACGGCCTGCTGTACCACGACCCGGCACTGGCCGCCGTCCCCCGTGCCGGGATCGTGCACCGGCTGGACAAGGACACCACCGGCCTGATGGTGGTGGCCCGCACGCTGAGCGCTCACCACCGGCTGGTGGCCCAGTTGCACGACCGCGGCATCCTGCGCGAATACCAGGCGATCGTGAACGGCGTACCGATCGCCGGCGACACCATCGAGGCCCCGATCGGCCGGCATCCGCGCGATCGCCAGCGCCAGGCCGTCGTCCGTGACGGCAAGTCGGCGGTCACGCATTACCGGATTCGCGAAAAGTTTCGTGCCCACGCGCACCTGAACGTGCGGCTCGACACCGGGCGCACCCACCAGATCCGGGTGCACATGGCCCATGCCGGCCTGCCGCTGGTGGGCGATCCGATGTACGGCGGCCGCCGGCAGCTGCCGCGCCAGCCGCATCCGGATCTGCAGGCCGCCCTGGCGGGATTGCGGCGCCAGGCCCTGCATGCCGCCCGACTGGAATTCAGCCACCCGGAATCGGGTGAATGGCTGGGCTGGCAGGTGGATCCGCCGGCGGATTTCGAGGCGGTGCTGACGGCCTTGCGGGTCGATCGGGACACCCGTGTCTGAACTGGTGCAGGGTCGGATCGCCCCGTCCTGGGGCCGTACGGGACCGGTGCGGGTCCTGACGACCACCCGCGTGGGGGGAGTGGACGGTGGCAGCCGCTCCGGTTTCGATCTTGGTCACAGCGAAGACGGGGCGACTCCCGCCTGCGCGGCCAATCGCCGGCGGCTGCGGACCGCCTTCGACCTGCCAGCCGAACCATGCTGGTTGCGGCAGGAGCACGGCATCCGCGTGATCGAGGCGGACGCCGGCAGCGCCGGAACTCTTCCTCCGTCCGATGGCGCCTGGTCAAGCACTCCCGGCCGGGTCTGCGCCGTGCTCACGGCGGACTGCCTGCCGGTGGTGCTGGCAGAGGCGGATGGCGGCGCGGTTGCCGTCGCCCACGCGGGCTGGCGCGGGCTCGCGGCTGGTGTGGTCGAGGCCATGGTCGCCGCGATACCGGTCGAGCCGTCGCGGGTCCGGGCCTGGCTCGGCCCCGCCATCGGTCCCCGGGCCTTCGAAGTCGGGCCCGAGGTTCGTGCCGCCTTCGTCGAGCACGATCCCGCCGCCGTGACGGCATTCCAGCGGGGCAGGGAGGATCGCTGGTTCGCCGATCTCTACACGCTCGCGCGCCAGCGATTGCGCAATTCGGGCATTACCGACATCACCGGCGGCGGGCACTGCACGTTCTCCGAACCCGAACGATTCTTCTCCTGGCGCCGCGAAGGCTGCGGTACCGGCCGCATGGCCACGCTGGCGTGGATTCATCCGGCGTGACTTGAAAATCCGTCCGCGGGCCGCACTTAACGCTGTAATCAACGATTCGTGCGAGGAAGAATCCGCATGCGGATGGACAAGCTCACCAGCAAGTTCCAGATGGCGCTGGCCGATGCCCAGTCACTGGCCGTCGGCCGGGACCACCAGTACATCGAGCCGATGCACCTGATGGTCGCCATGCTCGACCAGCAGGGCAGCAGCGTGCGCCACCTGCTGCAGCACGCCGGCGTCAACGTCAACGCCCTGCGCTCCGCGCTCGGTGGGGAGCTCGACCGCCTGCCGCAGGTCAGCGGCACCGGCGGCGAGGTTCATGTCTCGAACGACCTGTCGAAGCTGCTCAACGTCTGCGACAAGCTGGCGCAGAAGCGCGGCGACCAGTACATCCCGAGCGAGCTGTTCGTGCTGGCGGCGGTCGAGGACAAGGGTCGCATTGGCGAGCTGCTGCGCCAGCACGGCGCGGTCAAGGGCGCGATCGAGAAATCGATCGAGACCGTTCGCGGCGGCAGCCAGGTGGACGATCCCAATGCCGAGGAGCAGCGCCAGGCGCTGGAGAAGTACACCACGGACATCACCGAACGGGCCGAGCAGGGCAAGCTCGATCCGGTCATCGGCCGTGACGAGGAGATCCGCCGCGCCGTCCAGGTACTGCAGCGCCGGACCAAGAACAACCCGGTGCTGATCGGTGAGCCCGGCGTCGGCAAGACGGCGATCGTCGAGGGCCTGGCACAGCGCATCGTCAACGGCGAGGTGCCGGAGGGCATCAAGAACAAGCGCGTGCTGGCGCTCGACCTCGGCGCGCTGATCGCGGGCGCGAAGTATCGCGGCGAGTTCGAG
>CAYZHJ010000121.1:0-8410 GCA_964478305.1 uncultured Ectothiorhodospiraceae bacterium
GCCATAACCGAAGTAGATGTTGAGAAAGCCCAGCGGCTCGAGGTGGCGCGCCTGCGCCAGCGGGCCGGCATCGATGGTTTCGAAGCCGATGCCCTCCGCCAGGGCGCGTACCGTTTCCTTCGCACGATCGCTGTCCGCGGCAAGAAACACGGGCGCTCTGCGGCCGTCGCCGAAATCCGCGCCTTCGGTCAGAACCTGGGCGAAGATCGTGTTGAACGCCTTGACGACCTCGGCTCCGGGCACGGCCCGGGCGATCTCCTCCGCGGCGGAGGTGTGATAGCCGACGCTCAGTCCCGAGAAATCGGCAGTGACCGGATTGGTGATATCGATCACGACCTTGTCCTTCAGATCGCCTGCAGCCTGCAGCGCGTCGAAACTGTCCTCGTAGCTGGTGGCCAGCACGACGACGTCGGCATTCGCGGCGGAACCGCTCGTGGCCACGGCTTCGGCGCCCGGATTGTCGGCGGCGACCGCTTCGGCCTTCGCGGCATCGCGGGCGGTCACGCGGATCTCGTGCCCGGCGCGGGTGAGTTGCTTGACGAACGCCGAACCCATGTTGCCGGCGCCGATGACGGTGATTTTCATTTCCAAATCCTCCACTTGCGTTGATTGGCGCCCCGTGGGCGCAGGCCGGCGGCAATCCACCGGCTACAGGGGCATCGTATTGGTCACAAGAAGTGGGATAAACTGGTAAACTCGATACTAATTGTTACGGTAAATGCAACAATGGACCGATTCCAGGAAATGCGGGCATTCGTCGCGGTGGTGGAGGCCGGCAACTTCGTCGGTGCGACAGAGACACTCGAACTGTCCAAGGCGGCCGTGTCGCGCCACGTCGGCAACCTGGAGGCGCGGCTGGGCGTGCGTCTGCTGCATCGCACCACGCGCCGGCTGTCGCTGACCGGCGAAGGCGAGGTGTTCCACGCACGCTGCAGGGCGCTGCTGGACGAGCTGGAGGAATCGGAGGCCGAGATCACCTCCCGCACCGGCCGGGCAGTGGGGCAGCTCCGGATCAATGCACCGGTGACCTTCGGCAACCTGTACCTGGCCGATCTGTGGGGCGCGTTCCGGGCCGAGCATCCGCAGGTCACGCTGGACATCACGCTGTCCGATCGCGTTGTCGACCTGGTGGAGGAAGGCTATGACCTGGCGATACGGATCGCCCGGCTGCCGGACTCGACGCTGATCAGCCGCAGGCTGTCGACCACGCGCATGGTGCTGTGCGCCTCGCCCGAATACCTTGCCCGTGCGGGCACGCCGGCGCATCCCGCCGAGCTCGTCGATCACGCGATCTGGGCCTACCGGTATTTCGCGCCGGGCGACGAGTGGCCCTTCGAGGGTCCGGACGGAACCGTGACAGCGAGGATTCGGCCCGTCGTCCGCAGCAACAGCGGCGATACCTGTCGAATGGCGGCGCTGCAGGGACACGGCATCGTACTGCAGCCCAGCTTCCTGGTGGGTGCGGACCTGGAGGCGGGCCGGCTGGTCGAGATCATGCCGGCATACCGCTCGATCGAGATGGGCATCCATGCCCTCTACCCCACCCGAAAGCACGTCTCGCCCAAGGTGCGGCTGCTGATCGAGTTCCTGGCCGCCTCGTTCCGCGCGCGGCACTGGCCCGACTGAAGCATTCATTCGCGAGTCCGGACCTGGCCGAAACGCCCTCATTCTGTCCGCAATGCCTCTGACCGGAACCGCGGGGGTGTTCTACGCTGCGCCGCGCCTTTCCGATCACAGCCACCGAATCACCGGGAGATGACCGTGAGTACCGAAACCCTTGCACCGGCCATGGCAAAGAACGACGCCGAGGCCTCACTCGAGCATGTCGCAGGCATCGTGGACAGCGGCGCCCAGGCCGTCATGCTTTCCATCGGCCACCGCACCGGCCTGTTCGACACGATGGCGCGGTTGCCGCCGGCCACGAGCGCACGGATTGCCGACGAGGCCGGCCTCGCCGAGCGCTACGTGCGGGAATGGCTGGCGGTGATGGTCACCGCCGGCATTGTCGACTACGAATCCGCCGGCGCCACCTACCACCTTCCCGCCGGTTACGCCGACTGCCTGACCCGCGGAGCGGCGATGGGGAACATGGCGGTGTATGCGCAGATCATCCCGCTCATGGGCGCGATCCAGGAGCAGATCCTGCGTTGCTTCGAGACCGGCGAGGGCACGAAGTACGACGATTATCCCTGCTTTCACCGGTTCATGGCGGAAGACAGCGACCAGACGGTGGTGGCACAGTTGTTCGACACCATCCTGCCGCTGGCAGACGGCATCATCGAGCGGCTGCAGGCCGGCATTCGAGTGCTCGATGCCGGCTGCGGGCGCGGTCATGCCCTGATGTCGATGGCCGAGCGTTTTCCGGACAGCACCTTCGTCGGCTACGACCTGTGCAACGACGCCATCGAGCACGCGCGTGCGGAGGCGCGTCAGCGTGGACTCGACAACATCCGCTTCGAGGCGCGCGATCTGACCGGCCTCGACGAGCCGGCGCACTACCACCTGATAACCTCGTTCGATGCCGTCCACGACCAGAAGGATCCGCAGGGGCTGCTGAACGCACTCCACCGCGCGCTCGTGCCCGGCGGCGTGCATCTGATGCAGGATGTCGGCGGCTCGGCCCGGCTGGAGAACAACCTCGATTTCCCGATGGCATCACTGCTCTACGCCGTGTCCTGCACGCACTGCACCCCGGTCTCGATCGGCCAGGGCGGCGCGGGCCTCGGCACGATGTGGGGCTGGGAAACGGCCGAGGGAATGCTGAAGACGGCGGGATTCGCATCGGTCGAGCGCAACGTACTGGCGCACGACCCGATGAACGTGTGGTTCGTCAGCCGGCGGGGAGCTTGATCTTCGCCATCGATGGGTCGAAACGGAACCCGCGGGTCGGGCCGACGAAGGAGGCCCGACCCGAGTGATCAGGCGGCGATTTCCCGCAGCAGCCGATCACGCAGTGCGGCGGGATCGGCGGCGACATGCTCGAAGCGCTCGGGCTTCTGCATCACGCGCTCGAGCAGATCCGGCCGCGGCGGCTCGATGCCGATCGCCTGCTTCACGGCGTCCGGGAACTTGGCCGGGTGCGCGGTCGCGACGACCGTGACCGGCCCGGCGAGATCCAGTGTGCGGGCGGCGTGGGCCGCGGTGGCCGTGTGCGGGCACAGGATCGTGCCGGTCTCGCGCCACGTGCGCTCGATCTCGGCGAGCGCCTCCTTTTCGCTGCAGCGCACCGCCGCGAAGCGTTCGCGCAGCCGTTCCAGCGGACCCTGCTCCATCTGATAACCGCCGCTGGCGGCGAGCGATTCCTGTGCCGCCGCAACCGCGGCGGTGTCGCCCTCGTACGCCGTCCACAGCGCGCGCTCGAAGTTGCTGGACACCTGGATGTCCATGCTCGGCGAAATGGTGCGCACCGTACCGCTGCGTTCCATGCGGCCGCTGTCGAAGAAACGCGGCAGTACGTCGTTGTCGTTCGACGACAGCACCAGCCTCCCCACCGGGAAACCGAGATCGCGCGCGACATCGCCGGCGAGGATGTTGCCGAAGTTACCGGTCGGCACGACGTAGTGCACCGGCCCGCCGCCCGACAGCCGCAGCGACGACCAGGCGTAATAGGCGATCTGGCAGGTGATGCGGGCCCAGTTGATCGAGTTCACCGCGGTCAGGTTGAGCGGACCGGCCTGCGGATCGACGAACAGCGCCTTGACCATCGCCTGGCAGTCGTCGAAGTCGCCGTCGACGGCAAGGTTGAAGACATTGCCGTGCTCCAGCGTGGTCATCTGCCGGCGCTGGACGTCGGAGACGCGCCCGTCCGGGTGCAGCACCACCACGGAAATGTTGTCGCGCCCGGCAAAGGCGGCCGCGGCCGCTGCGCCGGTGTCGCCCGAGGTGGCGCAGAGAACCGTCGCATCCCGGCCCGCGCCGGCAAGCTGCCGTTCGATCAGCTCGCCGACGATCTGCAGCGCATAGTCCTTGAACGCCAGCGTCGGACCATGGAACAGCTCCAGCAGCCAGCGGTCCTCGTCGAGCTGGCAGTGCGGGGCGATGGCGGGATGGCGGAAATTCGCGAGGGCGTGACCGACGGCGGCGGCGATCTCCGCGCGCTCCATGTCCGTGCCGGCGAACAACGAGATCAGCTCGGTGGCGATGTCCGCATAATGCGCGCCGCGCAGGCGTTCGATGGTCGCGTCATCGAGCCGTTCGACGCGCTCGGGCACGAACAGGCCGCCGTCGGGCGCCAGGCCCGACAGCAGGGTGGCCGCGAAACCGTGTCCGCTGCGATCACCGCGCGTGCTGACGTATTGCATCCGGGTGCTCCGTGAAGGTCCGGCGTACGGTAATGGATTCCGGAATGGCGGGGAAGCTCGCGCTTGTCCGTTCGCGGGCAGGAGCCCGCCCCTACAGATTGCGTCCGTCCCGGTTGCTGCGCCAGTAATCGTCGCGCAGCTTCACGGCGCGTTCGCGTACCTGGGTCAGCAGGCGGCGGGCCCAGACGAACTCGATGGCGAGAATCGCCAGGCCGAGCGGCAGGACCACCAGTCCGGGGCCGGGAGTGACGAACATGATCACGCCGATCAGGGCCACCGTGAGGCCGCAGACGAGAATTGCCAGCCTGCGGATCTGGCGCACCGTGGCGCGAACGAACCAATCGACACTGTTGGCCGGGTTCGGTTGCCTGTCCTGCGGCCGCGGCTCGCTCACGCCGGATCCCCGCCCGGACCACCCGCCGGCGGTCGACGGAAACGCCGGCCCGCGACTTCCGCCGTGCTGCAGGCCGGGCACCAGCCCGCGACGCCGCTGACGATCAGGAACAGGCCGAGCAGGCCCAGCGGCAGATCGTAGCGATACGCCGCCGTCAGGCCGACGATGCCCACGGCAATGCGCAGGAAGCGGTCCCGCTTCGGATCCGTCGCTGTCCACCTGAACTTCATCGGCTTGCTCTCAATCCCGTGTGCGTCGTGCCCGCGCCGCCGTGCGCAGGCGCAGGGCGTTCAGGCGGATGAAACCCTCGGCATCCTGCTGGTTGTAGGCGCCGGCGTCGTCCTCGAAGCTGGCGACCGCGGCATCGAACAGGCTGTCGCTGTCCGAGCGGCGACCGACCACGGTCACGCAGCCCTTGTACAACTTCAGCGTGACGCTGCCGTTGACGTGCCACTGCGAGCGGTCGATCAGCGCCTGCAGCATCTCGCGTTCCGGGCTCCACCAGTAGCCGTTGTAGATCAGTTCCGCATAGCGCGGCATCACGCTGTCCTTGAGATGCGCGGCTTCGCGGTCGAGCGTGATCGACTCGATCGCGCGATGCGCCTTGAGCAGGATCGTGCCGCCGGGTGTCTCGTAACAGCCGCGCGATTTCATGCCCACGTAGCGATTCTCGACGATGTCGAGCCGGCCGATGCCGTGCTCGCCGCCGAGCCGGTTGAGCCGCGACAGCAGGTTCGCCGGCGACAGGCGCTCGCCGTCGATCGCCACCGGATCGCCGTTCTCGAACGCGATCTCGAGCCGCAACGGCTGATCGGGCGCCCGTTCCGGCGCCGTGCTCCACAGCCACATGTCCTCTTCCGGTTCCGCCGCCGGATCCTCTAGCCTGCCGCCCTCGTAGGAGATGTGCAGCAGGTTGGCGTCCATCGAGTACGGCGAGCCGCCCTCCTTGTTGCGCTCGACCGTGATGCCGTGCTTCTCGGCATAGGCCAGCAATGCCTCGCGGGAATTGAGGTCCCACTCGCGCCAGGGGGCGATCACGCGGATGTCCGGTGCCAGGGCATAGGCACCCAGCTCGAAGCGCACCTGATCATTGCCCTTGCCGGTGGCCCCGTGGGCGATGGCGTCGGCGCCGGTGTCGCGCGCGATCTCCACCAGCCGCTTCGCGATCAGCGGCCGCGCGACCGAGGTACCGAGCAGGTATTCACCCTCGTAGATCGTGTTGGCGCGAAACATCGGAAACACGAAGTCGCGGGCGAACTCCTCCCGCAGGTCCTCGACGTGGATCTCGCGCACGCCGAGCGCCTCGGCGCGCGCGCGTGCCGGCTCCAGCTCCTCGCCCTGGCCGAGATCGGCGGTGAAGGTGACCACCTCGCAGCCGCGGGTCTCCTGCAGCCACTTGAGGATGATCGAGGTGTCGAGCCCGCCCGAATAGGCGAGCACGGCCTTGCGTACCTGCTCCATTGATTCCGCCCCGCATGCGAACGGCGCACGGCGCCGCAGTGCCGATAAACCGGTCAATTCTACACCAACTCGGCTGTTCGTGGCGCGATTCCGGCGGCAAGTAGCACCCATGCGCGGGCTCGTGGCACAATCCGGACCGTCCTGCCGACCGGAATCGTCCGCCGATACCCGGGGACCGCGGCTCGCGCGGTTCGCCCCGACGGCACTGCCACGAGGTACACCATGGCCGACGAGCACGATATCGACCCCGCCGAAACCCAGGAATGGCTCGACTCGCTGGACACGGTTCTCGAGGTCGACGGCCCCGAGCGCACGCATTTCCTGCTGGAGCGCCTGATCGACGCCTCGCGCCGCTCCGGCATCAACATTCCGTTCAGCCCGGAGACGGGCTACGTCAACACCATTCCGCCGCACCTCGAGCAACGCGGTCCCGGCGACCATGATCTCGAATGGAAACTGCGCTCGTACATCCGCTGGAACGCGACGGCAATGGTGGTGCGTGCCAACAAGAAGAGCGAGGGAATCGGCGGACACATCGCCAGCTTCGCCTCGGCGGCAACGCTGTACGACGTCGGCTTCAACCATTTCTTCCGCGCACCGAGTCACGAACACGGCGGCGACCTGGTGTTCATCCAGGGCCACTCGGCACCGGGCATCTATGCCCGTGCCTTCATGGAAGGCCGGCTTACGAAGGATCAGCTCGACAACTTTCGCCACGAGGTCGACGGCAAGGGCATACCGTCCTATCCCCATCCCTGGCTGATGCCGGATTTCTGGCAGTTCCCGACGGTATCGATGGGGCTGTCGCCGATGATGGGCCTCTACCAGGCCCGGTTCATGAAGTACATGAACGACCGCGAGCTCGCCGCGGCGCGCGACCGCAAGGTCTGGGTGTTCATGGGCGACGGCGAGGTCGACGAGCCCGAGTCGCTGGGCGCGATCTCGCTCGCCGCGCGCGAGAAGCTCGACAACCTGATCTACGTGGTCAACTGCAACCTGCAGCGCCTCGACGGGCCGGTGCGCGGCAACGGCAAGATCATCCAGGAGCTCGAGGCGAACTTCCGCGGCGCCGGCTGGAACGTCATCAAGGTCGTCTGGGGCTCGTACTGGGATCCGTTGCTGGCACAGGACACCGACGGCCTGCTGCGCAAGCGCATGGAAGAGGCCGTCGACGGCGATTACCAGACCTACAAGTCGAAGGACGGCGCGTTCGTGCGCGAGCACTTCTTCGGCGAGTACGACGAGCTCAAGGCCATGGTGTCGAACATGTCCGACGCGGACATCTGGCGCCTGAACCGCGGCGGTCACGATCCGCACAAGATCTACGCGGCCTTCGCCGAGGCCGTGCAGCATACCGGCCAGCCGACCGTCATCCTGGCCAAGACGGTCAAGGGCTACGGCATGGGCGCGGCCGGCGAAGGCCAGATGATCGCGCACCAGCAGAAGAAGATGGACGAGGACGAGCTGCTCAAGCTGCGCGACCGCTTCCGCATCCCGCTGGACGATGACGCCGCGCGCAAGGCCGAGTACTACCATCCCGGCGAGGACAGCGAGGAAATCCAGTACATGCACGAACGCCGGCGCGCGCTGGGCGGCTACCTGCCGCAGCGCAAGACGCTGGCAACGCCGCTCAACATCCCCACGCTCGACGTGTTCAAGCCGCTGCTGGACTCCAGCGGCGACCGCGAGATGTCGACCACGATGGGCTTCGTGCGTGGCCTGACGCTGCTGACGCGCGACAAGAAGATCGGCCAGAACATCGTCCCGATCGTGCCGGACGAGGCGCGCACGTTCGGCATCGACGGCATGTTCCGCCAGCTCGGCATCTATTCGCCCGTCGGCCAGCTCTACACGCCCGAGGATGCCGGCTCGATCATGTACTACCGCGAGGACAAGAAGGGGCAGATCCTCGAGGAAGGCATCAACGAGGCCGGTGCCTTCTGCGACTGGCTGGCTGCCGCAACGTCGTACTCGACGCATGGCGTCAACATGATCCCGTTCTACATCTTCTACTCGATGTTCGGCTTCCAGCGCATCGGCGACTTCATCTGGGCGGGCGGCGACCAGCAGGCACGCGGTTTCCTGCTCGGCGGCACTGCCGGCCGCACGACACTCAACGGAGAGGGTCTGCAGCACGAGGACGGTCACAGTCACCTGCTGGCATCCACCGTGCCCAACTGCATCTCCTACGATCCGACCTTCAACTACGAGCTCGCCGTGATCCTGCAGGACGGCCTGCGCCGGATGTACCAGG
>CAYZHJ010000122.1:0-8371 GCA_964478305.1 uncultured Ectothiorhodospiraceae bacterium
GTGCCGAGAAGAAGAACCAGGTGGACTTCTACGGTCAGCGCTTCGTGGGCACCAATCTCGAGGGCACGGACTGGTCCGCGATCGCGCGCTCGATGGGCGCCGAGGGCGTGCGGGTCGAACGGCTGGAGGACGTCGGCCCGGCCCTGCGCCAGGCCTGCGAGGCCCAGCGCGACGGCAGGACCACGGTCCTCGAGATGATGGTCACGCCCGAACTCGGCGATCCCTTCCGCCGCGACGCGCTGAAGAAGCCGGTTCGCCATCTCGACAAGTACAAGGGCTTCGAGTAAGGCGGAGCGGCCGCGTTCGGCCGTCTTCGTTGCTGTTGCCGGGCGGGTCGGCAACCCGCCCGGCCCCCTCCTACGCGTCACATCATGACTCGCACGATGCCGGCGATCGCCGGAAGCACCAGCAGGCCGGGCACGATTACGGCGGAAGCGCTCCGGCATCGTACGGAGAAACAGCGGCCCGGTCGGCACGGCGCAGGCGATCGCCGTGTCGCGCCCGATCAATCCCTGCCAGGTGACCGCGCCCATCGCCACCATGTCGGTCGCAAACACCAGCACTGCCGGATCGCAATCGCGTTACGAATGGAAACCAGCATGGTGACGACGATCAACCCGCCGATCCCGGTCGCCCCGTTCACGCCGCCCGCGTGCGACCCGGTCGACAGCGACAGCGCCCGTCCACCGCAGTCCGGAACCGAAACGCCCGTCGCGATCGCGCCGCCGGCGTACTCACCGTTATACCCGCCCAGCAGCACAACAGCACAACAGCCGGCGCGTAGAACGGCATGAAGGTTTCAATCCCGGATGTCATGGAAACTGATCGAACTCATTGCCCGGATCGGTCAATTGCCAACCCCGGCCTGGTGCAGACCCCGTACGCCGTTCAGTCTTGTGGGTGCATTCGGTGACGGTAACGAAAAGCGGACGATCAAGGCCGGAAACCGGCCCTGACCGCCCCTCGCGAGAACCATTCGTGTACGACGCATCAATCAATTCACGAAAGCATGGCCTCGTTGCCGAAGTAGAAGAACTCGCGATTCATGTCCTTCACTTCATCACGATGAAGAACAATTTGCGGAGAGTCCAGCAGTCGATGACGGGACTGGCTATTCACCCATTCGTCGGCCGATTGCAGAGTACTCAGCGTATATGTGGTCGTCTCGTTCAGATAATGAGTGGGCACTACGATACCCGGATCAAGACGATCAACGATGCCATCGGCCTGCTCGTAGCCGAGAATGTGTTCCGAGCCATCTACCGGCAGCGTGAGTACGTCGACGCGTCCCAGCTTCTGCCAGAATTCCTTCGGTGGGTTATAGCGATTGTCACCCCAGAACAGCATCCGCAATCCGCCGGTTTCAACGAGCATCGCGACATTATCCATGTGCCCCGGATTCTCGGGTGGACAGGGCTCTTGACCAAACTCCTTGATCGCGTTCGTCCATTTGTACCAGCCAGGTGCGACACACGCGTGTTTGTCGGCAATACCGATCACCCGAATGTCGGAGAAATCGAGCGTACCGACCATGCGGTCGAGAACCATGGTGGAATGCGGACGATAGATCGCGTCATGATCGAAATGTGAATGTGTGGATATCGTAATGTCGACAACTACTTCCGGGAATTCCTCCTTGAACCACATGCCCCACGCACCCGAGGGATCATCGCGCCAGGGATCCACGAGTACGGTATTACCCCCTGGTGATGTGACTCGAAAGGCACAATGCCCCATGTAATCGACCTTGACCTCTCCGGCCTTGTTCGACAATCGTTCGCCGTACTGCTGTTCCAGCAGATCATTGTTGTTGCCGGGTTGTTGCCAGGCCATGGAATGCGCATGAGCTGGTCCGCCAAACAGCAACGCCGATGCCCCGACTCCCGTCACTCCGGTCAAAAACCGGCGTCGTTCCACACAGGCTCCCCGTGCCTGGTCTGTGCTCTCCCCTGCTGTTTCCGGACTGCACTTCACCCGTTCATTATCGCGATTCGCATCAACCATTTCTTCGTACCTCCATTGCTGCGTTCGTCGATTCTTTTCGAACGTGGAGAAACAATTAGCAGCACTACATGGGAATGAGTAGGTCCAGTGAAGGAGAGTAATGGGAGCCAGATCTTCACCAACGTTTCGGCTTGCACAAACCGGTGCCGGGAATCGGGTCGGGAAGCTGCGAACCCCGTATTGCCGCCAGACGAAATTCCCGAATGAATGTCGTCACATGACGCAATTCGGAACTGACTCGCCGGCGTTTCCGTCCGGGATCAGTATAATGGATCGGGACGATTGCACCGACTGATTTTCCTGCTTCATCCCGCACAATCCGAACTGCCTCGGCCACATCGCCATCATTGCAGACGAGGACTGCACAGTCGTATCGATCCAGAAAGGCAGCCGCTACCATTCGTGCAGACAGATTTCGGTGATCCGTCACCCATTGATTCGCGTCCCTGGCAAAGAAAAGGCCCGGCATGAGAGCCGGGCCTTCCAAGTCGGCACTGGCAGCTTCGTGGTCCCGTCAAGCCCGTGCCGCGGGGATTACGGGGCACATCCTTGTGCCCCGCCCTTCGGGCTCGCTTCGCTCGTGCTCGATCGCTCCCGGCGATCGAGTCGAACCCGGGAGAGGGTTCGTCCACACCTTTCACTCCTCAATACATGGAAAAGGCCCCTGAACGGGGCCTTTTCCATGTATGGCGGAGAGAGAGGGATTCGAACCCTCGAAGGGGCTACAAACCCCTTACTCCCTTAGCAGGGGAGCGCCTTCGACCACTCGGCCATCTCTCCGGAATCGTCGATCGGCATGGCGGAAATCCGCTCACGTGTGCGACCTGGCTGATCGTGGACAGGGTGTCAGGCCGTGCCGGGCGGCAAGGATAGCGGTGTGGCCCGGACGGGGCAAACGACGCGTCGTGGCGTCGGTGGCCGCCCGACTAGTCCTCACCGGGGCTTTCGCCCTCCCCTCCCTGTTCGCGCTTGATGCGCTCGTAGATTTCCTCGCGATGGACGGCCACATCCTTGGGAGCGTTCACTCCCAGGCGAACCTGGTTGCCCTTGACACCCAGTACAGTGACCGTCACCTCGTCACCGACCATCAGCGTCTCGCCGACGCGGCGCGTAAGAATCAGCATCCGAATACTCCTGTAGATATCACCTCGTAATGGCGGCCACCGCCTTCCCGGCGGCAACCCGTCCCTGCCTTCCTGTGTTCCGGCTTCGGGGCCGGCTTGTTGTTGTTGCTATTGAACAGAGTTCAGCAGGAGGATTCTCCCACGGTCGCTGCCGGAGCGTCCAGCCCGAACGCCTCGTGCAGGGCGCGCACCCCCAGTTCCAGGTATTTTTCCTCGATCACGACCGAAATCTTGATTTCGGATGTCGAGATCATGAGGATGTTGATGCCCTCGGCATACAGTGCCTGGAACATCCTGCTGGCGATTCCTGCATGCGAGCGCATTCCGACCCCGACAAGGGACAGCTTCACGATACCGGAGTTCCCCTCCACCTTGTCGGCACCCAGTTCCTCGCACACGTTCCGGACGATTTCCAGGCTGCGTTCATAGTCATTGCGATGGACGGTGAAGGTGAAATCCGCCGTGCCGTCCTCGGCGACATTCTGGACGATCATGTCGACCTCGATGTTGGCGTCCGCCACCGCACCGAGGATCCGGTAGGCGACACCGGGCTCGTCCGGCACGCCCGCCACGGTGAGCTGCGCCTCGTCGCGGTTGAACGCGATTCCCGAAATCAGCGCCTGTTCCATCTCGGATTCCTCGTAGGTGATCAGCGTGCCTTCGTCGGGCGCGAAGCTGGACAGGACACGCAGTGGCACATTGTACTTGCCGGCGAACTCGACTGCCCGGATCTGCAGGACCTTCGAGCCCAGGCTGGCCAGTTCGAGGATTTCCTCGAAGGTGATCCGGGGCAGGCGCCGGGCCTGCGGCACGACCCGGGGATCGGTGGTGTAGACCCCGTCGACATCGGTGAAGATCTGGCATTCATCCGCGCCCAGCGCGGCCGCCAGCGCCACTGCGGAGGTATCCGAGCCGCCCCGGCCCAGGGTCGTGATGTTGCCTTCCGGATCGATGCCCTGGAAACCGGCGACGACCGGCACGCGGCCGGCGGCCAGGTCGGAATGCAGTCGCTCGCAATCGATCCGCTCGATGCGCGCCTTGCCGTGGGCATTGTCCGTGTGCACGGCCACTTGCGCGCCGGTATAGGAGCGGGCCGGGCAGCCCCGCTTCTCCAGTGCCAGCGCCAGCAGGGCGATGGTTACCTGTTCCCCGGTCGCCAGCAGCGTATCCAGTTCCCGCGGGACGGGCCGGGGCGATACCGACCTGGCCAGCTCGATCAGGCGGTTGGTTTCACCGCTCATGGCCGAGAGCACGACGACCACGTCGTGGCCGCGGTCGCGCGCGCCCTTTACCAGGTCGGCGACATGCTGGATCCGTTCCACGTTGGCGACCGAGGTGCCGCCGAATTTCTGCACAAACAGGCTCATGCCGCGCGATCCGCTTCCGCTGCCGTGTGCCGGGAAAAGTGTTACTGGAGCTGAGCCCGCACCCAGTCGGGCACGGACTGCAGGGCGGCATCAAGGGCCGCCGGGTCGTCACCGCCGGCCTGGGCCATGTCCGGGCGGCCGCCGCCGCGGCCGCCGACCTGGCGCGCGACCTCGTTGACCAGGTCGCCGGCCTTGATGCGGGCCGTCTCGTTGCTCGTTACGCCGGCAGCCAGCTGGACCTTTTCGTCGTTGCCGACCGTGGCCAGCACGATGGCCGCGCTGCCGAGCCGGTTCTTCAGGCGATCCACCGTCTCGCGCAGTGTCTTCGGATCGGCGTGGTCGAGCCGGGCGGCGAGGACCTTGATGCCGTCGATGTCGATGGCCCGGGCCGCCAGATCACCGCCGGCGGCGCTGGCAAGCTTCGCCTTCGCCTGCTCCAGGTCCTTTTCCAGCCTGCGCGTGCGCTCCACAAGCTGCGTCACGCGCTGTTCGACATCGTCAGGGCCGGCGCCGACGGTTGCGGCGATTCCGCGCAGGCGGCTCTCCTGTTCCTCGACCCATTCGACCGCACGCGCACCGGTCACGGCCTCGATCCGCCGGATGCCGGCCGCGACCCCGGATTCCGAGAGGATCTTGCAGAAACCGATCTCGCCCGTGCGTTCGACGTGCGTGCCGCCGCAGAGCTCGAGGGAATGGGGGCCGAGTCGCAGTACGCGCACCTCGTCGCCGTATTTCTCGCCGAACAGGGCCATGGCGCCCTCGGCAACCGCTTCCTCCATCTGCATGTGGCGGATCTCGCTCGAACTGTCGCGGCGGATTTCCGCATTGACGAAACGTTCGATCGCGAGCAGTTCCTCGCGGGAAACCGGCTCGAAATGGGAGAAGTCGAAACGCAGGTAGTCCGGATGCACCAGCGAGCCCTTCTGCTGCACGTGGGAGCCGAGGACATTCCGCAGCGCCGCATGCAGCAGATGCGTTGCCGAGTGATTGCGTCGCGTCGCCTGACGCCGTTCCGCATCGATCTCCGCGTGCAGCGGCATGCCGATCTCGAGCCGGCCCGAGTCCAGCCGGCCCACATGGGCCGACGCCCGTCCCTGGCTGCGGGTATCCTCGACCGTGAAGACCGTGTCGCCGGAGATCAGCCGTCCACGATCCCCGACCTGGCCTCCCGCCTCGGCATAGAAGGGGGTGGTATCCAGGAAGACCATGCCGGCATCGCCGGCAGCGAGCGCCTCCACCGCCTCGCCGTCCCGGTAGAGCGCGATGATGCGGCCCTCGTCCTCGGCACGATCGTAGCCGGTGAAGGTGCTGCGCTCGTCGACCCGGACCCCCTCGGCGAGATCCACGCCGAACCGGCTCGCCTCGCGCGCGCGCCGGCGCTGCTGCTGCATCAGTTCGTCGAAACGCCGGCGATCGATCCGCAGACCCTGCTCGCGGGCGATGTCGGCGGTGAGGTCATAGGGGAATCCGTAGGTATCATAGAGCTTGAAGGCCACGTCACCGGAAATGGTCGAACGGGCATCGAGCTGCCCGGGATCCCAGCCCTCTTCCGGTTCGGCTTCCTCGCGATACTCCGCCCGGGTGACGAGTCCGTCCATCTCCGTCTCGAGGATCCGCATGCCCTGCTCCAGGGTTTCCCGGAAGCGCCTCTCCTCCTGCAGGAGCATGCGTTCGACCAGTTCGCGTTTTTCGGCCAGTTCCGGAAATGCCTCGCCCATCTCGGTCACCAGCGGCTCGACCAGCCGGTGGAAGAACGGCTCGCGCAGCCCCAGCTTGTGGCCGTGTCGTGCGGCCCGGCGAATGATCCGGCGCAGCACGTAGCCACGCCCCTCGTTCGAGGGCAGGACACCGTCGACGATCAGGAACGAGCAGGAACGGATGTGATCGGCGATCACGCGCAGCGAGGCGTTGTCGCGATCGCTGCTGCCGGCCAGTTCCGCCGCGGCCTCCAGCAGTCGCCGGAACAGGTCGATGTGGTAGTTGTCGTGGACTCCCTGCAAGACGGCCGAGATCCGCTCCAGGCCCATGCCGGTATCGACACACGGCGCCGGCAGCGGGGTCATGGCGCCGTCGGATGCACGGTCGTACTGCATGAACACCAGATTCCAGATCTCGACGTAGCGGTCGCCGTCCTCTTCCGGTGTGCCCGGCGGTCCGCCCTCGATCCCCGGCCCGTGGTCATAGAAGATTTCGCTGCACGGACCGCAGGGACCGGTATCGCCCATCTGCCAGAAGTTGTCGCTGCCGGAGATGCGCGTGAAGCGCTCCTCGTCGATGCCGATATGATTCAGCCAGATGTCGGCCGCTTCGTCGTCATCGACATAGACGGTCACCCACAGCCGGTCTCCCGGCAGGCCGAGTTCCTCGGTGAGGAAGATCCAGGCGAACTCGATCGCTTCCTTCTTGAAGTAATCGCCGAAGCTGAAGTTGCCCAGCATCTCGAAGAACGTGTGATGACGGGCGGTGTAGCCGACGTTCTCCAGGTCGTTGTGCTTGCCGCCGGCCCGGACGCAGCGCTGCGTGGTCACCGCGCGGTTGTAGTCGCGCTGCTCGTTGCCGAGGAACACGTCCTTGAACTGGACCATGCCGGCATTGGTGAACAGCAGGGTCGGATCGTTGGCGGGCACCAGCGGCGAGGACGGCACGACCCGGTGCCCGCGTTCGCGGAAGTACTCCAGGAAGCGGCTGCGCAGCTCGGCGCTGCCCATCCACTCCGGACCCTGTTGTGCGGTCTTGCGCTTATTCACTTCCGGTCGTCACTCTTTTCCGGGGTCAGACGCCAAAATGCAGGAACACCGAACACACCGAATGCACCGAAAACACCGAAGAAACCGGTATTGCAGGCTACGTCTTCAGCACGCGATCGACCGCAAAGCGCCGCCCATTCGCTCTGTCCATCACCGGTAGCCTGGTTGGTTCGGCCGGATACCCGGCGCGCGCCTGCCGTGGACGATTCACTGACGGGCAGGTACGGCTGCCACCAGGTCCATTCCTGCCATTTCGGTGTCTTCAGTGCATTCGGTGTTGTCGGTGTTCCTCTCGCAGGGTCTGTCCTGTTGCGACAATGCTTCACGGTCAGTCCTCGAGCCCGTCGAAATCGGTCATTCGGCGCACGATGTCGGCCGGGAACCCGCGCCCCTGGAGAAAGCGTGCGCGCTTCGCGCGTTCCGTCCATGAACCCGGCGGGCGCGTGCCGAAGCGTCGTTCGGCGGCACGCCGTGCGCGTTCGGTCCACTCGTCCTCGAGGGGCGCGAGCACCGCCTCGACCAGTTCGGCATCGATGCCGCGCTCGCGCAGGGCGGCACGCAACCGCAACGGGCCGTCGCCCCGCTCCACGCGTGCCGAGACATAGGATTCCGCGAACCGCTGGTCGCTCTGCAGCCCGGCGGCGGCGAGCCGTTCGATCTCCGAGTCGACGGCGGCCGGATCGTGCCCGCGCTCGCGCAGCTTTGCCGTCAGCTCGGCCGCCGAATGCTCCCGCCGGGTCAGCAGCCGCAGGGCGGCCTCGTGCAGTCCGCCGTCGTCCTCTCTATCGGCCAGACTCGGCTGCCTCCGCCTGCTCGCTCTCGGTCTGCCGTGGTGCCGGTTTCGGCAGCAGCAGTTCCCGCAGCTTGGCCTCGATCTCCTGCGCGATCTCCGGATTCGACTTGAGGAACTCGCGCACGTTTTCCTTGCCCTGGCCGATGCGGTTGCCGTTGTAGCTGTACCAGGCACCGGACTTCTCGACCAGGCTGTTCTTGACGCCGAGGTCGATCAGTTCGCCCTCGCGCGAGACGCCCTCGCCGTAGAGGATCTCGAATTCGGCCTGGCGGAACGGCGGCGCCATCTTGTTCTTGACCACCTTGACCCGGGTCTCGTTGCCGATGACCTCCTCGC
>CAYZHJ010000123.1:0-8260 GCA_964478305.1 uncultured Ectothiorhodospiraceae bacterium
TCCCCAAGGGGATTCGAACCCCTGTTGCCGCCGTGAGAGGGCGGAGTCCTGGGCCTCTAGACGATGGGGACATGTTGTTCCCGCACGGCGTGCCGCGCGGGCCGCAAATGGTAGGGCAAAACGGGGGCGGACGGAAGGGGCTGTTGCCGGGTGCCATTGCGCCGAACGAAGATTCCCCTCTCCCCTCCGGGGAGAGGGACAGGGTGAGGGGAAATCGCGCAGCGATTCAGATACGGTCCGCAAACTCGAAGATTGAACCTCATGCACTTTCCGGAACCAGCTCGCTTGCGCTCGCAACCCTCACCCCAACCCCTCTCCCGAAGGGAGAGGGGCTAGAGACTGGACCCCGGGCCCGTGCGTCCGGGCCCCTTATCCCGCCTTCTTCCAGGCCCTGGCCTCGAACACCTCGTCCAGCGGCGTCCGGGCGATGTGGTTGGTGTAGTTCGACAACGTCTTCATGCCCACGGCCATGATGCAGTCGAGCAGATGCTCGCGACCGTAGCCGGCTTCGAAGAAGGCCTCGATATCGGCCTCGTCCACCCAGCCCCTCTTGTCGACCAGCGCCTGGACGAACCGCCGCAGTGCTTCCAGCCGCTCGTCGGGCAGCGGCCGGCCGGCCCGCAGGGCCTCGATCACGGCGGTATCGACCCCGGCCTTCTCGGCGCTCGTGCTATGCGCGGCCATGCAGTAGTCGCAGCCGTTGGCATAGCTCACGCTCAGGATCGCCACCTGCTGTTCGGCCGAGGTGAAGTTCGTCTCGCCGAGCAGCTTCGACAGCGTGGTATAGGCCTTCACCAGCGCCGGCGAACCGCCCATGATGCCGACGACGTTGGGTATGAAGCCATAGCCCTTCTGCACCTGCGCGAGTGTCTCGCGCGAATCGGCAGGGGCGTCTTCCGGGGTGTGGATGGGGAAATCGGTCATCGTTGCAGGTCTCCTGTTGTCGAGTCTCTTCCCCGTGGACAGACTCGAGCGGGAATCGTTCCATTCCGCTCCCATCAGGCAAACAATTCAGGCTAGCTGCTGATTCAGCTCGCTTCGCTCGCAACCCTCACCCCAACCCCTCTCCCGAAGGGAGAGGGGCTAAACGACCTGTTCCATTTGAACGGAAGGAGAAAGGCAGGAGACCGTGCTGCATCGAACGAAGGGTCCCCTCTCCCCTCAGGGGAGAGGGACAGGGTGAGGGGACGCGAAGCGGCTTATGCGCTGGTGCGCAGCACCCCGACAACCACCCCCTCGATCGCCAGCTCCTGCCGCCGCAGGTCGATGCGGATGGGCTCGTAATCGGGGTTCTCGGCGATCAGCCGGACGATGTTGCCGCGGCGGCGGAAGCGCTTGACCGTGACCTCGTCGTCGATGCGGGCCACCACGATGCGGCCGTCTCCGGCCTCGGCGGTGCTGTGCACCGCCAGCAGGTCGCCGTCGAGGATGCCGGCATCGCGCATGCTCTCGCCCTGTACCCGCAGCAGGTAATGGGGACGCGGCCGGAACAGCCGATCGGGCAGCCGGTGGCGCGCCTCGATATTCTCCGCGGCCAGGATCGGCGAGCCGGCCGCCACCCGGCCGACCAGCGGCAGGCCGTCCCCGCCCTCGTCCAGCAGCCGGATCCCGCGCGAGGCGCCGCGGGTCAGCTCCAGCGCGCCCTTGCGCTCGAGCGCGCGCAGATGGCTCTCGGCGGCGTTGGCCGAACGGAATCCGAGTTCCCGCGCAATCTCGGCGCGCGTGGGCGGCAGGCCGTGGTCCTCCAGGTGGTCCCGGATCAGCTCCAGGATCTCGCGCTGGCGGGCGGTGAGTTCCTGCATGGGGGTGGGTTTCCGTACAGTAGTGGGGTCATCCTATACGGAGCGGGACGAGATGGGAAGATGGCAGATGGCAGAAAGGCGATAGCGCGGCTGAATGATCGTGCAAGCGTGTATCGAAGGATGCAGGAGCGACGTCAGTCGCGAACAAATCCGGCAACGCCCTGCCCGGTTCGTCCGCGACTGACGTTGCTCCTACAGCCTCCGTTTCGCGCAGCCGTACACTCCTGCCCGCTTCCATTTTCCTGCCATCTGCCGACTCCTGTTGGGCCTCCTGCGTCGGCCCAACCTACGGTTCCAGCGCCCGGAACTCCTCCCACGCCCGCTCGAACCGCTCCAGGTTCTCGGCCGTGTATTCCTCGTAGTCGAAATCGAGCGTCGAGTGAATCTCCGAGATCATGCTCCACATCGCCTCGCGCAGCAGCGAGACCGCCTTCATGGCCTTGAAGCGGTAGTACAGTTTTTCCGGCACCTCGCCCTCGAAATAGGCATCGAGCAGCCACTGCTCGTCCTCTTCCGAGAGCTGGTTGTTCGACGCGATGCCGCCGAGGTCGAACAGCGGGCTGCCGAATCCGGCGTAGTCCCAGTCGACCACCCACATGCGCTCGCCCTCGTCGAGGAAGTTCGCCGCCAGCAGGTCGTTGTGGCAGAACACCATCTCGCCGCGGCCGACCGCCTGCTCGAGATGCTCGGCGTGACCGACGAGCTCGGGCAGGCGCGGCACCATGCGGCTGTTGTCCTCGCGCAGCGTGTGCGCGTAGTCGTAGACCGCATGGAAGGGCCAGAAGGCGAGCGCCGGGCCGCGCAGTTCCCTGACCATTTCCCGGTGACAGCGCTTGACCAGCTCGACGATGCGCTCGAGGTTGTGCCGCTCGCGCACGTCTTCCTCGCTCAGCGTCCGGCCCTCGATGTAGCGCATGACCAGGATGCCGTGCTCGTGATACACGACTTCCGGCGAGATGCCGATGCGTTCGGCCGCCTTCGCGGCGTTGCGCTCGTTGAAGCGCATGATCCGGTGCACCGGAATGTCGTCGCCGGTTCGCACCACGTACTTCTGCCCGGCATCCTCGACGTAGTAGTTCACGTTGGTGATGCCGCCGGTGAGGATCCGCGGCTCGACCGGGCCGGACCAGAAGTCCAGTTTCGCCACGCGTTCACTCATGTCCGCCATTTTCTGTCCCCGCGATGGTGATACGGACCGAATGCAGGCATGTCGGCCCGGCCGCGCCCGTTCCCTCGGGCGCGGCCGTACCGTGCCTGCTCCCTACGCCCGGCCGTGGTTCTCGCGCTCGAGCCGCTCGGCCGTCGGCACCGACAGCCACATGGCCAGCGCGAACGCGAAGATGCCGCCGCCGAGCTTGCCCAGCAACAACGGTCCGATCATGGTCGGCTGGAAGTTGGCCGTGAAGGCCAGATGATCGCCGAACAGGAAGGCGGCGCAAACCGCGAACGATATGGTCAGCACCTTGTCCTTCGCCCGCATGTCACCGACCAGGCGATACAGCGCGATGACGTTGGCCACGGTTGCCAGGATGCCGGCGGCGCCGTTGCTCTCCAGGCCGACACGCTGCCCGATCACCTCCATCGGTTTCGCCAGGTACTTCTTGATCAGGTAGACCATCGGGAAGGCACCGGCGAGCATGATGCCGATGTAGCCCGCGATCTCCAGCGCCCGGAACTGGTCCTCGGCGTCGGCGATGATCGGATCGAAGCCCCAGCCACCGAACACCATCGAGAAGAAGCCGGTGAAGTACTCGACGATCGAGAACACCAGCACGATGGTGATCGCGCCGTAGAGGATCTTGCCGAACCAGAGGAAGCCGGTAATCATGATGTCGGGCACGAACCGCAGTCCCAGCGCGATCGCCACGCAGAACACGATCAGCGGCCCGAGATTGATCAGGATTGCCCCGATCGCGAGGCCGTAGACGTGGGTTGCCTCGGCCGTTGTGGAAATCGCGTCGCGCACCTCCAGATCGGTGACAGTCATCAGTACGCAGGTGATGAACACGCCCACCGGCACGCTCAGGATGCCCGACATGATGCCCAGCCCCATGTACTTGTGGTCGCGCTTGTCGAGCATGGCCAGGCCGACCGGAATCGAGAACACGATGGTCGCGCCGGCCATGTAGCCGACCACCATGGCCATCAGCCAGTCATCGGTGGTCGCGGCCAGCGCCTCGGCCAGGTGATAGCCGCCCATGTCGACCGCGATGATCGAGGTCGCCGCGATCGCCGCGTCCGCGCCTATCATCTCGAACAGCGGGCCGACGGCCGCCTCGATCGCCGCCGACAGGTACGGTATCGAGGCCATGATGCCGGCCACGGGCACGAAGATCGGGCCCATGGTGTACAGCCCCTCGAAGAACTCCTTGCCGAGCCCCTCCTGATCGTTGCGCAGCGACGCGAACGCGCCGGCCACGGCGCAGGCCATGATGATGTAGATGACGATAGTGCCTATTGCTTCCATTGTCGTTCCCCCAACCGGACGTTCGTTCGAGTACCGGTTTCAGCCAGCGATGCGCTGGTCGATTGTGACCCACGGCCTGCAAATGCACGTCTCGCGGTGAATCCCCGCGAGCATCCGCAGGCCCCGTCTGCAATCCCTCCTGCTCATGTCGCGCGGGCCGTCCCGGCACCGCGATGAAACCGTTCGTCTCCTTCTCAGGCCTTCACCCGCTCCATGCGCGGGTCGTACAGCGGCCCCAGGTGCACGTTGCACGGCACCCGTTCGTTCGCCACGATCAGTTCGTAGTCGCCGGACTCGATGTAGTCGCGATCGACACCCGCCTCGTTGCGCACGAAGCCGTAGCCGATCGGCTTGCCGACCGTGTGGCCGAATCCGCCGGAGGAGAGCCAGCCGACGCGTTCGCCGTTGCGCAGCAGGGTCTCGCGGCCGAGCAGCACCACGTCCGGATCGTCGACGGTGAAGCAGGCAATGCGGCGCTTGAGACCCTCCTGCTTCTGCCGCTCGATCGCCTCGCGGCCCTGGAAGGCCACCTCCGACTTCAGCTTGACCGCCCAGCCGAGACCGGATTCCAGCGGCGTGTAGTCGGGCCCGACCTCGGCGCCCCAGGCACGGTAGCCCTTCTCCAGCCGCAGGCTCTCGATCGCGCGGTAGCCGGCATTGCGGATGCCGAACTCCCTGCCGGCTTCCATCAGCGCGTCATACACGCCGACGGCGTTCTCGGTCGGCACGTGCAGCTCCCAGCCGAGCTCGCCGACATAGGTCACGCGCAGGGCCCGTACCGGTGCACCGGCGATGCCGAGCTCGCGCACCGCCGCGAACGGGAACGCCTCATTGGAGACATCGTCGCGCGTGACCCGGCGCAGCACCTCGCGTGCCTGCGGTCCCATCAGCGACAGCACCGCCCGCGAGGAGGTGATGTCGACCAGGTGCGCATCCAGCCCCTCGGGAATGTTGCGCGCGATCCAGTCGAAATCGTGGGTGGCGAAGCCGGTGCCGGTGGTGATGTAGAAGCGGTCGTCGGCGATGCGCGCCACGGTCAGGTCGCACTCGGTGCCGCCGCGGCGATTGAGCATCTGGGTGTAGACAACCGTGCCCACCGGCTTGCGCACGTCGTTGGCGCAGATCCACGACAGCGCCGCCTCGGCATCCGGGCCGACCAGCACGAACTTGGCGAACGAGCTCTGATCGAACACCGTCACCGACTCGCGCGCGGCGCGGTGCTCGCGGGCGACGTTGTCGAACCAGTCGGGCTTGCCGAAAGTGGGCGTCTCGACCGCCTGCTCGGGCGAATCGGCGAACCAGTTGGGCCGCTCCCAGCCGAGCTTCTCGCCGAAGCAGGCGCCGGCGGCGCGCAGCCGGTCGTACAGCGGCGAGCGCCGGCACGGGCGCCCGGCCTCGGGTTCCTCGTGCGGCCAGGCCATGGTGTAGTGGCGGGCGTAGGCTTCCAGCGTGCGCTTGCGAACCCACTCGACGTCGCGGTGCGGCTGGCCGAAGCGGCGGATGTCCACGGCCCACAGGTCATAGGGCGGCTCGCCGCCCGCGATCCACTGCGCCAGCGCCATGCCGGCGCCGCCGCCGGCGGCGATGCCGAAGGCGTTGAAGCCGGCGCCGACATAGAAATTGCGCAGCTCCGGCGCCTCGCCGAGGATGAAGTTGCCGTCCGGGGTGAAGCTCTCGGGTCCGTTGACCAGCGTCTGTATGTCGGCCTCGCGCAGCGCCGGCACGCGCTCCATCGCCGGCTCGAGGAACTGCTCGAAGTGGTCCCAGTTCGAGTCGAGCAGCGTGAAATTGAAATCGCGCGGGATGCCGTTGACGGCCCAGGGGTTCGGGTTGCGCTCGTAGCCGCCGAGCACCAGGCCGCCGACTTCCTCCTTGAAGTAGACCAGCCGGTCGGGATCGCGCAGCGTCGGCAGGTCCGGGGTCACGCCCTCGATCGGCTTGGTCACCATGTACTGGTGCTCGACCGACACCAGCGGCACGTTGACCCCGACCATCTGCCCGACCTCGCGCGCCCACTGGCCGGCGCAGTTGACCACCACCTCGCACTCGATGCGCCCCGCGCCGGTCTGCACCGCGCGCACGCGACCGTTTTCGGTCTCGATGCCGGTGACGGTGACGTCCTCGCAGAAGCGCACGCCCTGCTGACGCGCGCCCTTGGCGAGCGATTGCGTGATATCGGACGGATTGGCCTGGCCGTCGTCGGGCAGGAAGGCGGCGCCGACCACGTCGGAGATGTCCATCAGCGGCCACAGCTCGAGAGCCTCTTGCGGCGTCAGCAGTTCCATCGCCACGCCGAACGACTGCGCCGTGGTCGCCTGGCGCTTCAGTTCGGTCCAGCGCTCGGCGTTGCAGGCCAGCCGCAGGCCGCCGTTGCGTTTCCAGCCGCTTTCCAGGCCGGTTTCCTCGCCGATGCGGTCATACAGCTTGACCGACTCGCCGAGCAGCGCGGTGATGTTGGCGTTGGAACGGAGCTGGCCGACCAGTCCGGCTGCATGGAAGGTGCTGCCCGAGGTCAGCTTGTGGCGCTCGAGCACGACCGTGTCGGTCCAGCCGAGGTGGCCGAGGTGATACGCCGTCGAGCAACCGACGATGCCGCCGCCGATGATCACGGCGCGGGCGTGGTCGGGGATCTCTGCCATGCCTGCCCCTCGTTGTTGTTGTTTCGGCGCGGGGCCGGCGGCCGCGCACGCCCCGCCGGCCCCGCACCGGACCGACACTCCCGGTGCATGAATACACGCAAAAAGCCACATATGTCAACAGATTCCCACAAGTTAACGCGATATTTCGCGGGTAATGCCACATGAATTGCGGAATTGATCGTGGAGTGACCCGGCGGCCACGAGCACGTTCATACGCGATCGCTACGCGATACCCCTCACCCTGCCCCTCTCCCCACAGGGGAGAGGGGACCCTTCGCTTGAACAAGCAGTGCCCGTCGAGAAAGGGAGCCTTCGCTTCAATGCGGCACGGTCTTCAGCCCCTCTCCCTTCGGGAGAGGGGTTGGGGTGAGGGCTGCGAGCGCAGCGAGCCGATCCGGGTTCGGACATCGATTCTTCAATATGTTCGCGGGCCGCGGTTGTCTGACGTACACTTCCACACGAATCCACAAGAAACCCACGTCCATCAGGCCCCGAACCGCAGGAGGCACCCACCATGGCCGTGACCAGCCGCGCCGCCGAGATCCTCCGCCAGGTCCGCCTGCACGGTTCCTGTCGCATCACGGACCTCGCCGAGGCCCTGCACGTCTCCGACGAGACGATCCGCCGCAACATCCGGCCGCTGGTCAACCGCGGCCTGGTACTCAAGGTCCACGGCGGCATCATGCTGCCCGACCGCATGGACGAGCCCCCGTTCCAGAGCCGCATGCAGGAGAACCGCGAGGCAAAGCAGCGCATCGCGGCGCTCACTGCCCGCCGGATCAAGGACGGCGAGTCGATCATCCTCGACGGCGGCGCCACCACCACCTACGTCGCGCTGGCGCTCACCGGCCACCGCAGCCTCCAGGTGGTGACCAACTCCACCGACATCGCCCGCACCCTGGTGGGCAGCGGCAACAACAGCGTCCACATGGCCGGCGGCGAGCTGCGGCCCGACGACGCCGCCACCTTCGGCATCCGTGCCTGCGAATTCGTGCGCCGCTTCCACGTACGCCACGCCATCCTCTCGATCGGCGCGGTCAACGGCTGGGGCTTCATGGACCTGCATCCCTGCGAGTCGGAATTCGCCCAGGCGGCGATCACCCAGGCCGAGCACGTGATCGTGGTCGCCGACCACAGCAAGTTCGGCCGCGACGGCTTCGTCCGCGTGTGCGGGCTCGAGGACGTCGATATGCTGATCACCGATGCCGAACCGCCGGCCTCGATCGCCCGCGCGCTGCACGAGGCCGACGTCGAGGTCCTGATCGCCGGCGAAGAGGCCCTGCCGGCGACGGCGTGAGCAGATGGCAGATGGCAGATGGCAGATGGCAGATGGCAGATGGCAGATGGCAGAT
>CAYZHJ010000124.1:0-8219 GCA_964478305.1 uncultured Ectothiorhodospiraceae bacterium
AATCGGTTGGGGGCATTGCGCCCCACGTGGGTTCGAATCCCACCCTCTCCGCCAAACAGCAAAACCCCCGCCTTCGGGGGTTCCGTTTTTCGGCATCCCCCGGAATTCCCGCAAACGTGATCCAGTCCACACTCCGGAGCCGATTCCGGCATACCCTGTGCATGCCAGACACGGCATAATGCGTACCGATATCCGCCAATTCTGCCAATCCGTGCTATTCCGCAAGCAACCGCCCATGGTTTCCCGTTTCGCCAGCGTTGCCAGTGACAGCGTGATCGGCTGTGTGCGCGATCACAACGAGGACGCGGTCCGTGTCAACGAGAACGCGGCCCTGCTGGTGGTCGCCGACGGCATGGGCGGGCACGCGGCGGGGGAAGTCGCCAGCCGGATCACCGCGGACGTGATGGAATCGGCCGTGGCCGGACGGGATCTCGGCCTGACCGACGCCCTGGTCGAGGCCAACTCGGCCGTGCTGACGGCAGCACGCGATGGTCGCGGATCGCCGGGCATGGGGACGACCTGCGCGGCCTGTCGGCGAGTCGAGGCAGGGCTGGAACTGGCATGGATCGGCGACAGCCGGATCTATCGATTCCGCGAGGGTGAACTGCAGCAGTTGAGCCACGATCATTCGTACGTGCAGACACTGGTCGACGCCGGCGTGCTGGCGGCGGAAGAGGCGAGCCATCATCCCGAACGCAACGTGCTGTCACTGTGCATCGGCAGCGGCCACCTTTCGCGGAACGATATCGATCGAGCGGTGCGTTCCCTGTGTACCGGGGATCGCGTGGTCGTCTGCAGCGACGGCCTCACCGGCGAGTTGTCCAATGCCGAGATCGGCGCGGTGCTGTCGCAATACCCGGACGACCGCGAAGCGGTCGATGCCCTCGTCGAGCGTGCCCTGGCGGCGGGCGGCCACGACAACGTGACGGTGATCGTGGCCACGGCCTGATGGGCGGGGATGACGGGCTCGATGCGGTCGGCGCGACCCGGGAAGGGAGCCAGCGCCTGGACCGCTGGCTGTGGGCGGCGCGCTTCTTCCGGACCCGATCACTGGCGCGGCAGGCGGTAACCCGTGGCCGGGTCGAGGTCAACGGCCAGTCCGCCAAGCCGGCAAGGAACGTGGTGGCGGGCGACCGGCTCGGCATCGATACGCCGGCAGCGCGCTTCGTGGTGGATGTTCTCGCCCTCAATGAGCAGCGGCGTCCCGCGGCCGAGGCGCGGCAGTTGTATGCCGAGACGGCCGAAAGCATCGAGGCCCGCCGCCTGGAGGCCGAAAGGCGGCGCCAGCGGCAGGCGGGCGTGGCATTCGATCGGGCCCGGCCGGACCGGCGGGCACGACGCGTCCAGCGCCGGTTGCGCCGGGGCGACGATGAACCCTGACAGGCCGTCGAGGATCTCCTGCGGGGACGGGACAGGGATGCCCGTCTCGTTGGGTGCGCATCGCCGGCATGCTATGTTACGCGCGCCTGACCACCGTTTTCGGTCCGTCACCCGCCTGTCCCGAGGGAGCCGGCCGCCCGCAAGCGGCCAGTGCAGGCGGGTCTTGTGGAGCACGAGGGATGAAACGCATCACCGCAATCATCAAGCCCTACAAACTGGATGATGTGCGCGAGGCGCTGGCCGAGGCCGGCGTCAATGGCATGACTGTCACCGAGGTCAAGGGTTTCGGCCGGCAGAAGGGGCATACCGAACTGTATCGCGGGGCCGAATACGTCATCGATTTCCTGCCCAAGATCCGGCTCGAGGCCGTCACTCCCGATGACCTGGTGGAAGGCGCGATCGAGGCCATCGCGAAGGCCGCGCATACCGGCAAGATCGGCGACGGCAAGATCTTCGTCGAGGAGGTGGAACGGGTCGTGCGCATTCGTACCGGGGAGGAAGGCGATGCCGCGCTCTGAGGCATCGTCCGCCGCGGCCGAAACGGAGGTGACGGATCTGTCGGGGCAGGGTAATCCGCGGGTGATTCCGCGCGACGGCCACAATGTCTCGCGGCGCAACATCGACCCCAATGCAGTGAAGGTCCTGTATCGGTTGAACAAGGCCGGCTATCAGGCGTACCTCGTGGGCGGCGGTGTGCGCGACCTGTTGCTGGGGCTGCAGCCGAAGGATTTCGACGTTGCCACGGACGCGAAGCCGGAGGAGGTGCGCGCGCTGTTCCGCAATTGCCGCCTGATCGGTCGCCGGTTCCGGCTGGCGCACGTGGTTTTCGGCCGGCAGGTGATCGAGGTGGCGACCTTCCGCGCCGACCACGGTGGCGACGACGACGAAAAATCGGCCGCGATGCATGCCGACGGCCGCATCCTGCGCGACAACGTGTTCGGCACGATCGAGGACGACGCCTTCCGGCGCGACTTCACGATCAATGCCCTGTACTACGACATTTCCCGCTTCGCCGTGGTGGATTACACCGGCGGGCTCGAGGACATCGAGGCACGCCGCCTGCGCCTGATCGGCGATCCCGACATCCGTTACCGCGAGGATCCCGTACGCATGCTGCGTGCCGCCCGCTTCGCCGCCAAGCTCGGTTTCGAGGTGGACGCGGCGAGCGCGGCGCCGATCGCCGAACTTGGCCCGCTGCTGCACGACATCCCGCCCGCCCGGCTGTTCGAGGAGGTGCTGAAACTGTTCCAGAGCGGGCATGCGGTGGCCAGCCTGGAACAGCTGCGTCACCACGATCTGCTGCAGTACCTGTTTCCGCGGGCCGATCGGGCATTGAAGGCGGGCGATACCGGTTACGAGGCCCTGCTGCACGCCGCGCTGGAGAACACCGACCGGCGCATTGCCGAGGACAGGCCGGTTACCCCCGCCTTTCTCTATGCCGTATTCCTGTGGCCGCATGTGCTGGCGGCCGCCGAGCACGCCCAGGCCGGCGGAGAGTCGCCGGTGATGGCCTGGCAGCATGCAGCCGGCGAGGCCCTGGATGCCCAGCAGCAGGCAACGGCACTGCCCAGGCGGTTCGCCGGTCCGGCCCGCGAAATCTGGGTGCTGCAGCCGAAACTCGAACACTATCGCGGCAAGCGGGCTCGACGCCTGCTCGGTCATCCGCGCCTGCGCGCGGGCTGGGATTTCCTCTGCCTGCGGCGCGATGCCGGCGAGGACCTGGCGGATCTGTGCGAACAGTGGCGCGAATGGATCGAGGCGAACGTGCCGTCCGCAGGCGCGACGGAACCGGAGGCGGAACCACCGAAGCGCAGGCGCCGCCGCGGAGGAAGGCGCCGGCGCGGTGGCGGGGGTGAGGCCGGATGAGCGAGGTAACCGTGGCGCGGGTCGCCCTGGGCAGCAACCTGCAGGAACCGGTGGAGCAGGTGATTGCCGGATTCGAGGCCCTGTCGGCGTTGCCGGAGACCCGGCTGACGGCCCGTTCGACCCTCTACGGCAGTCGGCCGATGGGGCCGGCCGATCAGCCGGACTACGTCAATGCGGTGGGGCGGCTGGATACCACGCTGGGTGCGCACGAACTGCTTGACGCCCTGCAGGCGATCGAGAACCGGGCCGGGCGCGAGCGCAGCGGGCCGCGCTGGGGGCCGCGCACACTCGACCTGGATCTGCTGCTGTACGGCGATCGGCAGTGCGAGGACGAGCGCCTGACCCTGCCGCATCCGGGTATCGCCCGGCGCCCCTTCGTGCTGGTGCCGCTGGCCGAGATCGATGCGGCCCTGGAGATCCCCGGACTCGGCGTCACGGCGGGCGAACTCGCCCGGCGGGCCGATCGCACGGGATTGTGGCCGCTGGAGCCCCTGGCGTCGTGAGCGGGTCCGCACGCTTCATCGTGGTCGAGGGGCCGATCGGCGTGGGCAAGACCACGCTCGCCCGGCGGCTGGCCGATTCCTTCGGCGCCACCCCCGTGCTGGAACAGGCCGAGACGAACCCGTTTCTCGAACGCTTCTATCGGCACCCGCGCGAGGCGGCCCTGTCGACCCAGCTCCATTTCCTGCTGCACCGCACGGAACAGATGCGCGAGCTGCTCCGGGACGATCTGTTCGACACGATCCGCGTGGCCGATTTCCTGATGGAGAAGGACCGCCTGTTCGCCGAAGTGAATCTCGACGCCGACGAGCTCGCCCTCTACCGGCAGGTCTACGACCACCTGGTGATCGAGGCACCGCGTCCCGACCTGGTGATCTACCTGCAGGCACCGGTCAAGGTGCTGCAGGAGCGGGTCGAGCGGCGCGGCATCGGTTACGAGCGCTACATGGGGGCGGGCTATCTGCAGGAGCTGTGCGATGCCTACACCCGTTTCTTTCATGCCTACGACGACGCTCCCCTGCTGATCGTCAACGCCACCGAGATCAACCTGGCCGACAGCGAGGCCGATTACGCCGAACTGCTCGACCAGGTCCGCCGCATCCACAGCGGCCGCCACTTCTTCAATCCGGCGCCGCTGGTGTCGTCCTGAGGAGTATCGAGTGCCCGGCGCGTAGGTTGGGCCGATGCAGGAGGCCCAACGTCCGCAGGCGCGTTTTGTTGGGCCTCCTGCGTCGGCCCAACCTACGACCTGGGCACTGGCCCGCCCGACTTGGCCCAGAGGGGGTGCCGCCCCGTATAATCACGACCCCGGCCAGTTTCCATGAACAGGGTCCATATGAGCGTGTACACGACGCCTTCGGGCGAGGTTTCCGTTTCCGGCCTGCAGGCGATGAAGCGTGCGGGGCAGCCGATTGCCGCGATGACGGCCTACGACGCGAGCTTCGCCCGCATGCTCGACACCGCCGGCATGGACTTCGTGCTGGTCGGCGATTCGCTGGGCATGGTGGTGCAGGGGCAGAGCACCACCCTGCCGGTGACCGTGGACGACATGATCTACCACGCCCGCGCCGTGCGCCGCGGTCTGCAGCGGGCACTGCTGATGGTGGACATGCCGTTCATGAGCTTCGCCACGCCGGAGGAGGCGCTCGTCAATGCCGGCCGCATGATGAAGGAGGCCGGCGCGCAGATGGTCAAGCTGGAGGGCGGCTCGGCCCAGGCCGCGACCGTGCACCGGCTGAACGACAGCGGCATTCCCGTGTGTGCCCATCTGGGCCTGAAACCGCAGTCGGTACACAAGATCGGCGGCTACCGCATCCAGGGCCGGGACGAGGCCTCGGCACGCGCCATGCTGGAGGATGCGCTCGCCCTCGAGGCCGCCGGTGCCGACATCGTGCTGCTCGAATGCGTGCCGGCGGAGCTGGCGAGCGAGATCGCGCAGAACCTGAATGTCCCGGTCATCGGCATCGGTTCCGGCGTGGATTGCGACGGCCAGATCCTCGTGCTGTACGACGCGATCGGGCTGACGCCGAAGCCTCCCCGGTTCGCCCGGGACTTCCTGGCCGATACCGGCAGCATCGCCGCCGCGATCGAGGCATACATCGAGGATGTCCGTGAGCGACGCTTCCCGGGTGTCGATCAGACGGTCGCCTGAGGTGGCGCCGACAACCATCGCCGACCCGGCGGCCCTGCGCCGCCGGGTCCGGACCGGGCGTGCCGCGGGCGAGACCGTGGCCCTCGTGCCGACGATGGGCGATCTTCACCGCGGGCATCTCGCCCTGGTCGACGAGGCCCGTCGTCGTGCCGATCTCGTCGTGGTGAGCATCTTCGTCAATCCGCTGCAGTTCGGTCCCGGCGAGGATTACGGCGAGTACCCCCGCGTGCTGGAACACGACCGGCAACGCCTGGCCGAGCACGGTGCCGATCTGGTGTTCGCGCCGGCGGTGGAGACCCTGTATCCGCAGGGTCCGGATCACGGTGTGCGCGTCTCGGTACCCGGACTCGACGACATCCTCTGCGGTGCCGACCGACCGGGGCATTTCCCGGGGGTGGCCACGGTGGTGACGAAGCTGTTCAATATCGTCGAACCGGATTTCGCCGTCTTCGGCGAGAAGGATTTTCAGCAGTTGCTGCTGATCCGGCGGCTGGCGGCCGGGCTGGATTTCGCCATCGACATCGTCGGCGTGCCCACGGTGCGCGAATCCGACGGACTCGCATTGTCCTCGCGCAACGGCTATCTCACGGACGAGCAGCGCCGGATCGCCCCCACGCTCAACCGGGTGCTGCGCGAGACGGGCGAGCGGCTGCTGGCCGGCGAACGCGACTACGCTCGTCTGGAAAACGAGGCCATGACCGCGCTCGAGGGAGCCGGATTCGAACCCAGCTATGTCGCCATTCGTCGGGCCGCCGACCTGTCCCGGCCGGCCGCGGACGCCGCCGCCGACGACCTGCGGGTACTGGCGGCAGCCCGTCTCGGCCGTGCACGGTTGATCGACAACGTACCGGTTGCCGTCCCGTGACCCCGCTGTCCCGGTCACCGGCCTGGCAGGCGCTGGCGGCGCGCCACGAGGCGACCGCCGACGTCAGGCTGACCGAGCTGTTCGCGGCCGACCCCCGGCGAACCGAGCGATTCACCGCGACCGTCGGCGGCGTCACGGTCGATGCGTCGAAGACCCATCTCACGCCGGCCATCCACGAGACGCTGCTGGGGCTCGCGGAGCAGGAGGCCGTGCCGGTCTGGCGCGATCGCATGTTCGCCGGTGAACGGATCAATCACAGCGAGAACCGGGCGGCGCTGCACGCGGCACTGCGCACCCCGGAGCTGGCCGAGCTCGAGCTCGACGGCGTGCACATCGGGGCCGCGATCGAGCACATGCACGACCGCATGGCCGGGCTGGTCGAAGGCGTTGCCGAAGGCCGCATCCGCGGCGCCGGCGGAAGCGCGATCACCGACATCGTCCACATCGGCATCGGCGGTTCCGACCTGGGTCCGCGGCTGGTCTGCGAGGCCCTGCGCCCGCAGGCGCGGACTTCGCCGCGGGTGCATTTCGTGAGCAATCTCGACCCGGCCGACCGCGAGCGTGTGCTGGCGGAGATCGACCCGGCGCGGACCCTGTTCATCGTCGCCTCCAAGACCTTCACCACGCTCGAGACCCTGAGCAACGCGCGCGCCCTGTTCGACCTGCTGGCGACCAGGGTGGGCACGGATGCGGCGCGGATGCATTTCATTGCCGTCACCGCCCGCCCCGATCGAGCACGCGAATGGGGCATCGACGAGGACCGGATCCTGCCGCTGTGGGACTGGGTCGGGGGGCGATATTCGCTGTGGTCGGCGATCGGCCTGCCGGTGGCATTCGCGCTGGGCATGGACGGCTTTCGCGAGCTGCTCGCCGGGGCCGCGTGCGTCGATCGGCACTTTCGCGATGCGCCACCCCGGGAGAACCTGCCGCTGCGGCTCGCCCTGCTGGCTGTGTGGTACGGCAACTTCGTCGGCATGGACAGCCACGTGATCGTTCCCTACAGCGAGCGGCTGGCGCTGCTGCCTGACTATCTGCAGCAACTGGAGATGGAGTCGAACGGCAAGTCGGTCGATCGTGACGGCGAGCCGGTCGACTATGTCACTGCGCCGGCCGTGTGGGGTCAGGTCGGCACGACCGCGCAGCATGCCTTCTTCCAGTGGCTGCACCAGGGAACGCGCCAGGCGATGTGCGATTTCGTCCTGGTCAACGAGACGGATACCCGGGAGCACGCCGGGCTGGTTGCGAACGGTCTGGCGCAGGCAGCGGCGCTGCTGGCCGGTCGCAGCACGGACGAGCTGCGGCGCGAGGGCGTGGACGAGTCCCTGCGCTCGCAGCGGGCGATGCCCGGCAATCGGCCGAGCGTGACGTTCCTGCTCGACGGACTCCATCCCGGGACGCTGGGAGCGCTGATCGCGCTGCATGAGCACAGGGTTTTCTGTCAGGCGATGATCTGGCGCATCAATCCGTTCGATCAATGGGGCGTGGAACGGGGCAAGGTGCTGGCGAGCGGCCTGATGCCGGTGCTGCGGGGAGAACCGGCCGCGGAGGACTGGGACGCCTCCACCCTGGCGTTGCTGGAGCGCTGCCGGCGGCAGGAATGAAGAAGGTCCGGATCGGTTTCCAGACACGGGTTGGGCCGTAGAAGGAGGCCCGACGTTCCGGATTTTCGATTGGCGGTTTGATTGCCATGCCGGAATCGGCGCTTGTCTCGCCTGACCGCCGTGCCAGCGGTTCCGCGCCGCTACGCGGCGCGAGTGACGTTCACGTGTCAACACCAGGTAGGCCGGATTGCGACCGGATGCGGTGATCCCGGATCCGGGCGTCGACGTGCGTTCGGCCGGCACGGCCGGAGCCATCCGGCGTCCGGTTCACGCGGCACAACGGCATGGTTTCATCCAGCACGCCGGAAAGCTCCCTTCGGTCGCGTTCCGGCCTACGTCGTGATCCGCCGAGCCC
>CAYZHJ010000125.1:0-5723 GCA_964478305.1 uncultured Ectothiorhodospiraceae bacterium
GATCGGTACAATGCCGCCCATGTCCGCCATGCGCCTCTCCCGGATCGTCCTGCTGCCGCTGCTGCTGATCGCCGGCGGGCCGTCCGCCCTCGCCTCCGGGGCGGCCGAGACCCGGGCCGAGCTGGAGGCGCTGCGCGAGCGCATCGAGGAGGTGCGCAGCACGCTGGCGCGGGAACGGCAGCAGGAGAGCCGTACCGAGGGCGAGCTCGAACGGGTCGAGCGGCGCATCGGCGAGCTGGCGTCCGACCTGCAGCACACGCAGTCGGAGCTGGCGAACGCGCGGGCGGAACTGGAGCGCCTCGAGCGCCGCCAGTCATCCCTGCAGCAGGCACTGGAGGCCCATCGCGAAACCCTCGGCGCGCAACTGCGCGCCGCCTACCGGCTGGGCAACCAGCCGGCACTGCGACTGATGCTGCGCCAGAACGAGCCGTCGCGGCTCGCGCGCGCGCTCGGCTACTACGGCTATCTCAACCGGGCACGGCTCGACGCGATCGATCGCGCCAACGAACTGATGGCGGAGGCGCGCACCGTCGCACGCGAGACCGAACGCACCCGGCAGGGGCTGCAGGCGGAAATCGACAATCTCGAACGGCAGCGGCAGGAACTGCAGTCGGTCCGGGCGGAGCGCCGGCGCGTACTGGAACGGCTGCGCCAGTCCATCGCCGAACGGGGAGAACGGCTGGAACACATGGAAGCCAACCGCGACGAGCTGGAACGCCTGCTCGAGCGGCTCGGCTCGGTGATCGCCGACATCCCCGCGGCACCGCTGGAGGAACGCCCGTTCGACACCCGCGACGGACAGCTTCCCTGGCCGGCGCATGGCAAACTCCGCGCCCGCTTCGGGTCACCGCGCGCCGACGGCCGCCTGCGCTCGCGCGGGCTGGTGATCGCGGCCGAAGCCGGAACCGAGGTCCATGCCGTATACTACGGGCGCGTCATGTTCGCCGACTGGCTGTCCGGCTTCGGGCAGTTGATCATCATCGATCACCTGGACGGATACCTCAGCCTGTACGGCTACAACCAGCGCCTGCTGCGTTCCACCGGCGACTGGGTCACCCCCGGAGAACCGATCGCCACGGTCGGCGATTCCGGCGGCCAGGATCGAGCGGGACTCTATTTCGAGATCCGCCACGACGGGCGTCCGATCGACCCGGAGCAGTGGCTGGCGCAGCGGTGACACGAACGCGGCGGCGCCGGGCTTCCGCATGTTAAACTCGCCCGATCGCGCCGATGAATGACGCCGTACGAATCCGCCACACCCGCAAACCGCCACGACAGCCGCAACTTCAGCCGGAGAGCCGCATGCCATCCTCGACCCGCACGATCCTGCTGGTCCTCGCCGGAACCCTGCTGGGGGCGACGCTGACCGTCGCCCACACGGTAATCGCCGATCGCGACGAGGACAGCGAGGCCGCCGAGCGGCTGCCGCTGGAGCAGCTGCGGACGTTCACCGACGTCTACAGCCGCATCAAGGAGAACTACGTCGAGGAGGTCGAGGACGAGGAACTGCTCGAGTTCGCGATTCGCGGCATGCTCAGCGGGCTGGATCCGCATTCCTCCTATCTCGACGAGGACGAGTTCAACGAGCTCAAGATCGGCACCGAGGGCGAGTTCGGCGGCCTCGGCATCGAGGTCACGATGGAGGACGGCTTCGTCAAGGTGGTGGCGCCGATCGACGGCACACCCGCGAAGCAGGCCGGTGTCGAGGCCGGCGACCTGATCGTGCGCCTCGACGACCAGCCGGTGAAGGGCATGACGCTCAACGACGCGGTGCAGATCATGCGCGGCGAGCCGGGCACGAAGATCAAGCTCACCATCGTGCGCGAGGGACGCGACAAGCCGCTGCAGGTGACCATCACGCGCGCCGTCATCGAGGTGCAGAGTGTCGACTCGCGCATGCTCGACGAGAACTACGGCTATCTGCGCGTGTCCCACTTCCAGACCAATACCCAGGAAGCGCTCGACAAGGCGTTGCGCAACCTCGAGAGCGAAGCGAAGGACGGGCTCAGCGGAATGGTGCTGGATCTGCGCAACAATCCCGGCGGCGTGCTGTCGGCCGCCGTCAGCGTGTCCGATTCCTTCCTGGACGACGGCCTGATCGTCTATACCGAGGGCCGGGTCGCCAATTCACGATTGAGCTACAGTGCCCGGCCGGGCGACGCCCTCAATGGCGCCCCGCTGGTCGTGCTCGTCAACGAGGGCTCGGCCTCGGCGTCCGAGATCGTCGCCGGCGCCCTGCAGGATCACAAGCGGGCGATCGTGATCGGTCACCGCACGTTCGGCAAGGGCTCGGTCCAGACCATCCAGGACCTGTCCAGCGGCGGCGCGCTCAAGCTGACGACCGCGCGTTACTTCACGCCCGATGGCCGCTCGATCCAGGCACAGGGCATCGAGCCCGACATCCATACCGGCAGCTTCAAGCTGACCAGTCTCGACGAGAGCGACATCGGACCGCTGACCGAGGCCAATCTCAGCCAGCATCTGCTGAATCCGGACGGCACCCTCGGCGAGGGGCAGGATCAGGGCGAACCGGGCAACGACAAGCTCGCGACCAGTGACTACGAGCTGTACGTCGCCCTCAATCTGCTCAAGGGGTTGAACATCCTGCGTCCCGGGGACTGAGCATGCGGCCGGTCGGCCTGCTGCTGGTCACGCTCCTGATCGCGTTGCCCGGCCCCGGGGTCCGGGCCGCCACCGTCGCGCTGGTCATCGACGACCTCGGCTACAACCGGGATCGCGCCCGGCGCGCGCTGGCCCTGCCCCCGCCCGTCACCATGGCCGTCCTGCCCGGCTCGCCCCATGCGGCACGGATCGCGCGCGCGGCCGCGCGCGCGGACATCGACCTGCTGGTGCATCTGCCGATGCAGGGTCGTGCCGACCATGCCGCCTCGCCCGGCACGCTCCATCCCGCCCTCCCCGCACGGGAGTTCCGCGCGCGGCTGCGGGCCGCGCTCGACAACGTACCGGGCGCGATCGGGGTCAACAATCACATGGGAAGCGTGCTCACGGCCGATCGCAAGGCAATGACACTGCTGATGCGCGAGCTTCGAACCGCCTCGCGGAACCTGATCTTCATCGATTCCCGCACCACCGCCGACACGGTCGCCGAGACCATCGCGATCGAGACCGGCATCGGCACGGCCGCACGCGACGTCTTCCTCGATCACGACCGCGACCCGGCGGCGATCGAGCGGCAACTGCATTACTGGCTGCGACGGGCGCAGACGAGCGGCTGTGCCCTGGCGATCGCCCATCCCCATCCGGAAACGCTGGCAACCCTGGAACGGCTGCTGCCCCGCATGCGCGGGGTACGGCGGGTGGGACTGCGCGAGTACATCGAGCTGTGCGGCGTGCCGGCGGTGCACACGCCGCGTATGGCGTCGCATGCGGTGCCGGATGCGCGCGGTGGCAAGTGATTCGCGCTTCAGCGTTCGATAGACGCTTTCACGAGTTGTCTCGCCAAGGCGCCAAGACGCAAAGTACGCCAAGCAGAGAGAATGGTCCGACCTGCAATCCAATGAACACTTCGCGTGCTTTGCGAGATTCCTTCGCACAGCGAAGGGCGTTCGGTTTCGCTGTCGGGCCTCCTTCGTCGGCCCAACCTGCGTCTTCCTGGTCCGAGCGGGGGCGTGGCAGGCCGGAACGCGACCGAAGGGAGCTTCCCGGCGGTTGAGCGAATCCATCCCCGGTACCGCTTGATCCGAACGCCGGATGGCTCCGGCCGTGCCGGCCGGGCCGCGCGGCGGCATCCGGACCCGGGATCACCGCATTCGGTCGCAATCCGGCCTACGGCGGGCTCGCCAATGCCGTCCGTTCCCCGCGATGCCCGCGGATCTCGACGTAGGCCGGAACGCGACCGAAGGGAGCTTTCCGGCGGATGAACGAAACCATGCGGTGGTGCCGCGTGGACCGAACGCCGGATGGCTCCGGCCGTGCGAGCCGAAAGCGCGGCGGCATCCGGACCCGGGATCACCGCATTCGGTCGCAATCCGGCCTACGGCGGGCTCGCCAATGCCGTCCGTTCCCCGCGATGCCCGCGGATCTCGACGTAGGCCGGAACGCGACCGAAGGGAGCTTTCCGGCGGATGAACGAAACCATGCGGTGGTGCCGCGTGGACCGAACGCCGGATGGCTCCGGCCGTGCGAGCCGAAAGCGCGGCGGCATCCGGACCCGGGATCACCGCATTCGGTCGCAATCCGGCCTACGGTACGCCCGCTATTGCCGTCCGCTCCCTGCGATACCCGACGGATCACGGCGTAGGCCGGAACGCACCGAAGGGAGCTTTCCGGCGGGTGAACGAATCCATCCCCTGGTATCGCTCGAACCGAACTCCGGATGGCTCCGGCCGTGCCGGCCGAGTGCACGGCGGCATCCGGACCCGGGATCACCGCATCCGGTCGCAATCCGGCCTACGTTCCTTGCGTACTTCGCGGCTTGGAGAGATTCCTTCGCACAGCGAAGACCGGAGCCTCCTCCCGCCAGCGTGTCACTCCACCGTAACGGACTTCGCCAGGTTCCTCGGCTTGTCGACATCGGTGCCCTTGAGCACGGCGACGTGGTAGGCGAGCAACTGCAGGGGCACGGTATACAGGGTCGGGTCGGTGAGGGTACTGCCGGCGCCGGGCACGTGGATCACCTCGACCTCGTTGCCGAGGTCGATGCCGGTCTCGGCATCGGCGAACACGATCAGGCGGCCGCCGCGGGCGCGGACTTCCTGCAGGTTCGAGGCGAGCTTGTCGAGCAGGGCATCGTTCGGCGCCACCGCCACCACCGGCATGTCCTCGTCCACCAGGGCCAGCGGTCCGTGCTTGAGCTCGCCGGCGGCATAGGCCTCGGCGTGGATGTAGGAGATTTCCTTGAGCTTGAGCGCACCCTCCATCGCGACGGGGTAATGGACACCCCGGCCGAGGAACAGGGCGTGGTCCTTGTCCACGAACGACTCGGCCAGGGCCGCGATCTCGTCGTCCAGGCCGAGCACGCGCTCGACCCGGCCGGGCAGCGACATCAGTTCGCCGACCAGGGCGGGCTCGTCGACCGCCGCGCCCGCCCGGGAGTGGGTCAGGGCGATGGCGAGCAGCGCCAGGCCGGCGAGCTGGGTGGTGAAGGCCTTGGTCGAGGCGACCCCGATCTCGGGACCGGCCCGCGTCATCAGCACCAGATCGGATTCGCGCACCAGCGAGGACTCGGGCACGTTGCACAGGGCCAGGCTCGCGCAGTAGCCGAGCTGCTTCGCCTCGCGCAGGGCGGCCAGCGTGTCGGCGGTCTCGCCCGACTGGGAGATGGTCACGAACAGGGTGTCGGGAGGCACCACCGGCCGGCGGTAGCGGTATTCGCTGGCGATCTCGACGTTGACCGGAATGCGCGCCAGCGTCTCGATCTGGTAGCGCGCCACCAGCGCGGCGTGATAGCTGGTGCCGCAGGCGACGATGTGAACGCCCGCGACCCGCGGCAGCAGATCGGTCGCGCGATGGCCGAAGGCGGCGTCGAGCACGCGCTCGGGCGTCAGCCGTTCCTCCAGGGTCTCGGCGATGGCGCGCGGCTGCTCGAAGATCTCCTTGAGCATGAAATGCCGGTAGTCACCGCGCTCGACGGCGTCGGCGGTGAGGTCCGACTCGTGCACGGGACGTTCGACCGGCTCGCCATCGACATCGACGATCCGGATTCCCTCGCGCGTGATCTCGGCGATGTCGCCTTCCTCGAGGAAGATGAAACGCCGTGTCAC
>CAYZHJ010000125.1:5733-7975 GCA_964478305.1 uncultured Ectothiorhodospiraceae bacterium
GGCAGCAGGGCGGCGACATCGGAAGCGACGAAATTCTCGCCGATGCCGAGACCGAGCACCACGGGGCAGCCCCGGCGCGCCGCGACGAGATGCCCGTCCTGGTGGCTCGCCATGACGCACAGCGCGTACGCACCGTCGAGCTCGGCGACGGTGGCACGCACGGCTTCCAGCAGGTCGCCGCGGTTGCCGGCATGCTGGTGGATGCGGTGGGCGATGGCTTCGGTATCGGTCTCCGAGGTGAACACGTAGCCGGCGTCGCCCAGTTCCTGCCGCAGGGCGTTGTAGTTCTCGATGATGCCGTTGTGCACCAGCGCGATCTCGTCGCCCGACAGATGCGGGTGCGCGTTCTCCTCGCTGGGCGCACCGTGGGTCGCCCAGCGCGTGTGGGCGATGCCGCAGCCGCCCTGGACCGGCGCGCCGTCCAGTGCCCGTGCCAGCGCGTCCACGCGGCCGGCGGCGCGGCGGCGCTCGATACCGCTGCCGCCGAGGACCGCCAGGCCGGCCGAGTCGTAGCCACGGTATTCCAGCCGGTGCAGTCCCTCGATCAGCAGGGGAATCACGTCGCGCTCGGCCACGGCCCCGACGATTCCGCACATGCTCAATCCTCCTCTTCGCGCCGTGCCGGGGGTACCCAGCCGCTGATGGAGCGCTGGCGGCTGCGGCTCAGGGTAAGCTGGCCCGCCGGCGCGTCGTGCGTGATGATCGACCCCGCGCCGATGGTCGCACCGGCACCGACGGTCACCGGTGCCACGAGTTGCGTGCTGGAGCCGACGAACGCACCGTCGCCGATGATGGTGCGGTGCTTGCGCGCGCCATCGTAGTTGCAGGTAATGGTGCCCGCACCGATGTTCACGTCGCGGCCGACCTCGCTGTCGCCGACGTAGGACAGGTGATTGATCTTGCTGCCGGCACCCACGCTGGAGTTCTTGGTCTCGACGAAATTGCCGATGCGCGCCCGTTCCGCGAGCACCGTGCCCGGGCGCATGCGCGCGAACGGACCGACACGGCAGTTGTCGCCGATCGTGCTGTCCTCCAGGTAGCAGTGCGGCTCGATCACGCTGCCGGCGCCGACCCGGCAGTTCCGCAGCATGCAGTGGGCACCGATGCGGGCGCCCTCGCCGAGCGCGACATCGCCCTCGAACACGCAACCCACGTCGATGATGACGTCCGCGGCCGCGGTCAGGGTGCCGCGCACGTCCACCCGGTCCGGATCACGCAGGCAGACGCCGCTCGTCAACAGGCATTCCGCGAGATGGCGCTGCCAGGCGCGCTCGAGCGCGGCGAGCTGCTGCGGGCTGTTCACGCCCCGGACTTCCCACTCGTGCGCGGGCTGAACGGTTGCCAGGCGCCCGCCTTCCCCGCGAACGCCACCGATGACATCCGTCAGATAGAACTCGCCCTGGGCGTTGTCGTTGTACAGCGCCTTCACGTGCCGATCCAGGGTCGCGGCGGGCAGCGCCAGCAGGCCGGTATTGACCTCGGCAATCGCGAGCTCCGCGGGGGAGGCATCCTTGTGCTCGACGATACGCTCGACATCGCCGCCGGCATCGCGAACGACCCGGCCGTATCCGGCCGGATCGTCCGGCTCGACCGTCATCAACGCGCCGTCGGCCCCGGCCGCCGCATCGACCAGCGCCTGCAGCGTCTCCGGCTGCACCAGCGGGACGTCGCCGTAGAGCACGAGCACCAGATCGTCGCCGGGGATGCCGTCGAGCGCGCAGGCGACGGCGTCGCCGGTGCCCCGCTGCTCGGGCTGGAGGCGGGTTTCGACATCATCGGGCAGGACGGCGTGGACCGCTTCGGCACCGTGGCCGAGCACGACCCGCACGCGATCCGGCGCGAGCGTGGCGGCACCGGCTAGCACGTGCGCGATCAGCGGCTTTCCGGCCAGGTCCGCCAGCACCTTCGGCCGCGACGAGCGCATGCGCCGGCCCTCGCCGGCCGCGAGCACGATCACGCTCAGACCCATTCCATCCTCCGGCTCAACCCGCCACCACGGGATGCGCAATTATGCCGTGACTCGGGATGCATGACGAACTGATGTTGCCGCTTGCAGATGCCGTGCGACGGGTCAAAGGGACATGGATCTCTCGCAGAGAACGCAGAGGATTGAAAGAGTAGTCGTCGAAGGCACGTAGGTTGGGCCGCCGAAGAAGGCCCAACACCGAATCAGCCCGCCGACTGTTGGGCCTCCTTCGTCGGCCCAACCTACACATCCTTTGTCTTTCTTCTTTGCGTGCTC
>CAYZHJ010000126.1:0-7632 GCA_964478305.1 uncultured Ectothiorhodospiraceae bacterium
TCGCCGGCACGGCCGGCGATGTCGAGCACGTCCGGCAAGAGTCGGTTGCATGTTTCGCTGGAACTCATTCGGTCTCCTCGTTGGCCAGCAGATCACGTACCAGGTAGAGCGCGGCCACCGTGCGTGCCTCGGTGCAGTCCTCGCGCGCGAGCAGTTGCGGCAGTTCGTCGAACGACCACTCGACGACCTCGAGCGGTTCCGGTTCATCGCCCGGCAACCGTTGCGGGTAGAGATCGCGTGCCAGGATGATCTCGGTGACATGACCGAGATAGCCCGGCGCCAGCGTCAACCCGGCGATGCGTTCCATCCGGCCGGAGCCGTAACCGACCTCTTCCATCAGTTCGCGATTGGCCGCGACCATCATGTCCTCGCCCGGCTCCACTCGTCCCTTCGGCAGCGACAGCTCGTAGCGATCGACGCCGGCGGCGTATTCGCGCACCAGCAGCACGCGCCCGGAGGGCAGGACGGGCACCAGCAGCACCGCACCGAAACCGCGACTGACCAGCTTCTCGAAGCGCACCTCGCGGCCATTGGAGAAACGCAGGTCTACCTGCTCGATCTCGAACAGGCGGCTGCGCGCCACGGTCTCGCTGGCGAGGATTTCGGGCTTGTCCGTCATGATCGGGGCGATTCGGCTTCGGACTCGTGATGCGTCGACAAGAGTTCGAGAATGGCAGGTCCGTACCGGGCCGGCAACCGTATCCACGCCCTGCACGCGCACGTGCGATGATACGCGCATGATGACCGCCGAACGCCTGCATCCGCCCTGGGAACGCATCGACACCGTCCTGCTCGATCTCGACGGCACGCTGCTCGATCTGCACTTCGACAATCACTTCTTCCTCGAGCACCTGCCGCGTCGGCTGGCCGAGCTGCGCGATCAGTCACCCGGGGAGGCTCGGGCGGAACTGCAGCGCTGCTATCACGAGGTTGACGGCACGCTCGACTGGTACTGTCTCGATTACTGGCAGCGGACCCTGGCGCTGGACCTGGTCGCGCTGAAGCACGAGGTCGGCCACCTGGTGCAGTGGCGCCCGCACGCCCCGGCCTTCCTCGACGCGCTTGCCGCCGGCGGCAAGCGGCGCGTGCTGGCGACCAACGCGCATCCCGGGAGCATCGCCTTCAAGTTCGAGCGCATCGCCCTGCGCGACAGCCTCGACGCGCTCTACAGCGCGCACGAACTGGGCGCGCCGAAGGAGGATCCGCGCTTCTGGGATGCGCTGCTGGCGCAGGAGGGCTTCGATCCGGAGCGCACATTGTTCTTCGACGACAACCCGCGCGTACTGGCGGCCGCGCGCGACTGGGGCCTGCCCCACGTGGTGGGCATCGTCGAGCCGGACAGCCGGCGCCCGCCGAACACGCTCGAGGAATTCACCGCCGTCGCCGATTTCGACCGGGTCGTTCCACCGACTGTCGCACCCTGAGCCCGTCGAGCCGGTTACCGCAGACGGCCTTCCTGCCGGATCACGTAGTCGCCCGCGGCGTCCTGCCTCGCGACCAGCGTCAGCATGTCGCGGACTTCCTGCGGCAACTCGTCCGTGGGTGTCAGGGTCAGATCCAGCCGATAGCGTCCGTCCGCCTCCAGCCGGGCATCGCCCGCGATCTCCAGCTCGCCGCCGGCCGCGTCGACCGTGGCACGCTGCCCGCCCTCGACCGGCTCGATCTCGACGACCACATCGCCGAGCGCGAGCTGCAATGGAGCCTCGAGCCGGGCATCGCTCCAGACCGCCCGGCCGCGGACGGCACGCGGCTGCCCGGATTCGATGCGGGCATGCTCGATGCGTGCCAGCAGGTTGCCACCGGCGACGACCGGAATCGCGGCCTGCCGGGTCAGGCCGCCGACCGGTCCGCGCAGTGTCAGGCCCTCGACGACCACCGTGCCCGCGGCCGTGACACCCACCCGCCCATCGGCCTCGAGCGTGGCCGCACGCGCCTGCACATCGACATGCAGCGCACCGGTCAGCAGCCTCCAGGCGATCACGTCCCACGTCACCGCCGACAATGGCGGGATCGCGGTCGGCTGCGCCAGCTCGACCCGCCCGGCCCGGCCGGCCCAGATCCGGCCGCTCGCGTCGTGCACCGAGACCCCGGGCGGATCGACCCAGGCCAGCACCCGCGCGGCGGGCATGTTCGCGATCAGCGCGAACAGGTAGACGAACAGCCCCAGCGCAACCAGCCCCGCAATGGCCCGCCGGCTCATCGGGCCCGCTCCAGGGTGAGCCCGGCCTCGACGCGACCTTCGGCGCTGCGCCGGAAACGTGCCCGCGCGACCTGCAGGCCGTCGCGGGTCCGCAGGCGATTCAGCACCCGCATCAGGGCATCGAAGGAGACTCCCTCGAACTCGACCCGGGCGCTGTCGGCGCCCACCGGTTCCAGCGTTCGGGGTCGCGGCAGTCCCGCCTCGCGCAGGGCCCGGTCCACCGCCAGGTAGGGCGGGCGATCGCTGTCGTCCACGGCCACGGCGGCATCGCCGAATGCCTGCAACTCGGCCGCCGCCCCGCGCATCCAGTCGAGTTCCTCCTCGAGGGCGGCAACCCGCTGCCGGCGCTGATCGAAGGCTTGCAGTGCCGGCTCGATGGCCAGCAGATGGACCAGCACCACCAGCAGCACGACAGCGCCGCCGATGACGATCGCACGTTCACGCGGTGCCAGTCCGAGCAGCCAGGCCTTCATGTCCGCTCCCGGGTGACCCGGACTTCGCCGCGCACCTGCTCCTCGCCCTGCTCGACACCGCGCAGCTCGGCCTCGAAGCCCCGTTCCCGCAGGCTGCGCTGCAAGCGGTCGAGCGCGGCCAGCTCGGGCGTCTCGACGGTCAGGTCGAGGGTGTCATTGCGCCATTCGAGACCGATCAGCTCGAGCCCGTCCGTCCCGGCGAGCACCGGGCCGGCACGGCCGAGCGCGGCGAGCATGCCCGCGCCGCCGTCGGCACGGGCTGCGCGGGCCGCATCGAGCCGGTTGCGGAGCTGGACCCGCGGATTGACCACGCGGTCGATGTCCGGCGCCGCGTTGCGCAGCACTTCCTCGATCGCGGCCTGCAGCGCGGCCTCGCGCCGGGTCAGGTCGCGGTAGACCAGTACCTGGTTGGCCAGCAGCAATACCGCGAGCGCGGCGGCCAGTCCGGCCGGGAGACGCCAGCGGCGCCACAACCGGCCGACGCGCTCGCGCCGGCTGTAGGGTCCCTGCAGCAGGTCGAGCGCGGGCGCGCCGGCCGGCGGCTCGAACGCCTGCAGGGGGTCGGTGACGCTCGTCGCCGGCTGCATCACCGGCCCGAAACGGTCCGGCCAGGCCGCGTCCGCGTCCTCGACTGCCACCCGTTCCACGACGGCCGGCGGATCGAGCGCCTCGGTGACCGAGGCCAGCAGGGCGGAAGCACAGGCGAAACCACTGACGTCGCCGGTGCGGCAGACCACCCGTCCCGGCTCCTCCAGCACGGACCAGCGGCCCTCCACGGGCGGCGCCAGCATGAGCGGTTCCGGCACTGCCACGTGCGGCGCCAGTCCCGACTCCCTGCATGCGGCCAGCCACCTTCCCAGAATCTCGTGATCGATCGCCGCCACCGGCCACCCGCCTTGTGCATCCTGGCGGCCGAGCGCGAAATGCAGGCGCTCGACATCGGCCACCAGCCGGTCCTCGAGCGCCCAGGGAACCGCGGTCATCGCCTTCGCCCGCGAGCGCACCGGCACATGCGCGGTGGTCAGCAGCACGGCCTCGCCCGGAATCAACAGCAGGATGCGCCGGCCCGGGGCCAGCGGCAGGGCCTCGGCCAGCGGGCCGGTGCCGTGGCCGCCCTCGCCGGCGGCATCGACGGCACGCCAGCGCCACTGCCGCGCGGCCGAGTCCTCGGGTCGGATGAGCAGGTGATCGGGCACGTTGCGGTGTCCGCTGTCCGGTGGCTTCAGTAGGCAACCCGCGCGCGGCGAAGCACGCGCGACGCGCCATTATCGTTGCGCTGCAGCCAACTATAAAGCGTGTATTCGAGCGGCCCCAGCGCGACCGCGATCTGTACCCGGAAATGATCCGAACGCACCGCCAGTCCGGCCGCATCCACATCGGCTTCCTGCACGATGCCCTGTTCGAGGAACTCGGGGACACTCGCGAACGGTTCCTCCTCGGCACGCGCCACCAGTTGTTCGGCCGCACCGGCATCCAGCCCGGGCACCAGCGCCTGCAGCACGGGGGCGCTGGCCGTATTGACGTTGATCGCCGTGGAGTCCGGCAGCGCGGTGATGTGCGGCGCCAGCCGACGCCAGATGGCCGGTTCGAAACCGCGCACCAGCCGCAATCCGCTGATCACGGCCAGCGGCCGGTTGGCCGCCAGGTAGGGGGGCGTGCTGCCGGCGTAGAAATCGTCCTCGGCACCATCGGGAAAGGTGGTTTCGGCATCGGCGTCGAGCCAGTCGACGACGGCCTGTGCCAGCGAAGGCTCGATCTCCAGCGCCTGCAGCAGCCGTTCGAAACGGGCCAGCGCGAGCGCATCGACCGCTTCACCGACGATGAGACTGTTGATGTTGAACCGCCCCTGCAGATCGATGATGCGACCGCCGATCCGGCCGCCCTCGACCGGCAGTGGCGGCAGTTGCTGCGCCCAGTCCTCGTCCAGGCTGTCGACATCGGCAGTGCCGGTCCCGCCGCCGGTCTGTCCCGGCGCCGGTTCGTCGCGCCGGTCGCGCGCGAGCACGGCGACCGCCCAGCGCTCGCCGCCCAGCGCGATCTGGTGCGCCTGTTCCAGCGTCAGCATGTTGCCGGTACGGCGGACATCGAACTGCTGCTGCGTGGTCATGTCGGTTGCCACCACGACCGTCAGCGCGAGCACGAGCAGTGCCGTGATCAGCGCCGTGCCATGCTGCCTCCCCCGGCCCATGTCATCCCTCCCCGGCGGCGGCCGCAATGCCGCTGCCGGCGAGCGGAACCAGCCGGGTCACCTCGCCCCAGTCCGGCAGCACCAGCGTGAGCTCCACCGCCCGCGGCAATCCCGGCGACTGCGGTCCTGCATTGAGCGGTGGCCAGCGGTCGTGCCACTCGTCCCCCGCACCGAGAAAGCGCAGTTCCACCGCGTCGACCTCGTCGAGCAGCAGCCGGCGACGTGCCTCCTGTCCGGGCAGGGTATCCGGATACACCATCAGCCCGCGCAGCAGCCGGCCCTCCCGCAGGAGCCAGTGAACACGAACCAGCGAACTGCGCTGCTGGTCGGCGGGGTTGGGCAGACCGCCGCGGGTCAGCGTCAGCACGCGCTCGCCATCCACGGGGATGAACAACGGCAGGCGCTCGTCCGGTACCTGCGCGCGCACCGGTCGATCGACCGTCTGTCGCAGATCCTCGGTCAGGCGAAAGACCGCGAACTGGACCGCGGCGAGGCGCTCGGCCGCGCGCTCGGTACTGGCACGCGCTTCCAGCACCGAAAACAGGGCGGAATAGGCCATCACGCCGACGAGGGCGAATATCGCGATCGCGATCAGCAGCTCGATCAGCGTGAACCCGTGACTGCGCCGTTTCATCGGTCACGATCCTCCGGGTCGCCCAGATAGCCGGCGACCCGCGCCAGCGGTTCGGCGTCCTCGTCCAGTCGGACCGTGACCTCGACCCGGCGAATGGCCGGCTCCGGCGTCTCGCTGACCTCCATGCGCCACAACCAGGTCCGCTCGGCCATGTCGACCTCGCCCCGGCGAGTGCCCTCGCCCGGCCACTCCTCGTCGAGATGCAGGGCGGCGATGCGGTCGGAGGCGATCCAGCTGGCCAGGGTGCGGTCACGCAGGTAGCCGACGTGATCGGCCCGCGAGCTGCCGGCCTGGACCAGCGCGACCATCGAGATCGTCAGCACGGCGAGCGCGATCAGGACCTCGATCAGGGTGAAGCCGCCCGCGCCGGCAGGGCGGGGCCGGCTCATCGCTCGTGTTCGACGAGTTCGAGCCACTGTTCGTCCCCGGGTGCGATGGTGAATTCGACGTCGCTGTCGCGGCCGGAAAGCCGCAGCGTGAAATCGGGCAACAGCTCGCCGCTGGCGAGGAAGAAGATGTGCGGCCGGCGACGCTCGTCGTCGTCATCCTCCCCTTCGTCATCGACGAGCTCGATCTCGAGGCCGTCGAGGTCGGCCCGCAGAAACATGTGCTCGGGCAGTTCGTGTTCCGGCAGCAGCCGGTCGCCGGACGGGGCGCGCCAGTTACCCTCGCTCATCTGCATGAAGCGGTAACCGCCTTCCGCGACCTGCAGCCCCAGCGACCGTGCATGCAGTACCGCTTCCTCGCGGGCCAGATCCATGCGGGCATGCAGCCGGGCCGCCTCGCGTTCGAGGCGCTCGGCCGGAGAGGGGGAACGAATCGACAGCACGGCCAGTGAGACCACGAGACCGATCAGCAGCACCACGACCATCAGCTCGATCAGGGTGAAGCCGGCGCCGGAGCGGCACCGGCCGCCATGCGCGCGTGGCCGCCGACGGGTGTTACTCCCAGTTGCCGATATCGGCATTCTCGTCGGAACCACCGGGTGCACCGTCCGCCCCGAGCGAGTAGATGTCCACCTCGCCGTGCTCACCCGGATGCAGGTACTGATAGGGGTTGCCCCACGGATCCCGCGGCAGCTTGCGCAGGTAGCCGCCCTCCTTGTAGTTCTTCGGTTCCGGGCCGCTCGCGGGCCGGCTCACGAGTGCCTCCAGTCCCTGGTCGGTGGTGGGATAGCGATAGTTGTCGAGCTTGTACAGATCCAGTGCGCTCTCGATCGCGCGCAGATCCTGTTTCACCTTGGCCGCGCGTGCCTTGGCCGGCTCGTCCATCACCCGCGGCACCACCACCGCCGCGAGAATCGCCAGGATGGCGACCACGACCATGACCTCGATCAGGGTGAAGCCGGCCCGTCGCCGGCACGAATGCTTCTTTGACATTGGAACGAACTTCCCGCGAGTGCCCCATCTTCGGAAGGCGCGAGCATAGCACGCACACCCGACTCCGAAATGACATCAACCGCGGCGCCACAGCCCGGGGAGGAAGAACTCGCTGACCAGCAGCGGCACGCCGCCGATGTGGAACACCGCCCGCCGGCCGTGCACCGGCACCTCGCGCCAGCGCCCCGCCGCGAGTCCCGCCTGCGCCAGCGTCATCCGGGTGATGGCCAGTGCATCGCGGCGGACGCTGCGATCGTGGAACAGCAGCTCGCCCAGCGGTCGCCGGCCGAGCCCGGCGAGCCGGCGCTGGCGGCCGCGCAGGCTGGCGCCGGGGATGACGGTGCGGGCCATGATCAGCGGTTCGTCGCCGCAGCACAGTGCCACTTCGCGCAGCAGCGCCCGGCGTCCGGGCATCATGCCGAGCGCCTGCGCCTCGCCGCGATGCGGCAGGCTCCAGCGCTGGCGCAGCACGCGCAACTCGAAGGCGGATGGACAACTGGCGCGCACGCCCGCGGTAAGGGACCCGTCCCACAGCACCCAGTCCCGTACCTCGGCCGGCAGTCGCCTGCGCAGCAGCGGGGTCACGGTATGCCAGGCCGGCGAACGGGGTAGTGGCATCGGGCGATCGGTCCGGGGATGGTTGCGATGCAGCGCGCATTGTACGCGAGCGGCAGATGGCAGATGGCAGTCGTAGGTTGGGCCGACGAAGGAGGCCCAACATGATCGCTATGACGCCGTTGTTGGGCCTCCTTCGTCGG
>CAYZHJ010000127.1:0-7502 GCA_964478305.1 uncultured Ectothiorhodospiraceae bacterium
CCGCCCCCCCCCCCGCCCGGGGGGGGCGTTTCTGGGGTTACTATTTAACTTTGTTGTGGGGCCCCACTCGGGCCCCCCAACCTACGGCGCTCCGCCGTGACACCGGCGCTCCGCTCGGGCACAATCGCCTGCGCTGCTACCGCATACGGCCGCTTCCGGGAACGCACGGAACAACGCAGAAATCCCACGAGGCGACGATCCGACCATGAGCGCGAACAACGCCTTCTATGCCCAGTCCGGCGGGGTTACCGCCGTGATCAATGCCACCGCCTGCGGCGTCATCGAGACCGCCCGCAAGCACGGCGACCGCATCGGCACCGTGTTCGCGGGCCGCGACGGTATCCTCGGCGCGCTGCACGAGAACCTGATCGACACCTCGCAGGAATCCGATGCCGACATCGCGGCGCTCCGGCACACGCCCGGCGGCGTCTTCGGTTCCTGCCGGCACAAGCTCAAGGGGCTCGACGAGAGCCGCGCGGAGTACGAGCGCCTGGTCGAGGTCTTCCGGGCTCACGATATCGGCTACTTCTTCTACAACGGCGGCGGCGATTCCCAGGATACCGCCCACAAGGTCTCGCAGATCGGCGAGGAGCTGGGCTACCCGATCACGGCCATCGGCATTCCGAAAACCGTGGACAACGACCTGCCGCTGACCGACACCTGCCCCGGCTTCGGCTCGGTCGCGAAATACGTCGCCGTCTCGATCATGGAGGCGGGGCTCGATGTCGCCTCGATGGCGACCACCTCGACGAAGGTGTTCGTGCTCGAGGTCATGGGCCGCCACGCCGGCTGGATCGCCGCTGCCGGCGGCCTGGCCGCGGAACGGGAAGGCGATCCGCCCCACATCATCCTGTTCCCGGAGATCCCGTTCGACGAGCAGCGCTTCCTGGAGCGGGTGCGCGAATGCGTCGAGCGCCACGAATACTGCGCGATCGTCGTGTCCGAGGGCGCGCAGGACAGCGACGGGAATTTCCTCGCCGAGGCGGGCGGCACCGATGCCTTCGGCCACAAGCAGCTCGGCGGCGTCGGCCCCATGATCGCCTCGCTGGTGAAGGAGCGGCTGGGCTACAAGTACCACTGGGCGGTGGCGGACTACCTGCAGCGCAGCGCGCGCCACATCGCCTCGGCCACGGACGTCGAGCAGGCCTGGGCGGTCGGCCGGGCGGCGGTCGAGTACGCGCTCGCCGGCCGCAACGCGGTCATGCCCGTGATCCGGCGCCTGGCCGACGACCCCTACGAATGGGACATCGATGCCGTGCCCCTGTCCGAGGTGGCCAATGTCGAGGCGTCGATGCCGCGCGACTACATCACCGACGACGGCTACGGCATCACCGAGGCCTGCCGCCGCTACCTGCAGCCACTGATCGAGGGCGAGGCCTGGCCTCCCTACCGGCGGGGACTGCCGCAGTATGTCCGGCTGCGCAATGTGACGGTCCCCCGCAAGCTCGACCCGTTCAAACCCTGAGGACCCGCGGCCGTCATGCCGGCGGCCTGCCACTCACTCCCGAGGAGCACACCATGCGTATCATCCTTCTGGGCGCCCCCGGCGCCGGCAAAGGAACCCAGGCGGCCTATATCAGCGAACGCTACGGCATTCCCCAGATCTCCACCGGGGACATGCTGCGGGCGGCGGTCAGCGCCGGCACCGAGCTCGGCCGGAAGGCGAAGGAGGTCATGGACCGGGGCGAGCTCGTCTCCGACGACATCATCATCGGACTGGTGAAGGAACGCATCACCGAGCCCGACTGCGAGAACGGCTTTCTGTTCGACGGCTTCCCGCGCACCATTGCCCAGGCCGATGCCCTGCGCGAGGCCGGCGTCGATATCGACGCCGTGGTCGAGATCGATATCGAGGACGAGCAGATCATCCACCGCATGAGCGGTCGCCGGACGCACCCGTCGTCGGGTCGCGTCTATCACGTCGAGTTCAATCCGCCGGAAGTGGCCGGTCACGACGACGAGACCGGCGAACCGCTGGTCCAGCGCGAGGACGACCGCGAGGAAGTGGTGCGTCAGCGGCTGGAGACCTACCATGAACAGACCGAGCCGCTGATCGGCTACTACCGCAAGTGGGCCGAATCGGGGGACGAATCGGCGCCGAAATACGTCCATGTCGAGGGCGAGGGCGAGGTCGAGGACGTGCGCGACCGCATCTTCGAGGAACTCGATCCGTTGATTCGGTAACAAAAAAACAAGTCTCTCGCAGAGTCCGCAGAGGAGGCGGAGGCAGAATCGTGGGCCCGCTTGCGCGCCGGCGGGCGGCTCGGCCGGAATGACGACAATCGCCTGTCGGCGATATGCCGGCATGCGCTGGCGCGTAGACCGGCCAGCATTGCTTCTTCTTTCTCTTTAACTCTGCATACTCTGCGGCCTCTGCGATAGACCGTTTCTTCTTCAGTAGCCGTAGGTTGGGCCGACGACGGAGGCCCAACAACGGTGCACGATGACTGTTGGGCCTCCTTCGTCGGCCCAACCTACGCCTATCGTGAAAGCCGATTCCAGGCATCCAGGGCCGCGACCTTGTAGGCCTCGGCCAGGGTCGGATAGTTGAACACCGACTCGATGAAGTACTCGAGCGTGCCCTTGAGCTCCATTACGGCATGCCCGATGTGTACCAGCTCGGTGGCGCCCTCGCCGACGATGTGCACGCCCAGCAGGGTGTGATCCTCGAGGCTGAACAGCATCTTCAGCATGCCCTGTTCCAGGCCGAGGATCTGTCCGCGGGCCGTCTCGCGAAAGCGCGCGATGCCGCTCTCGAACGGGATGCCCGCCTCCTTGAGCTCCTTCTCGGTGGCACCCGCCATGCTGATCTCGGGCACCGAGTAGATGCCGATGGGGAAATTCTTCAGTCGGCTGGTGGTTTCCTCGGTGAAGGCATGACGCGCCGCTCGTCTGCCCTGCTCCATCGAGGTCGAGGCAAGCGCCGGGAAGCCGATGACGTCGCCGACCGCGTAGATGTGCGGCACCTCCGTCTGGAACTGGTCGTTGACCTCCAGCCGTCCGCGCTTGTCCGCCTCCAGGCCGACATTCTCCAGTACCAGCGTGTCGGTATTGCCCTGGCGGCCGGCGCAGAACAGCGCCAGGTCGGTCACGACCCGGCGGCCACTCTCGAGCCGGGTGACAATCTTGCCGTCGGCGTCCTCGCGCACCTCGGACACGCTCTCGCCCAGGCGCATGATCATGCCCCGATCACGCATGTGATGCTGGAACTCCTGGATGATCTCGGCGTCGACGAACTCGAGCAGCTGCTCGCGCGCCTCCACCACCGTGACGTTGATGTCGAGCGCGCTGAAGATGGTCGCGTACTCGATGCCGATGACGCCGCCGCCGACCACGGCCATGGTGCGCGGCAGCTTCTTCATCTTCAGGATCTGGTCGCTGTCCATGATGCAGCGGCCGTCGAAGGGAACATTCGACGGCCGGTGCGGGCGCGTGCCGACCGCGAGCACGATGTAGTCCGCCGTGTAGTCGACCGCCTCGGCTTCGGGATTCTCCGTCACCTGCACCGTGTGCGGATCGACGAAATGCGCCTGGCCGCCAATGACCTCGACGCCGTTGCGCATGAGCTGGTGCTGCATCACCTCGATCTCGTGCTCCAGCGTCATCTCCAGGCGCTGCTTGAGATCCTCGACGGTGATGTCCTGCTTGACGCGGTAGGCCTTGCCGTAGAAACCGCGCTCGCGCCAGCCGGACAGATTGAGCACGGTCTCGCGCAGGGTCTTGCTGGGAATGGTGCCGGTATGGACGGCGTTGCCGCCGATGACCCGCTTGCGCTCGATGACCGCGGCCCGCTTGCCGAGCTTGGCCGCCTGTACCGCCGCGCGCTGTCCGGAGGGGCCGCTGCCGATGACGATGAGATCGTAGTGCTGCTGCATGCTCCGTCCCCCTGGCCGGCCGGCAGTGCGAATGCGCGGTGAATGGCGCACGTGCGCCCGCCGGTCCGGTGCAAGTCGTCCTCGAGAGGCCCGGCGGAATTCGTCGCCGTTCCGGTCACCGGAGTGTGGCCGCCGATGGAATGACGGGGAGCGAAGCCGGAACTCTCGTGCGATTGTTGTTGTTTGCCACGGGCGCGAACGAGCGGCAACGCCGGCTCGCGAGCCTCGCCGATTGTTCATGTTCTGCCGGGCGAAGTCCAGCAGAGGGGGTTACCAAGCGTCCAGGAAGTCAGGCCGCGGCCAGCTCGTTCGAATGCCGCGCCGAGGGTGCCGGTGCGGGCACCGGCCGCCGCGTACCCGCCAGCGCCCGCACGACCTTGAGCAGGTCCGGCGAGGCGGCGTCCGGGGTGTAGCCGTCGGCGCCGATGAGTCGCGCCGCCTCGCGGGCGCGCGTACCGTGGAAATCGCCCAGCACGGCAATCGGGGTGGCGATACCCGCGGCGCGCAAGCGCTCGGTCAGTCGCCGCCCGGCGCGCCCGGCCCAGGGCAGGTCGAGGAGGATCAGGTCGGGGCTTTCGCGCCGGGCCATTGCCTCGACTTCCTCCGGCTCGACGGCCAGGTGAAATTCGACGTCCGCAGCGCGCTTCAGCGTCTGCTGCAGTGCCGTCACCGTTGCCGGACGAGCGGCCAGGAAAAGGAGGTGCAACCGGCCACGTGATGGGCCGTTCGGGGACGAAGTCGTGTCGGTGCTGGCGGAAGTCATCGATCCTGTCCTGTTCACTGTGTCGTCGGGGGGCAGGCGATAGCGAGCATTTCCCGTGCCAGGGATGGCAGGTTCGCGGGCAAGCCCGCTCCAACGAAACCGGGCGGGGTCTCGAGGGCATTGTTGGAGCGGCCTTGGCCGCGAAGGAATGAGCCGTCGTGGTTCCGGGAGCCCCTGTTCGCGGGCAGGCGCGCTCCCACCACCGGGCCGCTGCCGTCTTGCCTTCCCCCGGCGTATCCGGTTTCCTCTCAAAGCCCGAGCGCGAGGCGGATGGCCCAGGCAACGAGGCCGATGACGGCCACGCCGCCGGCCCAGAGGGCGACGAACCAGGCAAGGCGGCGTGACAACGAGCGCGGGGGCTCCTCGCCCTGCCGCATCAGTGGTAGCCCTCACCCGGCCGGACCTTGCCGCGGAACACCCAGTAGGCGTAGCCGGTGTAGGCAAGAATGATCGGCAACAGGATCAGCGCCCCGACCAGCAGGAAGCCGAGGCTCTTGTCCGGGGCCGCGGCCTGCCACAGGGTGATGCCGGGCGGCACCATGTAGGGGAAGAAGCTGATCAGGATGCCGATGTAGCACAGCACGAACACACCCAGGGCGGCGAGGAACGGCTGAGCGTCGCTGCCATCCCGCAGGCCGCGCTGGAACAGCCAGACACAGCCGAGCAACAGGGCCGGCACGATGACGCTGAAGATGCCCGTCGGCCAGCCGAACCAGCGTTCGAGATAGACGGGATTCAGGAACGGCGACACCAGACTGACGATACCGATCAGCACCAGCGTGGCCGCCCCGGTGACCCATGCCCAGCGGCGCGCGCGCTCGGCCATCATGCCCTCGGTCTTCATGATCAGCCAGGTCGCCCCCAGCAGGGCGTAGCCGACCACCAGAGCGAGACCGGTCAGCACACTGAAAGGCGTCAGCCAGTCGAACCAGCCGCCGGCGTAGGCGCGGTCGACCACGTTGATGCCCTGCACCAGCGCGCCCAGCGCGACACCCTGGGTGAAGGCGGCGACGAGGGAGCCGCCGGTGAAGCCGATGTCCCACAGGAAACGGCTCCGGTCGGCGCGGGCACGGAACTCGAACGACACGCCGCGGAAGATCAGCGCCAGCAGCATGGCGATGATGGGGGCGTACAGCGCCGGCATGATGGTCGCATAGGCCAGCGGAAACACCGCGAACAGGCCGCCTCCGCCCAGCACCAGCCAGGTCTCGTTGCCGTCCCAGACCGGCGCGACCGAGTTCATGGCCAGGTCGCGTTCCTCGTCGCTGGCCAGGAACGGAAACAGGATGCCGACACCGAGGTCGAAGCCGTCGAGCACGACGTAGGCGAGCACCGCGAAGGCGATCAGGCCCGCCCAGATCAGGGGAAGATCGATTGCCATCATGCCCTCCTCACTCGCGCCTGTGCGGGTGCTCGAGGTCCCACGCCGGCCCCGGCGCGAGACCGGCGGTCCGTGTCGGCCAGATATCGTCCTCGATGCCCGCCTCCGGCGACTTCGCCATCTGCCGCACCACGTAGTACGTGCCGGCGCCGAACACCGCCAGATAGACGAGCATGAACGCGGTCAGCGAGGCACCGATGGCGGCGCCGTCGATCGGCGCCGCCGAATCCGCCGTGCGCAGCAGGCCGTACACGGTCCACGGCTGCCGCCCCACTTCGGTGGTGATCCAGCCGGCGAGTACCGCCAGGAAGCCCGAGGGCGCCATCGCGATCGCGACCCGGTGCAGCCAGGCACTGGTGAACAGCCGCCCGCGCCAGCGGGCCCAGGCGCTCCACAGGCCCACGCCGATCATCGCCAGGCCGACGGCGATCATGATGCGGAAGCTCCAGAAGACGATGGTCGCGTTGGGCCGTTCGTCGGGCGGGAACGTGTTCAGTCCCCGCACGTACCCATCCCACTCGTGGGTGAGGATCATGGAACCCAGTTTCGGGATCTCGACGGCGTAGCGGGTCGTCTGCGCCTCGTCATCGGGCCAGCCGAACAGGATCAGCGGCGCGCCGTCGTACGACTCGTAGTGCCCCTCCATGGCCGCGACCTTGGCCGGCTGGTGCTCGAGCGTGTTCAGACCGTGCAGATCGCCGGCGACGAGCTGGATCGGCGCCACGATCAGCGCCATCCACATCGCCATGTTGAACATGATGCGCGCGCCACGGTCGCGCGCGTCGCGCAGCAGGTGCCAGGCGCCGACGCCGCCGACCACGAACGCGGTCGTGAGGTACGCCGCCAGCGTCATGTGCACGAGGCGGTACGGGAACGAGGGATTGAAGACCACGGCCCACCAGTCCTCGGGCACGAACTGGCCGGCCTCGTTGTAACCGAAGCCCGCCGGTGTCTGCATCCAGGAGTTGACCGACAGGATCCAGAACGCCGAGATCAGCGTGCCGATCGCCACCATCAGGGTGGCGACGAAATGCAGCCGCGGGCCGACCCGATTGAGCCCGAACAGCATCACGCCCAGGAAGCCGGCCTCGAGGAAGAACGCCGTCAGCACCTCGTAACCCATCAGCGGACCGAGCACCGGCCCGGTCTTGTCGGAGAACACGCTCCAGTTGGTGCCGAACTGGTAGCTCATGACGATGCCCGACACGACGCCCATGCCGAACACGATCGCGAAGATGACCTTCCAGTAGTTGAAGACCTTCAGGTAGGCCTCGTCGCGGGTCCACAGCCACAGGCCCTCGAGCACGGCGAGGTAGCTGGCGAGCCCGATCGAGAAAGCCGGGAAGATGATGTGGGCCGACACGGTGAAGGCGAACTGGAACCGCGCCAGGTCGATTGCCGTGGTCAATTCGTTCATTGCCGTTCATCCCCTCGAGGACGAGCCAGCGGCACCCGGTCTGCACACTGCCGCGATTCGTTCGCG
>CAYZHJ010000128.1:0-7452 GCA_964478305.1 uncultured Ectothiorhodospiraceae bacterium
CGCTGGGGCGAGAGCTCGGGCATGGCGATCTTCCTCGTCTACCTGGTGCCGCCGTCGCTGCTGTTCCTTCCGCTTTTCAAGATCGTGGTGTGGCTGAATCTCACCAACACGATCTGGTCGCTGGTGCTGGTGCTGCCGACCGTGACGGTGCCGTTCTGTACCTGGCTGCTGCTCGGGTTCTTCCGGTCCGTGCCCCGGGAGCTCGACGAGGCGGCACTGATCGACGGCTGCTCCCGCTTCCAGGCGTTCCGCAAGATCATCCTGCCACAGGCATTGCCGGGCATCGGGGCCTGCATCGTGTTCGCCTTCTCGCTGTCACTTGCGAACTACATCTACTCCGTGACCTTCATCAGCGAAAGTGCCTCGCGCAATCTGAGCGCGGGCGTGCCGATGGAACTGATCCGCGGCGACGTGTATTTCTGGCCTTCGCTGATGGCGGCCACGGCGATCGTGGCCATACCGCTCGGCATCGCCTACGGCCTGCTGTTCGACTATCTCGTGCGCGGCTTCCAGAGCGCGGGTGCCACGGCGGACAAATAGTTCGCGATACCCGAAAGCCCCGCTGCCTGCGTTCCATCCGCGGGACCGCTCGCCGTTGATGGTGATTGCATGCGCTCAGGCAGTGGCGTCCGCCTCGATCGGACGTCGCAGGGGGCGGTCCTCGATCGGCCAGTGCAGCACGGCCGAGAGCAGCGACAGCACCGCGGCAAGCCACCAGACCATGTCGTACGAGCCCATCAGGTCGTAGCTGAGCCCGCCGAACCAGGCGCCGAAGAAGGCGCCGATCTGGTGGCTGAACATGACGATGCCGAACAGCGTGGCCATGTAACGGGCCCCGAAGATGTCGCCGACCACCCCGCTGGTCAACGGCACGGTGCTCAGCCACAGCAGGCCGATACCGGCGGCGACGACATACAGGGTCACGGTATCGAGAGGCAGTATCACCAGGCTCGCGACCAGTACCGCCCTGGCCAGGTAGATCGCCGACAGCAGCCGTTTCTTGCGCCAGCGACCGCCGAGCCAGCCGGCACCGAAGGTACCGATCACATTGAAGAACCCGATCACGCCCAGGGCCGTGGCACCGGCAAGGGCCGACAATCCCGTATCGGTGACATGGGCCGGCAGGTGGGTGGCGATCAGGGCGACATGGAATCCGCAGACGAAGAAGCCGGCATTCAGCAGCAGATAGCCGCGATGGCGGCGTGCCTCGGTGACGGCCTCGCCCAGGCGCTGTCCGCCGGCAACGGTCTCCGGCTTGCCGCGCAGCGGCCACGCCAGCGGCAGGATCAGCCCCGCCAGCATTGCCAGTACCGCGAGGGCACCCGACCAGCCCAGGATGTGGATCAGGCCCTGGGTGCCCGGCAACAGCAGGAACTGGCCCAGCGAACCGCCGGCAGTGGCGATTCCCAGCCAGGTGCTGCGCCGCTCCGAGGTCACACTGCGTGCGACCGCCGCCAGCACCAGCGGGAAGCCGGTCGCGGATACGGCAATGCCGGTCAGGATCCCGCCGCCGAGATGCAGCCCCAGCGGCGGCTGGACCAGGGCCATCACCAGCAGTCCGGCAATGTAGAGCAGGCCGCCCGCCGCGAGGATCCGGCCGGTACCCCAGCGATCCGCGGCCGCGCCGCAGGCCGGCGTGAGCAGTCCCCAGAGCAGGTTCTGCACCGCGATGGCGAGACCGAACGACGAGTGGCTGATGCCGAATGCCCCGGCCATCGGCTCGAGGAACAGGCCGAAGGTCTGACGCAACCCCATGTTGAGGCCCAGCATCACCGCGCCGGCGATCGCCACCAGCACGGCCAGGCGACGCGAATCGCGCATCACCCTCGTCGCCCCGACCGGCCGGATCGGCCGCCGTCACGCTTCGTTGCGGCGGTACCCTGGCGCGTGCGTCGCTTGTTTGCTCTTCGTGGTACCTGCCCCCCGTTGCGGCGGCCTGCCAGGGGTTCCAGTGTCAGTCCGCCCCGCCCCCCGCTGTCATCGCCGGCCAGCGCTTCCAGTGCCCGCACCTCGTCCGTCGAGAGGTCGCCGAAGCGACCCGGGCGCAGGGCCCGGGGCAACGTGACCGGTCCGAAACGCACCCGGGTGAGTCGCGCCACCCGGCAACCGACCGCTTCCCACAACCGCCGGACCTCGTTTCGGCGGCCTTCGTGCAGGACCACGTGGTACCAGTGATTGGTACCCTCGCCGCCGATGTCGACGACACGGTCGAAACGCGCCGGGCCGTCGTCGAGCTCGATGCCGCGGGTCAGTTGCTGCAGCGTTTCCGGCTCGATCGGCCCGTGCACGCGCACGGCATATTCCCGTTCGATGCCGCGCGAGGGGTGGGTGAGCGCATTCGCCATTGCACCGTCGTCGGTGAACAGCATCAGGCCGGTCGTGTTGATGTCCAGACGGCCGAGCGAGACCCAGCGGCCGCCACCCTCGCGCAACCGCGGCAGGGCGTCGAACACGGTCGGGCGATTCCCGGGATCGTCGCGTGTGCTGACCTCGCCCGCGGGCTTGTGATAGCGCAGCCAGCGAGCCGGGCGCGCGCGGGCCGCGATCACCCGGTAACGGCGCCCATCGACCTCGACCCGGTCATCGGGCACCAGTGCGCCACCGGTCACGGCGATCGTGCCGTTGACCCGCACGCGGCCTTCGGCAATCCAGTCCTCGACCGCCCGGCGCGAGCCGATCCCGGCCCGTGCCAGCACTTTCTGAATGCGTTCGCTCACGGAACCTCCCGGCAGGAGGGGCAATGCTACCAGAGGCACTCGCCCGATGGCCGTGCCGCTGCATGCAGCGGCCGCGAGCATGGCACGAGATGGCGCTTGCCGGACAGAACCGGCCGTGACCATCACGGTACACTGATGTCGTCCCGGCATTACCAATGACAAAAGTGGATCATCACTACATTGTGTGGGCCGGGCATGGCGAGGCCGCTGATGAGCAATAACCACCGAAATCACCGAACACACCGGAGACACCGAAAGGGCCGATCGGGATGGCCGGGAAGAGGGGCGGGCCTGCCAGTTCCCCCGCACCGGCCGTGCGCCGTTCGTTCATGACCGGCGTCGCTTCTGCAATCGTCTTGTCGGTGTATTCGGTGTATTCGGTGCGTTCGGTGTTTTCGGCGTTCCGCCATCTGCCGGTGCTCCTGAACATTCGGGTGCAGGAGTGAGCACACACACACACGAGATGGCGAAGAGCCACGAGAATGAACTCGCGGGAGGCCCCATGGATATCGACTGGCACGCGGAGCGCGCCGATCTGCCGGAGCTGCGGCTGCTGGACCGCGATCCCGCCGGGGACGAGATCGACCAGGTGGCGGTGCGCGCGTACCGGCTGGGACGCGTACGCGAACAGATGGAACGCCTGCGGATCGACGCCTGCGTGTTGTTCGATCCGGTCAACATCCGCTACGCCTGCGGCGCACGCAACATGCAGGTGTTCAGCCAGCGCAATCCGGCCCGCTACCTGTTCCTGCCGCTGTCCGGGCCGCTCGTGCTGTACGAGTTCGCCGGCTGCGAGCACCTGGCGGAAGGACTGGAAACCCTCGACGAGATCCGTCCGGCCATTACCGCCAGTTTCGTCGCGGCCGGACCGGCGATCGCGGAGCGGGAACGGGCATGGGCCCGCGACATGGCCGCACTGATTCGCGCTCGTTGCGGCAGCGGGGCAACTGTCGGCATCGAACGCGTCAACGCGGGGGCGATCCTGGCGCTCGCGGCCGAGGGCTTCCACATCGTCGACGCACAACAGCCGGTGGAACTGGCGCGCGCGGTGAAGTCGGACGAGGAGCTGAAATGCGTGCGTGCCTCGCTGCGGGCCACCGAGCGGGCAGTCGATCAGTTGCGCGCGCGAATCCGCCCCGGACTGACCGAGCAACAGCTCTGGTCGGTGCTGCACCAGGGCATCATCGCCCAGGGCGGCGACTACATCGAGACCCGGCTGCTGTCGTCCGGTCCGCGCACCAATCCCTGGTTCCAGGAGGCCGGCGCGCGACGAATCGAGCCGAACGAGCTGATCGCGCTCGATACCGACGTGGTCGGCTGCTTCGGCTACTATGCGGACTTCTCCCGCACCTTTCATGCAGGACCGGATGCCCCGGACGAGGAACAGAAACGGCTCTACCGGCTCGCACTGGAGCAGATCGAGCACAACACGAGCCTCGTCCGCGCCGGAGTGAGCTTTCGCGAATATGCCGAGCAGGCCTGGGACATCCCTTCGTCCTGCCTGGCGACCCGTTACTACCTTTCGGCGCACGGCTGCGGAATGACCGGCGAATATCCCTACCTGTATCACCGCATGGACTACGATACCGCCGGCTATGACGGCATGTTCGAGCCCAACATGGTGATCTGCATCGAGAGTTACATCGGCGAGGAGCACGGGCGCGAGGGCGTCAAGCTGGAACAGCAATGCCTGGTAACCGACAACGGTATCGAGGTGCTGTCGCAGTACCCGCTCGAGGAATCATTGACAGGCCGTTGAAAACAGCCTGTCAACGCGGGCCTCGGTGTGAGTCACTCCGGCAATGAGTGACATTCGCAGAAGCCGGCAGAGTGTCGAGCGGAAACTCGGCCGGTTGCCCCGCTCCCCTGCCGCATCCAGCCGACCGTGACGAGGCCCGGGCCGATCCCGATCAGGGACAGGTGCAGCAGATCGAGCTCTCCCTGGATCAGGCAGCCGACCATACTGTGCCGGGCACGCACGGCCTCGCCCGGCTGACAGTGTAGTCGAGAAACGATTCACTCATTGTCCCTCCCGTTTCGATTTGCCGTTACCATTGAGCTGATAGACTGGATCTTTTGGCGGGAACTCCTCCATGAGCTCACAGGATCGCGAATTCGTTCCTCTGCGCATCGCCGTGCTGACGGTCTCCGACTCGCGTACCGAAGAGACCGACAAGTCGGGCCGGCTGCTGGCCGAGCGACTGGGCGAGGCGGGACACGTACTGGCCGAACGCCGCATCGTGCCGGACGACCGCCATGCCATCCGGGCAGTGGTCTCGCAATGGATCGCCGACGGGGACATCGGCGCCGTCATCTGCACCGGCGGCACCGGCCTGACCGGCCGTGACGGTACGCCCGAGGCCGTGCAGCCACTGTTCGACAAGACCATCGAGGGATTCGGCGAAATCTTTCGCGCGCTGTCCTTCGAGGAAATCGGCACGTCGTCACTGCAGTCGCGGGCCATGGCCGGCGTCGCCAACCGCACCTTCGTCTTCGTGCTGCCGGGCTCGCCGGGCGCCTGTCGCACCGCCTGGGATCGCGTCATCGCCTCGCAGCTCGACAATCGCACGCGCCCGTGCAATCTGGTCGAGCTGCGCCCGCGGCTGGACGAAACCTGAGCGCGGGCGGCAGCAAAGCCGAACCGGATCCACCGGTCCCGCCGGACCCCGGCCCGCGGACAACCCGGCGAGGAACGGAGTGTGGCCATGCTGTCGGCAGCGCACGGGATCCATGCTAAGTTTCCCGCCCAGAAACAGGATCACCCCGCCCAAACGGGATCCCGCCCATGACCGACAAGAAAGACGAGCGCAAGGCCGACCGCGAGGAATTCGACAAGCAGGCGCTCATCTATCACCGCATGCACCCGCCCGGCAAGCTCGGCGTGGTGGCCACCAAGCCGCTGGCGAACCAGCGGGACCTCAGCCTCGCCTATTCGCCGGGCGTCGCCGCCGCCTGTCGCGCGATCGTCGACGACCCGCTGGAGGCCTCGACGGTAACCGCCCGCGGCAACCTGGTGGGCGTGATCACGAACGGCACCGCCGTGCTCGGCCTGGGCGACATCGGCGCCCTCGCCTCGAAACCGGTGATGGAGGGCAAGGCGGTACTGTTCAAGGCGTTCTCCAACATCGACGTGTTCGACATCGAGGTCAACGAAACCGACGTCGACCGTTTCTGCGATGCCGTGGCCGCGCTCGAACCGACCTTCGGCGGCATCAATCTCGAGGACATCAAGGCACCCGAGTGCTTCGAGATCGAGCGGCGCCTGCGCGAGCGCATGGACATCCCGGTCTTCCACGACGACCAGCACGGTACCGCGATCTGTGTCGCGGCGGGCGTGCTCAATGCCATGGAGATACTCGACAAGCGGATCGAGGATTGCCGCATCGTCTGCTCCGGGGCCGGTGCCGCGGCATTGGCCTGCCTGAACATGCTGCAATCCGTCGGGGCCCGCCGGGAAAACATCACGGTATTCGACATTGCCGGCGTCGTGCACGAGGGCCGGGAACGGGACATGGACGAATACAAGGGCGCTTACGCCCGCGAGGTCGACCCGCAGTTGACACTGGAACAGGCGCTCGATGGCGCCGACATCTTCCTCGGCCTGTCCGCGCCGGGTGTGCTGCAACCGGAATTCGTGGCGAAGATGGCTCCCGATCCGCTGATCTTCGCCCTTGCCAACCCGGTCCCGGAAATCTGGCCCGAGGACGCAAAGGCGGCCCGCGACGACGCCATCATCGCGACCGGGCGTTCGGACTATCCCAACCAGATCAACAATGTATTGTGCTTCCCCTTCCTGTTCCGCGGTGCGCTCGACTGCGGCGCCACCACCATCAACGAGGAAATGAAGGTCGCCTGTGCCGAGGCCATCGCGAGGCTCGCGCGCAAGGAAGCCACCGAGGCGGTCGCTTCGGCCTACGAGAACCAGCGGCTCAGTTTCGGTCGCGACTTTCTCATTCCCAAGCCGTTCGACTCGCGCCTGATCATCGAGGTCGCCCCGGCCGTTGCACGCGCGGCGGAAAAATCCGGCGTGGCCACGCGCCCGATCACGGACTACGAGGCCTACCACGAGCGCCTGACCGCATTCGTCTACCGCTCGACCATGGTCATGAAACCGGTATTCGAGAAGGCACGACAGGATCCGAGGCGCGTGGTCTATGCCGAGGGCGAGGCGGAACGCGTGCTGCGCGCGATCCAGGTCGTGGTCGACGAGGAGCTGGCCCGGCCGATCCTCATCGGCAGGCGCGAAGTCGTCAAGCGACGCATCAAGCACCTCGACCTGCGCCTGGAGATCGACCGCGACTTCGAGCTGTGCGATCCCGAGGACGACCCGCGCTATCGCGAGTACTGGACGCTCTACCACGAGATCATGGGCCGCAAGGGCTGCTCCCCCGAGACCGCCAAGACCGTGGTACGAACCGATACGACGGTGATCGCCGCGCTCATGGTGAAGCGCGAGGAAGCCGATGCCATGATCTGCGGCTACACCGGCGTCTACCAGGACCATCTCCGGCACGTGGACGACATACTCGGTCGCCGCGGCCGCGTTCGCGACATGTCGGCGCTGACCATGCTGATCATGCCCAAGGGCACGCTGTTCCTGGCCGATACCCATGTCACGCCGGAACCGACCCCCGACGAGCTCGCGGAAATGGCCGTGCTGTCGGCACACCGGATCCGCCACTTCGGCATCGAGCCGAAGATCGCGCTGCTGTCCCACTCGAACTTCGGCACCTCG
>CAYZHJ010000129.1:0-7420 GCA_964478305.1 uncultured Ectothiorhodospiraceae bacterium
CATCGGCGCGAGTCAATTGGATCGTGCGGCAGTTGAAGAAAACCGAAGATCCGGATGTACTGATTCGAGCCAAATGGCCGAGCAAAGCCAGGGATACCGCCGAAAGGCTCGCAATCCTCCGAGAGAATCCGGTTGCGCTACAGACCGATAACCAGAAGCTGGCGCCCCATCGCTTCGAGGTGATGCTTGTACGCGACCTTGCCGGAAAATTCACCGGCCGCAGGACGTTCATCGAGCATATCGAGCAGGTTGTACCGGAGTTTTACCGGCAGGTAGGGCAGCACCTGCGTGCCTGGATCCCGTCGCCCCCGAAGCCAAAGAAACCGGCCGAGGTTGAGCAGACGGGCGCGTCGGAGACAGTTTCTATTGAAACGCCTTCCGTCAGCGACGAAAGCCCGGGTACCGCAGTAGATACAATGCGGCAAGCGGAAGTCGTTTCGGATTCAGGAGAAGGGGGCGAGGGGAAAGATCGTTCGGTGTTTTATCGGGGCGATGGCGGGTTGTCCTGATCTCATGAGGAAGCGATCGACAGACGAGAAAAGCATGACCGCTACGCTCGTCGAAACGTTGCGGCAGGCCCGAACCGTCGCCGTGCTCACCGGCGCGGGCATCTCGGCGGACAGCGGGATCCCGACCTTCCGCGAGGCGCAGACCGGCCTCTGGGCGCAGTATCGCCCGGAGGACCTCGCCACACCGGAGGCCTTCGAGCGCGATCCGGACATGGTGTGGCAGTGGAATATGTGGCGCCGGCAGAAGGCCACCTTGGCCGAGCCGAACGATGGGCATAGAGCGCTTGCGGCACTGGAAGCACGGCTGCCGGACCTGCGGTTGATCACGCAGAACGTCGACGGCCTGCACCAGCGTGCGGGTCACCGCGACGTGATCGAGTTCCACGGCAACATCACCATTACCCGCTGTCACCGCGAGGGGCGCATCGTCGAGGTCGACTGCGATACCGAGTCGCCGCCGGCCTGCCCGCACTGTGGTGGCCCGGTCCGTCCCGGCAACGTCTGGTTCGGCGAGGCGATCCCGGAAGAGGCGCTGCAGCGCGGCACCGAGGCGGCTCAGCGCTGCGACCTGTTCATGTCCATCGGAACGTCGGCGCAGGTACAGCCGGCTGCCGGCCTCGCCGATCTGGCGAAAAGCAACGGTGCGACCCTGGTCGAGATCAATCCCGACGAGACCTCGCTGAGCCGGGGCGCCGACATCCGCATTCAGGCGCGCGCGGCCGAGGTGCTGCCGCAGGTAGTGGAAAAGCTGGGCTAAGCTCGCACGACAGCCCCATTGTGCGGGTTCGCGTCATCCCCGGCTGCATTACCGGTCCCGGCCGGATTTCCCCGGCGGCGGGGACGGTTGCCGGTGCGGGGTCGGGATGTAGTCGACCGACGGGAAGCGTTGTGTCGGTTGCGGGAAAAGCTCCATCAGGTCATAGATCGGTGGCGGGATCTCCTCGGTTACGCTCAGTCCGAGCTCGCGTGCCTGCGTGAGCCCGATCGGATGGTCGTGGGTCCACTCGCGGCCCTGGCTGATCTTGTCGGCCAGCGCCGCAGCCGCATCCGTGTCCATCCGGTCCTCCACGAGCTCGAGCACTTCCGCGCGAATCTGCCGCAGCGCCTTGTCGCCGACGTCCGCCAGGATCAGCGTGCGGTCATCGACCTCGTTGACGTCCTTGGCACCCACGGCACGGGCAATCGAGGCGGCAGGGTATTCGCCGATCTGGGGATCCACCGGCCCAAGGACGGCGTGCGTGTCCATCACGATCTCGTCGGCGGCAAGCGCGATGAGCGTGCCGCCCGACATGGCGTAATGGGGCACGAAGACCGTGACCTTGCCTCGGTGGGCCTTGATGGCACGCGCGATCTGCAAGCTCGCGAGCACGATGCCGCCCGGCGTGTGCAGCACGAGGTCGATCGGGACGTCGTCATCGGTCATGTGGATGGCGCGGATCACCTGCTCGGCGTCGTTGATATTGATGTAACGGATGAGCGGGAAACCGAGCAGGCTCATCGTTTCCTGTCGGTGAACCAGCAGGATCACGCGGCTGCCGCGGCTGCGTTCGATCCGGTGCATCGCGCGTAGGCGGGAGCCCTCGAGGAATTTCTGGCGCACCCAGGGCTGTAGCATGGCCACGATCAGGAACAGCCAGAATAGTTCGGTGAATCCACTGCCCATGGGAACTCCGCCGTCATCCGCATTGCCGGGAAGTGGTTATTGTCCTGCAAATTCCCCGCTGGCCACAGTGCGCGACGGCCGGGGCCCGGAGAGGCCCTGTCGACACCGGCCCGGCTGGAGGCAGAATAGGGCCGATGATCCGATTCGGCTGCGCGAGCTGGCAACTCCCGAAGGCGGTGCGAGGACAGTTCCCGGACGGCGGCACGCTGCTCGCGCGCTATGCGCAGCGGCTGCCGGCGGTGGAGGTGAACAGCAGCTTCTACCGCCATCATCGGCAAAGTCAGTACGCCAAGTGGGCGGCGGAGGTGCCGGAGGATTTCCGCTTCGCGGTGAAGCTGCCGCGCTGGATCACCCACGATCAGCGCCTGCGGAGTCACGAGGGCCTGGATGAGTTCCTCGAGGAGACGGCCGGGCTCGGTGACAAGCTTGGACCGTTGCTCGTCCAGCTACCGCCGAAGCTCGATTTCGAGCCGGAGGCGGCCGAGGCCTTCTTCGACGCATTGCGGCGCCGGTTCGACGGTGCCGTCGTCTGCGAGCCCCGCCACGGAAACTGGTTCGAAGCAGAGGCCGACGCGCTGCTTCGGCGTTATCGTATAGCGCGTGTCGCGCCCGATCCGGCGCCGGTGAGCGCGGCGCAATCCCCGGGTGGCTGGTCCGGCCTGGTGTATTACCGGCTGCACGGCTCGCCCCGCCGTTTCTATTCCGAGTACGGAGCCGAATTCGTCGCAGACCTGGCCGAACGCCTGCGGGCAGCGGCGGAAACGGGCGAGACCTGGTGCATCTTCAACAACACGGCGGCCGATGCCGGCTTCAACGACGCGCTTGCGCTGGCGGATCTGGGGTAGGTAGCTAGCCTAGAGCGCCTGCGACCCTGTCCATCGTCGCCCGGGCTCCGCCGCGTCCGTTGCCACGGATGCCGATCCGTGTGCCTGTCCAGGGACGCGCGTTCCGGTTACTGTGGCTGGAATCGCAGCATGGAGATCCGAATGCTCAATCGACCCGGCGAACGCGTCCGCAAGCAGCTCGAGCTCCTGAGTGAGCGACTGGCGGAGGAGAATCCGATCCTCGAAGGGGTCGTCGATCCCTTCCGCGCGCTGGACCGCATCGGCTATGCGGCCGGCCTGCTCGATCCCGAGGACGACTCCTACGCCTTCACCATCTCCTGGTGGCCGATGATCTCCGTCCTGGGGACCTTCTCCGCCGGCAAGTCCACGTTCATCAACGAGTACGTGGGCGAGACCGTGCAGCGCAGCGGCAGCCAGGCGGTGGACGACAAGTTCACCGTGATCTCGTACGGCGCCAGCGAGCACGTGCAGGAGCTGCCGGGGCTCGCGCTCGACGGCGATCCGCGCTTCCCGTTCTATCGTGTCTCGGATGAGATCGGGCGCCTCGCCGACGGCAGCGGCCGTACGGTGAACCACTTCCTGTCCATGAAGACAGTGCCGTCCGAGCGCCTGCGCGGCCGTATCCTGATCGATTCGCCCGGCTTCGATGCCGACGAGCAGCGCGCCACCATCCTGCAGCTGACCGACCACATCATTGATCTGTCCGACCTGGTCCTCGTGTTCTTCGATGCGCGCCACCCCGAGCCGGGCGCGATGCGCGACACCCTGGAGCACCTGGTCAATCGCGTCGCGGAGCGCAACGACTTCACCAAGCTGGTGTTCATCCTCAACCAGATCGACACTACCTGGCGCGAGGACAACCTGGAGGAAGTCGTCTCCGCCTGGCAGCGCGCCATGGCCCGCCATGGCAACGCCACCGGGCGTTTCTACTGCATCTACAACGACAGCGGGGCCGTGGACATCGCCGATCCGCAGGTGCGCGAGCGCTACGAGGAGAAATCGGCGCGCGATCGCGAGGACATCCACGCCCGGATCCGCGAGATCAGCTCCTCGCGCGCCTACCGCATCGTGGGCGCCTTGCAGGCCATCATCGAATCGATCGAGAAGGATGCGCTGCCCGGGATCAAGCGCAGCCTCGAGCGCTGGCGCCGCCGCGTGCTGCAGTTCGATGCCGGCATGATGGGCGCGCTGCTGGCCGTGCTCGCGGTCATCGGTTACCAGGTAACCGGCGGCATCGCCCCCTGGATCGGCGGCGGAGCCTGGACCGCGATGGGGGACTCGCCGATATGGACAACCCTTGGCGTGATCCTGCTCGCGGCGGCGCTGGTGGGGATCCACTTCTTCAACCGGAGCTGGCTGGCCCGCCGCATCGCGCGCGGCTTGCCGCGGGAGTCGTCGTCCGGCAACTGGCGTGCGGCCTTCCTCAAGAACACCCGATCGTGGCGTTCGCTGTTCGCGCCCGGGCCGAAGGGGCTGGGCCGACGCGCGCTGTCGCGTCTGCACAAGCTCCGCGACGACGCTGAATCCTACATCCAGAAACTCAACAATCAGTTCGTGGACGCCGGCGCTGTAGCCTCCAGGGAAGATCAGGCTGCAGCGACCACCCCCGACGGACCGCCGACCAACGAAGCACAACGAGAAACGCCAGCGGCCGACACCGAGCCGAAACCGCATTAAATGTTTCGCGGCCTAATTCGGGAGCAGAGTGAGGCAGCCCCGAATTAGGTCCCGGATTACTGCACGTGGCTGGAGGATGCTGCGGTTGCCTGCATGCCGTGCATGTCCATTACGCACAGCGGTACGCGTTCCAGCGTGCCGTGGTCGGTTGCACGCCAGCGCTGGATCGTGACTGGCAGGTAGCCGGTCACGCGTTCGATCGCGGCCTGGAAGATCCCGCGCCAGCGGGTGTCTCGCGGCAGCACCCATCCGACCTGGTGGCCGAAATCCCGGTCCAGGCCGGCGCGGCGCAGGTAGCGGATGGCGAGCTGGTACAGATGCCGGTCTGTCGCGTCGTGGGTATCCTCCGGGCCTTGTGTCGCCGGCAGCACGCACGGCACGCGCACCTGGTCCAGCGGGGTCTCCGCAGCTGGATTGCACACGGCCACCCGCAGCTGCTCGAGCTCCTGGTCGGCGAGTGCCTCGTCGAGATAGTAGATCCGCATGTTGTACCCCCTCCAGAACGTCGGCGCGCAAGCGATTTGTGCTGCGGCCGTCACTGTGTCGTCGGCCCGACACTTGCCCAACTGGCCGTCCTGCGCAGTTGCGTCCGCGGCCCGCCAGCGGCCGGCTCCCCTCTGGCTACTGGCGATTCCATGAACTGCGAATGTGCTCAAGGGGCCGTTGGGGGACAGGACCGCAAGAACCGTGCCCACCGGAGGGGGTGCTCTATTGAGGGATGCAGCGGTGCGACGGACGCAGGGCCCGCCAGCTTCTGGATGCGGGGCCGTCGTTGACGATCGCGGTTCATCTACGCCGTGCGGCAATGCACCGCTTCGTCGCCGTCAGGCCTGTGCGATGACGTACGCTCCCGCCAGGAGCAGGAGTATCCCTGTGCCGGTCGCGGCCGTGGTTCCGAAGGGCACGGTCTTCTCGATCAGTACGAAGGTGGCGATGGCGGCAACCCACAGCAGGTTCATGACGCCGCCGACGAACAGCAGCAGCATCACCGCCCAGCAGCAGCCCAGGCAGAACGCACCGTGCTCAAGGCCCATGAGCAGCGCGCCTGTCGGCCCTTTGCGCCAGCGCGTGAGCACGAAGTCGAGCGGGTTGCGGCAATGCTTCAGGCAGGACCGCTTGAATGGCGTCAGCTGGTACACGCCGCCCATCAGCAGGATGCCCCCGGCCAGCAAGGGACTTACCCGCATGCCGCCGGGCATCGCCACGGCGGACTCATGCAGCAGCCACTGCAGCAGCGTCGCGCCAACGCTGAAGGCGGTCCACACCAGCACGTAGCCGAGCATGAACAGGGGCATGGAGCCACCCCGGCCGCCGCGTTCGCGCTGGCGTGAGCTCACAGTCGCGTAGAGCAGGATGGTCGGCGCCGCGCCGGGCAGCATCATCGCCACCATCATCACGGTCCACATGATGCAGGTCAGACCAATGTCGGTGGCCTGCCAGGGACGAAGTCCGGCTGGATCGGTGCCGGACCCGGATGGCGGCATCTCGCCGCCGATTGTGAACAGATAGAGCCACGCCAGGGCCGTCACGCCGGCGAGCCCGGCGAGGGGGGGCGTAGCGTTGCGGCTCCAGCGTGGCGGATCTCATGGGCCCTTCCCGCGTCGCCGAAACGCCAGCGCAGCCGAGCTGGGGCTCGGCTGCGCTGTGTGGGATCAGGCGGCGAGTCCTGTGGGGATGAATTCGACGCGCGCGAGCGAGCTGTGGCAGTCCCGATGGTCGAACTCGATGTCGCCGGTCCCCCGGAGGGTGGCGGCGCTGGCGATCTCGGCCTGCCGGTACTCGAATCCTTGCGGTAGGTGCACCTGCGCGCGATGCGGCTCGCCGGTCACGGGGTTCGCAATCGGCTCGGAGATCGTCTCGAAGATGCCCGGTGCCGCCATGCGCGCACGTCGTGCCTCCGGGTCGCACTCGAACTCGAACGACACGAACTGCGGTTCGAGCAGGTCGCTCACGATCATGCTGAGGATGTGGAAGAACGTGCCTTCGTCCTGCTCCTGACCCGAGAGGATGGTCAGCAGTGCCAGGCGCTGCTCCTCGTTGGCGCGCTCGTCGATCAGCGGCTGGAGCGTGCCGTTGCCCTGGTGCAGAGGCCCGGGCCAGTGATAGGTCGCGGCCCAGCGCAGTCCGTCGAGCGGGACATCGCCAAAATGGCCTTGCTCGATGTGCATGCCGGCCATGCCTTCGCAGGGTCCGTAGGTCGGCGGTGCGTTGAAGTCGCAGGGACATCCGAATGCGCAGTTGCAGTTCTTCAGGTGCAGTCCCTTCATGCGCCAGTCCGTATGGGTCATGGCTGTAGTTCCTCCCCGCGAGCCGAGTGCCCGCTGATATTTCAGCCACTTACGAATAGCAAATGTAGCAGAGCGGGGCGGGAGCGCCAGTCAGGTCAACAATGCCCGCCTGCGCCGACAGCATCGGGGAAAATGAGACGAGCGAACGCGGCTGAACACAAAGGACATTGGCGTTGGTCTGGCTGGGGCCGCGCAGCCCGGGGACAAGGAAACACTCGCGCTCATCGCAGCGTATGCCAGTTAGCTGGTTCGGCGGCTTTCCGGCGCGCGAATTGCGCCGTGCCCCCGTTGTCCGACAGGGTGAGCCCATACACCAATCGGCAAGACGCGCGAAGAGCACAGCGATGACCGCACTGAACAACCGCCTGCAGGAAGCCATCAGTCCCTACCTGCGCGAGCACGCGGACAATCCCGTGGCCTGGCAGCCGTGGGATGAGC
>CAYZHJ010000130.1:0-7370 GCA_964478305.1 uncultured Ectothiorhodospiraceae bacterium
CACGCCGCCCAGGTGTTACCTGGCACCCTGCCCTGTGGAGCCCGGACTTTCCTCCCCCGCCGGATGGCGGGAGCGACTGTCTGGCCGACTCCGGGGTCGATGATAGCAGAAGGACCGTAGGTTGGGCCGACGAAGGAGGCCCAACATTTCGTTGCACGCCGTTGTCGGGCCTCCTTCGTCGGCCCAACCTACATATCTGCCATCTCCATCGCCCGCGCATACACCTCCCGCCGCGGCACCCCCGTCAGCCGTGCGGCCACCGCCGCCGCCCGGGCCGGCGGCAGCTCCGCCAGCAGCGGTTCCAGTACCCGGTCCAGTTCGTGGGTACCGACCGCCGTTGCTGTGTCCGGTGCCCCCGCGATCACGAGCACGATCTCTCCGCGACGCTGGTCGGGATCCCCGTTCACCCATTCGCCGAGCGCACCGAGCGTGTCACGCCGAATCGTCTCGAAGGCCTTGGTGAGCTCGCGCGCGAAGGTGGCCGACCGGTCGCCGCCGAAGATGTCCACCAGATCGGCAAGGGTCGCCTCGACATGATGGGAGGACTCGTACAGGACCAGCGTTCGCTGCTCGTCGCGCAGCGCCTGCAGGCGCTTGCGCCGGGCCTGCGGTTTCGGCGGCAGAAAGCCTTCGAACACGAACCGGTCCGTGGCCTGACCCGATGCCGCCAGCGCGGCCAGCAATGCCGAGGGACCGGGGACGGGGACGACCCGGATGCCTTCGGCGTGGGCGGCGGATACCAGCTGGTAGCCCGGATCGCTCACCAGCGGCGTGCCGGCATCGCTGACCAGGGCCACCGTTCCGCCATTGCGCAACCGTTCGATCAGCCCGGAGACTCGTTCGGATTCGTTGTGTTCATGGAGAGAAAGCAGCCGGGCATTGATGCCCAGGCGCTTCAGCATCCGGCCGGTGTGGCGGGTATCCTCGGCGGCGACCAGATCGACCGCGGCGAGTGTTTCCCGGGCACGGTCACCGAGGTCGTCGATGTTGCCGATGGGCGTGGCGACGACGTGCAGCGCCCCGGGTTCGATTGACACGTCTGAGAGTGGTCCCGATACTTGCGTTCCCGTTCACGCTTACCTTGCCCGCACCCCGTGATTGAAACAACCCCGCGCATACATTCCGACCCGGGGCACCGCCGGCCACGTCTCGTGGTGGCAGTGCTGGCCGCCCTGCTGCTCGGCGCCTGCGCCACGCCGCCGCGCGAACCGACCGGGGCCGAGCAGGCCGAACGGGTCGCGGAGGCCGAACAAAGGGTCGAACAGGGACGGCCGCTGGCGGCGGTGCGCATCCTGCGCGATCTGGCAGACAGCGAGGATCCGGAACAGCGGCAGCGCTGGCGCCTGCGCATCGTCGAGCTGCTGTTCGACGAGGGCTACCCGGAACTGGCACTGGAATACCACCGCCAGCTCGATTCCGAACCCGTGCCGCAATCGCTCGAGACCCGCAAGCGAATCGTCGACGCCCAGGCAGCGATCGTCCGGCAACAGGGCGTGCGCGCATTGCGTCTACTGCCGGAAGACGCACCGGACCTGTCGCGGGACGTCCGGGCCCGCCTGCTGGAGGCACGCGCCGATGCCCATGCGCTCATCGGCCAGCCGGCGCGGGCCCTGCGTGTTCGTGTTCAGCGCGAGGAACTGCTGGAATCCCGCGATGCCGTCCGTGCCAACGACGACCGTATCTGGGAGCTGTTGCAGTCCATTCCCATGGAACAGTTGCAGCACCTGCGCGATCTCGACGATGAGCCGATCATGGGAGGCTGGGCGGAACTGGCACTGACGGTGCGTCGCGCACGTCTCGGCGAACAACCGGTGACCGCCGCGATAGCCGACTGGCGACGCCGATTCCCGGATCATCCGGCGGTGGCGCATTTCGTGCCGACGCTGCGGGATCGCATCGTTGCCGAGCTCACCTATCCCGAAACCATTGCCCTGCTGTTGCCGCTCAGCGGTCGCTATTCGGGACCGGCGGCCGCCGTTCGGGACGGACTGCTGGCGGCCTATTACGATCAGCCGCAGTACATCGCCCGTCCGCAACTGATGATTCTCGACACCGGCGAGGACGGCCAGTCGGCGCTGGCTGCCTACCAGCGTGCCGTCGATGCCGGCGCCGGCTTCGTCATCGGTCCGCTGGACAAGCCCTCCGTGAGCGACCTCGCCAGCCGCGAGGAACTGCCGGTGCCGGTACTGACGCTGAACTACCTGCCCGAAGACCGGCCGCAACCATCCAGTCGCATGGTCCAGTTCGGCCTGCTGCCCGAAGACGAGGCAAGGCAGGCCGCCGAAGCGGCGATCCAGAACAGTCATTTCAACGGTGTCGCCCTGGTGCCGACCGACGAGTGGGGCTCGCGGATGCTGAATGCGTTCGGCCACCGGTTCGAGGAACTCGGCGGTGTATTGCTCGAATCCACGCGCTACAACAGCAAGGCGAGCGATCACGGCCGACAGATTCGCGCCCTGTTCAATCTCGATCAGAGCTATCTTCGTCGCCAGCGGCTGCAGCGCGTCATTGGCGAGTCGGTGCGCTTCGAGCCGAGAAGACGACAGGATATCGAGATGGTATTCCTGGCCGCCGAGCCATCACAGGCCCGCCTAATCGAGCCCCAGCTCGAATTCCATCGCGCCGCCGGGCTCCCCGTCTACGCCACCTCGCACGTGTTTACCGGTGTTCCGGATGCGAAATCGGACTGGGACATGAACGGCCTGTTCTTCAGCGAGATTCCGTGGATCCTCGACAACCTCGAGCGGGCCGACGCGCTCCACCAGCAGGTGACTCGCAACTGGCCGGAGCGCCATGCACGTTTCCCGCGCCTGTACGCGCTCGGTATCGATGCGCTGTCGATCGTTCCTCACCTGGAGCGCATGCGGAGCGACGCGACTGCCAGCTTCAATGGCCACACGGGCCGCCTCCGCCTGAACGAACGCGGCCGCATTCATCGGCAACTGCAGTGGGCGCAATTCGAGGAAGGGCGACCACGTCCGGTCGATCATCCCGGCGTGAACGAGGACGAGGCCGGGCACCTCGAGGAAGAGAACCTGATCGGCGACGACATACTCGAACGCACCAATGGCTCATGAATGAACGCGTCAGTCGTGGAGCGGCTGCCGAACGCAGGGCCCGTGCCTGGCTCGAAAGCCATGGATTGATCCTGCGCGAAGCCAATTATCGCTGCCGGTGGGGGGAAATCGACCTCGTCATGGAAGACGGCGACACGCTGGTCTTCGTCGAAGTGCGCTACCGCAACAGCATGAGCCATGGAGGAGCCATTGCCAGTATCAATACCCGCAAGCGGCAAAGGCTGTGCCGCGCGGCCGACGATTATCTCGCCCGCCAGCGCGGACGCCAGCGACCGGGTCGTTTCGACGTGGTCGCCCTCGGGCCCGATGATCGGGTCGAATGGATCGCCGACGCCTTCGACGCGGACGATTGAGCCCGGCATGATGTCCTGAAAACGGGCTATCCGCCCATTGCCCGGCGCGCCGACTCCGGCCCGTGTCCGGACCCGGCCATGCTCCGGCAGCCCGTTTTCCAGGGCCCGCCAGGGGAGAACCGATGGAACCACGCGAGATCGTACAGTCCCACTTCGATGCCGGTATCGAGTTGCTGCAGAATGCGCGGGTCGAACTGGCTGACGCGATCGTGGTGGCCGCCGAGGCCATGACCAGTTCCCTGCTGTCCGATCGCAAGATCCTCGCCTGCGGCAACGGCGGCTCGGCGGGTGATGCCATGCACATCGCCTCGGAACTGGTGAATCGCTTCGAAATGGACCGACCCGCCCTGCCCGCAATCGCCCTGACGGCGGACACGCCGACCCTGACCTCGATTGCCAATGATTCGAGTTACGAACAGGTATTCGCCCGTCAGGTGCTCGCGGTGGGATCGGCCGGTGACATCCTGCTGGCCTTCAGTACCAGTGGTCGCTCCGCCAACGTGGTGAGGGCCATCGAGGCCGCACACGAACGCGGCCTGCGGGTCCTGGCACTGACCGGGCGCGATGGCGGACTCGTCGCCGGCGTCCTCGATGCCGAAGACATCGAGATCCGCGTGCCCTCGGACTCGACGGCCCGGATTCAGGAAACCCACCTGCTCGTGATCCACTGCCTGTGCGACCTGATCGACCGCCAGCTTTTCGGCGGCTGATCCGATGCCGAACGGGCGGGAAGGACCGCCGGGCGACTACTTGATGACCTTCAGGTTGGGCCGGCGGGGGCCGGATTCGGTGCTTTCACTTTCGGTGGTGCCGGCCCCGGTTTCGTCGGCGGAAGCGTCGGCACCCTCTTCGCCGGCTTCCTCCGTGAACAGCATGCCCTGCCCGTTCTCGCGCGCGTAGATCGCGAGTACCGCCGTCACCGGCGCCACGACTTCCATGGGACGGCCACCGAAACGGGCATTGAAGACCACTTCCTCGTCGCCGAGCAGGAGATCGTGTGCCGCCGTCGGGCTGATGTTGAGAATGATCTTCTCGTTCTCGATGTACTCGCGCGGCACCGTGACGCCGGGGGCATTGGCGTTGACCAGCAGATAGGGCGTGCAGTCGTTGTCCACGATCCATTGATGGATTGCGCGCAACAGGTAGGGACGGCTGGAATTCATGCGGCACTCCGGCGGGGAAATCGCTCCCATGATACGCCGAGGGCAGCGCCGAAGACCACCGCCGCCCGGGATATCAGCGCAGGGTCAGCTCGGATTCGCTCAGGCTGCGGCGAAATCCTTCCCGGGAGAACATGCGCTCCATGTAGTCCTCGACCGGGGCAGCCTGCTTCGGCAGCCGGACATTCCATACGGCGAGCCGCCAGAGGATCGGCGCGATCGAGGCATCCACCATCGTGAATTCATCGCTGAGGAAGAACGGACGAGCGGCAAACACGTCCGCGGCGGCGGCGATACTGTCGCGCAGCGCGATACGTGCCTTGTCACGTCTCGATTTCTCTCCCTTCTCCAGCTCGGGCAGGAGTGAGTACCAGTCATTCTCGATCCGGAACAGGGCCAGGCGAGTGTGGGCACGGGAAACCGGATCCACCGGCATCATGGGGGGATGCGGGAAACGCTCGTCCAGGTATTCGATGATCACTCTCGAGTCATACAACACCAGCTCCCGGTCCACCAGCGTCGGCAGTGTGTTGTATGGATTGACATCGAACAGGTCTTCCGGCTTGTTGTCCGGATCGACCTGCTCGATCCGGGCCTGAATGTCCTTCTCCGCGAGTACGATGCGCGCTCGGTGGCAATACACCGAATCCGGGGAAGAGAACAGCGTCATAACGCCGCGATTGGCTACGGTCATCGAAAATCCTGACGACAGGTGGCAAGTACCGGCCCGATTGGGCGTCCATCCTTCATCCAATGCACCGGCGCTCCGGTGAACGGAGTCACTTCGACATCGAGGGTCGTAAAGCAACCGACTGGCTGAAGGGGCTTGGTCAACAACCTGTTAATGGACGTCTTTCCAGTATTCCCGCTTCAGTGCATATGCAAGTACCAGCAGCACGATCAGGAAGACCAGAACCCAGCCGCCGATCGCGGTTCGATCCATGCGTGCGGGCTCGCCCAGATATACCATGAAATTGACCAGGTCTCCGATCGCCCGGTCGTATTCCGCCGGGGTCATCGAGCCTTCCTCGACCAGTTCGAAGCCGACGATGTGCTGTCCCTCGCCGTGTTCGTCCTCTTCGTACACCGGTCGCTGCCAGCCCTGCAACGGCCAGAGCACATGGGGCATGGCGGCGTTCGTCAATACGGGGTTGTTGACGCCCGTCGGCGAATCCTCGTCCAGGTAGAAGGTACGCAGATAGTTGTAGACCCAGCCGGGTCCGCGCGAACGCGTGGTCAGGGTGAGATCCGGTGGCGGATTGCCGAAGGTATCGGTACCGTATTCCTCGTCCATGGCGACGGTCATCAGCGTTCCGACCTGGGCCTTCTTGCCTTCCTCGTCGGTGATCCAGATCAGGTTCTCCTCGACCACGTGGTCCGGTATCCCCAGATCCTCGGCCACATGCATCCAGCGATGATACTTCGCGGAATGGCAGCCCATGCAGTAATTCGCGAACAGTCGGGCACCTCGCTGCAACGAGGCCTGGTTTTCGAGGTTGATCGAGGGTTCCTTCCACCATGGGCTGCCCGCACCGCCACCCGCGGCCATCGCGGTCAACGGAAACACTGCAGCCAGGACCAGTGCGAGACGCTTCATCATTTGGTCACTCTCTCCGGCACGGGCTTGGTCTTCTCGAAGCGGCTGAGCAGGTACAGACCGACGAAGAAGCCGAAATACACCACGCTCAGGATCTGGGCGACCAGTGTCTTGACCGGACTCGGTGCCTCGGTGCCGAGGTAGCCCAGGCCGAACAGCGCGATCACGAACGAGGCCAGCAGCACCTTGTGCCAGATCGAACGATAGCGCGTGGATTTCACGGCGCTCCTGTCCAGCCAGGGCAGGAAGAACAGCAGCACGATCGACAGACCCATCGCGACCACGCCGGGGAACGCCGATCCGCCCATCGAGGGCACTGATCGCAGGATCGAGTAGAAGGGCGTGAAATACCAGACCGGCGCGATGTGCTCCGGCGTTGCCAGCGGATCGGCGGGCTCGAAGTTCGGGTGCTCGAGGAAATAGCCGCCCATCTCCGGCATGAAGAACACGATCAGGAAGAAGACGATCAGGAAGACCACGACCCCCACCGTGTCCTTGACGGTGTAGTAGGGATGAAAGGGAATGCCGTCGCGCGGGATGCCGCGCTCGTCCTTGTTGTTCTTGATCTCGACCCCGTCGGGATTGTTCGAGCCGACCTCGTGCAGCGCCAGGATGTGGGCGGCCACGAGCAGCAGCAGGATCAGCGGCATGGCGATGACGTGCAGGGCGAAAAAGCGATTCAGCGTGGCCCCGGAGATCACGTAATCGCCACGAATCCACTGCGCCAGATCGGCGCCGACATAGGGAATGGTCGAGAACAGGGAGATGATCACCTGCGCGCCCCAGTAGGACATCTGCCCCCAGGGAAGCAGATAGCCCATGAACGCCTCGGCCATCAGGCAGACGAAGATGAGCACACCGAACAGCCAGATCAGTTCGCGCGGTTTCTTGTACGAGCCATACAGGAGCGCGCGGAACATGTGCAGATAGACCACGACGAAGAACATCGAGGCCCCGGTCGAGTGCATGTAGCGAATCAGCCAGCCCCAGTCGACATCGCGCATGATGTACTCGACCGACGCGAATGCCTCTTCGGCCGACGGCTGGTACTGCATGGTCAGGAAGATGCCGGTGACGATCTGCAGCACCAGCACCACCAGGGCGAGCGATCCGAAGTAGTACCAGAAGTTGAAGTTCTTCGGCGCGTAGTATTCGGTGAGGTGCTCGCGCACCATCTTGGTGA
>CAYZHJ010000131.1:0-3369 GCA_964478305.1 uncultured Ectothiorhodospiraceae bacterium
GAAGCGCCCTTCTTCTTCGAAGCGGCCTTCTTGCGGGAAGCGCCCTTCTTCTTGGAACGGGCCTTGCGTTTGGACGCCGGTTTCTTCTTCGAGGCGGCACTGGTCGTGGCGCCCGATGAAGGCATTGCAGCGGCGACCGTTGTATCTTCCGTCGTCGCGTCTTCTATCATGCGGGGCATACGTACGACTCCCGTGGCTGATAATGCACCATGCATTATAGAAGTGCATGGCGTGTTTGCAATCGCAAATATAAAGGATGTGTTCAACGATGCAATGGGTACAGCCGCGAATCGATCCGATACTGGCAACCGGAAGAGTGATCGTGAAACGATACAGTGTCGGTTCACACAGAGTTTCACAACTCGACATGCAGGCATGAAAAGCGAACGAAACCCCATGCAGGGCACTTCGAATTGCCGCTTGCCACGGCGGTTGGCGGCCATCGTGTATGACTCTATCATATTGATTGCGCTGCTATTTTTTGCTGCACTCCCGCCAACACTTCTATACGGTGAAGGCACGACCGAAACGGTTGCCGTGCTGTTGATGCGGTTGTATCTGCTCACGGTGGCGTTTGCCTTCTTCGGCGGCTTCTGGACCCATGGCGGACAGACACTCGGCATGCGTGCCTGGCACATCCGGGTGGTCGACATGGAGGGAAAATCGATCGGATGGGGGCGGGCATTGACCCGGTTCATGCTCGCGATCATCTCCTGGGCCGTGGCCGGTGCGGGGTTCTGGTGGAGCCTGATCGACCGCGAACGGCTTGCCTGGCACGATCGCTTTTCCGGTTCGCGTCTCGTGCACATGGCGCGGGACCGGAGCGGCACTGCGGGAAACTGATCGTGTAAACAGGCCCCCTCCGACATGCGACATTCATGCCGATCTCGCCACGGACAGGGACGGTTCGAATCAGCTCGCGCGGCCCTGATTCACGGTGCGCCGCAGCGCATACAATCCCGTGACGGTGAACAGCAGCACCGGCGCGAAAGCCGCCAGTGGCGGCGCTAGTCCGTAGACAATACCGATGTGGGAGAACAGCTCGGCCACGAGGTAATAGCCGATTCCTATGAGGCTGCCGATGAATATCCGTTGTCCGGCACCCGCGCTGCGCAGGGATCCGAAGATGACCGGCAAGGACAGCAGCAGCATGACCAGCGTCGACAGCGGGGTCTCGAGCTTCTTCCAGAATGCGAGCTCGAAGCGGTCCGATTCCAGTCGGTTGGCGCGCAGATACTCGACATAACGGTAAAGCTGCCAGATCGGCAGGCTCTCGGGGCTGATCGTGAGCAACTGGAACAGCTCCGGACGTACCAGTCGCTCGCGCCGCTGCTCCTCGAGGTACTCGGTGGCGAGAACGCCGTCATCGAACCGACTGACGCGCAGCTCCTGCATGCGCCAGTGGTCACCGCCATGCACTGCACGCTCGGCATGCATGGCATTCGACAGGCGCGTGCCGTCGAAGGAATAAATCTCGACATTCCGCAGCACGCGACCCGGCAGGACCTCGCCGACGTTGATGAAGCGTTCGCCATCGCGCACCCACAGGCCCCGCTCGCTGCGCGCGGCCCCCTGCCCGGACATGGCGATCGCGCGCACATTCTCCGCATGCTGCTGGCTGGAAGGCGCGACTCCTTCCCCGACCGCGACGATGCACGCCATCAGGACCAGGCCGCCCTGCATCACCATGACAATAATGCGGCCGATCGAGATGCCGGCCGCACGCATGACCACGAGCTCGGAATTCGCCGCGAGCGTCCCCAGCCCCAGGACGCCGCCGATCGCGACCGCGGCCGGGAACAGCTCGTAGATCCGGCCGGGCACGGTCAGGAGCACGTACAGTGCCGCGGTCCAGATGTTGTAGTCGCCGCGTCCGAGATCGTCGAGCTCGCCGAAGAACGCGAACAGCGTGTCCAGCGCGATCAGTACCGCGAGCACCAGCAGAGCGCCACCGATGACACTGCGCGCGACATAACGGCTCAGCAGCGGCGTCGTCATCGCCCCACTCCCGCGAACGGGCGCAGCCACAGCATGCGGGTCCATCGCCAGCCGACTCGATGCGTCAGGCCGAGACCGATCAGTACCAGCGTCAATGCATGGGCCCACCACATGCCGATCTCCGTCGGGAGATTGCCGTCGGCCAGGTTGTTGCGTGCGACCACGAGCACGTTCGAATAGGCGAGATAGATCAGCAATGCGACCGCGATCTTCCCGTAGCGGCCCTGGCGCGGTGTCGTGTGGCTCAGCGGCAGGGCCGCCAGCGCGAGCATGAGGCAGGCGATCGGCATTGCCAGGCGCCACTCGAACTCGGCCCGATCACCGCGGTTGTCGGAGTTCCAGAGCTCGCTCATGGTCCTGCCTCCGCGGCCAACCGACGCCGATTGCCGCTTCGGTTCGGACAGGCGGATGCCGTGGCGCTCGAAGGAGATTGCCCGGAAGTCTGCCGTGCCCGGCGTGCCGGAATAGCGGTGCCCGTTCTCGAACACGAGAAAGCTCGCGCCGGATTCGGGGTCCTGCCGCTCGACCGCACGTTCGGCCCGTATCAGGTGACTGATACCCTCCTCGTCCGTCGCCTCGACGAATACTTCCTCGAGCGTACCGCCTCTGCCGATCGATTCGACGAACAGAACCACATCGCCGTCGGCGGTGCGATTGAACCGCCCCGGCGCAATCCCCGCCAGTTCCGAACGCGAAGCCATCCGTGCCTCGATGTCGGCCTCGATGCGCTTGGCCCAGGGCGACACCCAGATCGCCATCGCACCCGCGAGCAGCGCGGCGATCACGGCGATGATCATCACCGGCCGGTACAGCCGGGCATAACCGATGCCGCAGGCGCCAAGCGCGGCCATCTCGCTCTCGGCATGCAGCCGGCCGAAGACCAGCAGCAGTCCCAGGTACAGTCCCAGCGGGATCAGGGTGACCAGGTAATGGGCGAAATTGGTCAGGAACAGCGGTACCACGACATCCGCCGCGAGCTTGCCCTCGACCACCTTGCCGAGCATGTAGGCCAGCGAGTTGGTGGCCAGCACGAGCATCAGCACGGCAATCACGGCACCGCAGGTCAGCAGGATCTCGCGCAGGAGATAGCGATCGATGATCGTGAGGGTCATGCGGGTAGTCGTGCGCCGTCATGGCTGCAGGAGTCCCGATTCTGCCCGCTGGTTCCGGTGGTGGCAAAACTGCCCGGGACTGGTGTCGATCGTTCGAATGCCGCTCCGCGTCCGGAAACTGTCGAAAAAAGGCAGTCTCTCGCAGAGGCGCAGAGAACGCAGGGAAGGACGAATGAAGATGGTTCACGGGTCCGTGGCTCTGGCTTTCCGTTTCTCCGCGTACTCCGCGTCTCTGCGAGATTCCAAGGCAGTCTCTCGC
>CAYZHJ010000131.1:3469-7353 GCA_964478305.1 uncultured Ectothiorhodospiraceae bacterium
GCGTCTCTGCGAGATTCCAAGGCAGTCTCTCGCAGAGGCGCAGGGAACGCAGGGAGGGACGAATGAAGATGGTTCACGGGTCCGTGGCTCTGGCTTTCCGTTTCTCCGCGTACTCCGCGTCTCTGCGAGATTCCAAGGCAGTCTCTCGCGGAGGCGCAGGGAACGCAGGGAGGGATGAATGAAGATGATTTACGGGTCCGTGGTTCGGACTTTCCATTTCTCCGCGCACTCCGCGTCTCTGCGAGATCCTGCTGCCTTCCCTGCGCTTCCGGATACTGCTGGTTGGCCTTGATCGGGTCGGGAGCAGTAGAATCCGCTGGGTCCGTGCCGGCTGGCGCAGCCGGTTCCCGCCCCGACCAATCGAGTGAGCACTGCCCATGGAATTCAGCGTAACGACCGCCAGCCCCGTCAACCGCAGCACCGACGCCCTGATCGTCGGCATCTTCGAACGCCGCCGGCTCGCGCCGCCGGCGGAGGCGATCGACGAGGCCGCCGGTGGTCACTTGCGCTCGATCCTCGCCGGCGGCGACATGGACGGCAAGGCCGGCACCACGCTGATGCTCCACAACGTGCCGGACGTGAAGGCGAAGCGCGTACTGCTGGTCGGCTGCGGCAAGCGTGGCGAATTCGACCTGCGGGCACTGCGGCGTGCCAGCGAGACTGCCGCAAGGGCATTGCAGCGCAGCGGCGCGAGAAAGGCTGTCAGCACACTGGCAGACATAGACATCCGCGGCACGAACCCGGGCCGGCGTGCCCGTGCCGCGGCCGAGGCGAGCGCGGCGGCGATCTACCGATTCGACGAATACCGCAGCAAGCCGCGGGAAAACGGCAAGCCGCCGGCGGCACTGCAGTTCATCATCGCGGACCGCAAGGACGCCGAGGCGGCAAAGGCGGGCATTGCCGAGGCCGAGGGCATCGCCGCCGGCGTGCGGCTGGCGCGCGATCTCGCCAACCAGCCGGCCAACATCTGCACCCCGGCCTATCTGGCGGAACAGGCTCGAAGCCTGGCGCGGGAGTTCAGCGCCATCGAGACCACCGTGCTCGAGGAAGCGGATCTCCGGGAACACGGCATGGGCGGCATGCTGGCGGTCAGCCAGGGCAGCCGCCAGTCTCCGCACCTGATCACGATGGAATACCGCGGTGGCAACAGGGACTCGAAACCGCTGGTGCTGGTCGGCAAGGGCGTCACCTTCGACACCGGCGGCGTCTCGATCAAGCCGGCCCAGGCGCTGGACGAGATGAAGTACGACATGGGCGGTGCGGCGAGCGTGTTCGGCGTGATGCGCGCCTGTGCGTCGATGGGCCTGGCGGCGAACGTCATCGGCGTCGTGCCGACCGTGGAGAACATGGTCGACGGCAACGCGTATCGACCCGGTGACATCATCACCACGATGTCGGGCCAGACGGTCGAAGTACTGAACACCGACGCCGAGGGCCGGCTGATCCTGGCCGATGCCCTGACCTATGCCGAACGGTTCGAGCCCGATACCGTGATCGACATCGCCACCCTGACCGGGGCCTGCATCATCGCGCTGGGCGCGCATGCCTCCGCCCTGCTGACGAAGAACGACGGCCTCGCCCGGCAACTGCAGACGGCGGGCGATGCGAGCGGCGATCGCTGCTGGCGGCTGCCGCTGTGGGACGACTACCAGGAGCAGCTCAAGAGTCCGTTCGCCGACATGGCCAATATCGGCGGCCGTGCGGCGGGCACCATCACGGCGGCCTGTTTCCTGGCGCGCTTCACGAAGAAGTACCGTCGCTGGGCCCATCTCGACATTGCCGGCACCGCCTGGGTCAGCGGCAATGACAAGTGCGCCACGGGCCGGCCCGTGCCGCTGCTGACGCAGTACCTGCTGGATCGGCATGTCGACGCGAATTGATTTCTACATCCTGCCCGACGCCGACGAGGACCGGCGCCAGTCGTATCTCTGCCGCCTGGTGGAGAAGGCCACCCGCATGAATCTGCGCGTGTGGATCCACGCCCCCACCACCGCCGTGGCGCTGGACGACCGGCTGTGGACCTTCAGCCAGGGCAGTTTCGTCGCTCACGAACTCGCCGGCAATGATGCCGATCCCGACTGTCCGGTACTGATCGGCGGAATGGACGAGCCCGGCGAGGGCCGTGATGTGCTGGTCAACGACAGCGGCGAGGTGCCGGCCTTCCTGGAACGCTTCGAGCGGGTCGCGGAAGTGATCGACGCCGAGCCCGAGCGCCGGCAACGCGGCCGCGAGCGCTTTCGCCAGTACCGCGAACGCGGCTACGAGCTGCACCACCACGAGGTGAGCTGACATGGCGAACGACGACGACATCCCCACCCTCGACGACGTGGTTCGCCCCGGCAACGGCCGCGGCAATGGCAAGAGGAACAACCCGGAACGGCAGCAGTCACCGACTCTGACCGATGAAGAAATCGAGGCCATCGCCGCCCGCGTGATGGAGCGCTACAGCGAAGCCCTGGAAAAGGCCATCGAACGCGCCATCAGGCGCGCACTGGAGCGCAAGGAAGAGAACGGGAACCACGAATGAACGCGAATTTGGGCATGTCGGTTCCCGGCGCTCGTCAGAGCTGCGCTGCGAGTCCGCTGCCGGCGGACAGCATGGGCTGTATGGAACCACGAATGGACACGAATCAACACGAATGTGAAACAACATGCATCAAGCGGTTGCCGGAGCTCCGCTGACACTCACTTGATCATTCAGTCCTGAAATCAATGCACACCTGCCAGCGAAGCTCCACGAGCGGCTCCGCTGTCAACACTATTCGTGTCCATTCGTGGTTCCATCAATCAATTCTTGGTACAGCAACTCGCTCGCAGCGCAAGCTCCGACACGCGTGAGGTACTGACGCGCCAATATTCGCGTTCATTCGCGGTTCCCTTTTACACAACAACGGCAGTCTCGGCAGCGCGCTTGATGTAGCGGGCGAGCTGGTCGAGGCCGTCGGATAGTGCGGCGGGGCCGGGCTGGAGGATGTCGCAGGACTTGATCTCGTAGACGTGACCGTTGCGCACGGCCGGGATGGCGTGCCAGCCGTCGCGGTTGACGACCTGTTCCGGACGGAAGCGCTTGCCGCACCAGGAGCCGATGATCAGGTCGGGCGCGCGCGCGATCACCTCGGCGGGATCCTCGATGATGCGGCCCTTCGCGTCACCGCGGGCGGTGCGGTCGGCGAAGCAGTCCTCGCCGCCGGCGATCTCGATCAGCTCGTGCACCCAGCCGATGCCGGTGATGGGCGGGTCGTCCCATTCCTCGAAGTACACCCGCGGCCGCCGCGGCAGCGCTTGCGCCATCTCGCGGGCGCGCGCGATGCTGTCCTCGAGCTCGGCCACCAGCGCGGTGGCCCGATCCTCCGCGCCCACCAGCGCGCCGAGACGGCGGATCATGCCGAGGATGCCGGCAACACTGCGCTGGTTGAAGACGTATACCTCGATGCCGGCGCGGATCAGATCGGCGGCGATGTCGGCCTGCAGGTCGGAGAACCCCAGCACCAGGTCGGGCCGCAGCTCGCGGATGCGATCGATCTTCGCGCTGGTGAAGGCCGACACCTTCGGCTTCTCGCGGCGCGCCTCGGGCGGGCGCACGGTGAAGCCGGAGATGCCGACGATGCGGTCGGCCTCGCCGATGCGATACAGCGTCTCGGTGGTCTCCTCGGTCAGGCAGACGATGCGTTGCGGAAAGGGATCCATCGAACGGACTCCGGCCGGGACGGACCGACAGGGTACGTTTCCGTCCGGGACTGAACCAGTCGGCCGGTCCGCGCACGGGCCGCACTATGCTATCTTTGCCGCTTTATGCGCACTCCCGACGATACCGACAACGCCGAACAGGCCATGACGACGCTCGACAAGACCTACGATCCCCACGCCATCGAACGCCGCTGGTA
>CAYZHJ010000132.1:0-7348 GCA_964478305.1 uncultured Ectothiorhodospiraceae bacterium
CGCAGACGACCTCGGCCTTCCCGTCGGTGACGCGCTCGACGTCGGAGAGCACCGTTCCGATCGCCTCCTCCTCGTCCTTCCGCTTCGCGACGAACGCCTCCAGCTCCTCGCGCAGTCCCTCGTCCAGCGGCGGCGGTTCGTACGCCTCGATCATCTCGTTGGCGATGCGGGCGGCGCGCTGGTGTGCCGTGACCGCGCCGGCCTCTTCCCAGGCCTCGTAGTTGCTCCAGTCGGACAGGAACGGACTGTAGTAGGCCGTCTTGTAGCGCGACTGGGTGTGCTCGCAGCCGAGGAAATGGCCGTGCGCACCGACCTCGCGAATCGCGTCCAGCGCCAGGTCCTCGTCGGTGGTCGTCACCGCGCGCTGATGATAATGCGTCCATTGCTGCAGCATCTCGCAGTCCATGACGAACTTCTCGAAGCTCGCGGTCAGACCGCCCTCGAGCCAGCCGGCGGCGTGCATGACCATGTTCGCATGGCCGCTCATCACGCCGAACAGGGAATTCGCGCTCTCCCAGATCGCCTGGCCGTCGGGGTAGTTGGTGGCATTCGCATTGGACCCGCGCCAGGGTAATTTGTAGCGTCGTGCCATCTGTCCGGACATCTGCATGGCGCGCACGTATTCCGGCGTGCCGAACGCCGGCGCGCCGGTGTGCATGTCCACGTTCGTCGTGAAGGCGCCGTAGATCACCGGCGTGCCCGGCCGGATGTACTGCAGCAGCGCGATCGCCGCCAGCGCCTCGGCGGTCTGCTGCGCGATCGCGCCGGCCAGCGTGATCGGCGCCATCGCCCCGGACAGCGTGAACGGTGCCACCGCCACCGGCTGGGCATGCTGCGCCATGCGCATCGCGCCGTCGAGCATCGGCCAGTCGTGCTTGAGCGGCGAGGAGGAATTGATGTTGGTGTACATGCGCGGCTGCGCCTCGAATTCCTCCCACGACAGCCCGGCGGCGATGCGCACCATCTCCATCGCGTCCTCGATCCGTTCGACACCGAGCGAATAGGCGTGGATGGTCTTGTCGGTCAGCGTCAGCAGGTCGTATATGGCATCGAGGTGCCGGGTCGAAGCGTGGATGTCCACCGGCTCGACGGGATAGCCGCTGATGAAGTGGATGACATTGAAGCTCTGGCAGAGCTTCAGCAGCTTCCGGTAGTCGGCGCGGTTGCCGGTGCGGCGGCCGTTGGCAAGGTCGCTCACGTTCGGTGCGCTGGCGACCGAGCCGAATGCCGCCCTGTCGCCACCCATCTCGATCGCGTGGTCGGGATTGCGCGGCGTGATGGTGAAATGCTCGGGTGCCTTCGCCACCTGTTCCATGACGAAGTCGCGGCCCATGCGCACGACCTCGCCATCGATCGTGCAGCCGGCCTGTTCGAGAATGCCGCGCGCCTCGGAATGCAGGAACTCGATGCCGATGTCCTCGAGGATGCACATCGCGGCCTCGTGGATGCGCTCGACCCCCTCGGCGTCGAGCGGCTCGGTCGGCGCTTCCGAGTAGTGGAGCTGGCCCCACTCGAGCTGGACGATTGCCGCCGAGGCCGATTCCGCGGCGGCGGCCGCGCGCGCGGCGCGCCTGGCCGATCTGCCGCCCCTGTGTCTTGCCATGATTCACCTCTTCGACTGTCGTCGAGCCAGTTCGGGGCGAGTACCGAATCCGCCCCTCACCCTGCCCCTCTCCCCAAAGGGGAGAGGGGACCGTTCGTTGAATTCAGTGGCACACCGTTACGATCCCCTTTCGTTCGGCATCACTCATCTCCTTCTCCCCCTTGGGGAGAAGGCCGGGATGAGGGGTGCGCCGCGAAATCGGCGCCGGCTTCCGCGCCACGATCGCCGGCCCTGAATCCGATCGTTACTACGCTGCCTGTCTGTCCGCCGAACCCCCTTCTTCCACCAGATCCAGCACCACCTTCGCCGCCTTCCCTTCGCGCAAAGCCGCGAAGCCCTGCTCGAACTCGGCGAACGGCAGGTGGTGCGTGATCACCGGCCGCACGTCGAGGCCGCTCTGCAGCATCGAGAACATCTTGTGCCAGGTCTCGAACATCTCGCGGCCGTAGATGCCCTTCAGGGTCAGCGCCTTGAAGATGGCGCGGTTGAGCGGGACCTCGACCGTGCCGCCCGGGAAGATGCCCAGCAGCGCGATGTGGGCGCCGTGATTCACCGTGTCGATCATCGCCGCCAGCGCCTCAGCGCTGCCCGACATTTCCATGCCGACGTCGAAGCCCTCGGTCAGACCGATCTCGCGACCGACCTCGGCCAGCGACTCGCGTCGCGGGTTGACCGCGCGGGTCGCGCCCATCGCCGGCGCCAGCGCCAGCCGCTCGTCGTTGATGTCCGAGATCACCACGTGGCGCGCGCCGACGTGGCGCGACACCGCCGCGGCCATCAGGCCGATCGGGCCGGCGCCGGTGATCAACACGTCCTCGCCCACCAGATCGAACGACAGCGCCGTGTGCACCGCGTTGCCGAGCGGATCGAGGATGGCCGCGATCTCGTTCGGGATGCCGTCCGGCACCGGGCAGACGTTGTGCTCCGGGATCACCAGGTAGTCGGCGAACGCGCCCGGGCGCTGCACGCCCACGCCGACCGTGTTGCGGCACAGGTGCTCGCGCCCGGCGCGGCAGTTGCGGCAGTGCCCGCATACCAGGTGTCCCTCGCCGGAGACCCGCTGGCCGGGCTTCACGGCCTCGACCTCGTCACCGACCGCCTCGACCGTGCCGACGTACTCGTGGCCGATCACCAGCGGCACCGGCACCGTCGACTGCGCCCACTGGTCCCAGTTGTGGATGTGCACATCGGTGCCGCAGATGGCCGCGTGCGTGACCCGGATCAGCACCTCGTGCGGACCCGGCGCCGGCCGCTCGACGGCTTCCAGCCACAGGCCGGGTGCCGCCTCCTTCTTCACCAGGGCCTGCATCGTGGCCATGTCAGTCAACCAGTCCGATGCGCCGTCCCACCTTCGTGAAGGCCTCGACCGCGCGGTCGAGCTGTTCCGGCATGTGCGCCGCCGACATCTGCGTGCGCACCCGATCCTGCCCCCGCGGCACCACCGGGTGGGAGAAAGCGGTCACGTAGATGCCCTCCTCCATCAGGCCGGACGCCAGGGCCTGCGCGAGATGCGGATCACGCGTCATCACCGGGATGATCGGGTGATTGCCCGCCACCAGTTCGAAGCCGGCGGCGCTCATGCCGTCGCGGAAGCGGCGCGCGTTGTCGCGCAGGCGCTCGCGCAACTCGCCGCCAGCCTCGGCGATGTCGATCGCCGCCAGCGTCGCCGCGCATATCGGCGGCGCCAGCGCGTTGGAGAACAGGTACGGCCGCGCGCGCTGGCGCAGCAGCCCGACGATCGAGGCCGGTCCGGCGACGTAACCACCCGAGGCCCCGCCGAGCGCCTTGCCGAAGGTGCCGGTGAGGATCTGCACCCTGCCCTCCACGCCCAGCGCCTCGGGCGTGCCGGCACCACGCGCACCCAGCAGGCCGGTGGCGTGGCTGTCGTCCACCATGACCAGCGCGTCGAATCGCTCCGCCAGCTCGCAGATGCGCGGCAGGTCGGCGCTGATGCCGTCCATCGAGAACACGCCGTCGGTGACGATGATCCGGTTGCGCGCGTCGCCGGCCTCGTTCAGTCGCGCCTCCAGCTCGTCCATGTCGCCGTTGGCGTAACGGAATCGCCGCGCCTTGCACAGGCGGATGCCGTCGATGATGCAGGCGTGGTTGAGCTGGTCGGAAAGGATCGCGTCCTCCGGTCCCAGCACCGCCTCGAAAAAGCCGGCATTGGCATCGAAGCAGGAGGAAAACAGGATTGCATCCTCGGTACCGAGGAATTCGGCCACCCGGTGCTCGAGCGCCCGGTGCAGGTCCTGGGTGCCGCAGATGAAGCGAACCGAGGCCATGCCCAGGCCGTGGCTGTCGAGTGCGCGCTTCGCCGCGGCGATCAGGCGCGCGTCGTCGGCCAGGCCGAGATAGTTGTTGGCGCACAGGTTGAGCAGGGTCCGTTCGCCGTCGACATCGACGCGGATCTCGCTCGACTGCGGCGACAGGATCGGGCGCTCGCGCTTCGCGAGGCCCTCGGACTCCAGTTCTCGCAGGGTTGCGGCCGCCTGTTCGAGCAGCGCAAGGGACATGGCGATTTTTCCGGCGTTGTTCGATATACCGGAGATCGTCCAGTATATCGTCGAAGCGGTCAATCCCTCTTCGACACCGCTTTCAGGGACGCTTGACGGGCCCGTCGTAGGACTCCGGCAATGCCACCACCAGCCAGGCCACGGCCGGCTCCCCGGCCGCCGCCTGCAGGCGGATTTCCTGGTCGCCCGGGAAGCGCAGGGTGTCGCCGGGGTCCACCGTCACCGTGCGCCCGCCGATCGAGGCGGTCAATACCCCGCTGTAGACGGTCAGATAGAGATAGGTGCCGGCCCGGTAGGGCGGTGCGTCGAAGGTACCGCCGGCATCGAAGCGCATCTCGTACCACTCGATCGGCAACAGCGTGCGGGTGGGGCTGAGGATGCGCAGCACGCAGCTGCCGTCGCCGCTGCGCATGGTCGGCGTGGAGTACGACTTGACGTGCTCGATGACATCGGCGCCGCCCTCGGCGACCGAGGCATTGGTCAGCAGGTCGCCGATCTCGATGCCGAGCGCGAAGGTCAGGTTCCACAACACGCCGATGGTCGGGTTGACCGAGCCGCGCTCGATCTCCGACAGCATCGAGCGCGACACACCGCTGCGTTCGGACAGAGCCGCCAGCGTCAGGTGCCGCGCCCGCCGCACCCGCCGCAGCGTCTCGCCCAGGCGCCGGGCGGGGTATTCGCCGCTCTCCGGGAGGCGGTCATTGTCGGCGGTCGCCTTGTCGTTCACGGGGCGTTTTCCTCGCGGCGCGGATGAAGGCCCGGACGGCCCTTGATCCCGGGGTTTCCAATATAGCGGATATCGTCCAGTATGCCGTTTGCACGGTCAACGAGCCCGTGCGAGGCCGCGTTGTACGCCGTGGGGACGTGAGCCGACAATCGGCGGGTCAGCGGCTGAACCAGGGACAGGGAACACTGAACACACCGAAGGCACCGAAAATGCAGGCGCGGATACGGTTTCCGGCGTGTTCGGTATCTTCGGTGGTTTCCTTCCAAACAGGGAACACCGAACACCCCGAATAGCACCGAAGGGCGCCGAGGAAGACAGGACTGATCACCGTTTTCGGTGTCTTTCGGTGCGCTCGGTGCCTTCGGTGTTCTTCTTCCGGTCATGAAACGGAAAACCCCGAAGCCGAATGCATGATCACGGCAACGAGAGAAGAATCGGAGGCATTCATGAAATCCCAGGCGCGCGTAGTAATCATCGGCGGCGGCGTGGTCGGCGCCAGCGTGCTCTATCACCTGACCAAGCTCGGCTGGAACGACGTCCTGCTGATCGAGCGCTCGGAGCTGACCAGCGGCTCCACCTGGCACGCGGCCGGCGGCTTCCACACGTTGAACGCCGACACCAACATGGCCGCGCTGCAGGGCTACACCATTCGTCTCTACAAGGAACTCGAGGAAATCAGTGGCCAGTCCTGCGGCCTGCATCATGTCGGCGGCCTGACCCTGGCCGAGAACAGCGAGCGCCTGGACCAGTTGAAGGCCGAGCGCGCCAAGCACCGCTACATGGGCCTGGAGACCGAGATCGTCGGTCCCGACGAGATCCGCAGACTGTCGCCGATCACCAATACGGACGGCATCCTCGCCGCGCTGCACGACCCGCTCGACGGTCACCTCGATCCCTACGGCACCACGCACGCGTATGCGAAGGCGGCCCGCATCAACGGCGCGGAGATCCAGCTCCACACCATGGTCGAGCGCCTCGAGCCGCAACCGAACGGCGAATGGCACGTGGTCACCGACCAGGGCACGGTCGTGGTCGGGCACGTGGTCAATGCCGCCGGCCTGTGGGCGCGCGAGGTCGGCCGCATGGCCGGCGTGGAGCTGCCGCTGCACCCGATGGAACACCAGTATCTCGTGACCGACGCCATCCCCGAGGTGATCGGCCATGACACCGAGCTGCCGCACGTGATGGATGCCCAGGGCGAGAGCTACCTGCGCCAGGAGGGCCAGGGACTCGTGATCGGCTTCTACGAGCAGGACGCCCGGCCCTGGGCCGTGGGCGGCACGCCGTGGGAGTTCGGCCACGAGCTGCTGCCGAACGACCTCGACCGCTTCGAGGACTCGCTCGAGTTCGCCTACCGGCGCTACCCGGTGCTGGCGGAAGCCGGCATCAAGCAGGTGATCAACGGCCCGTTCACCTTCGCGCCAGACGGCAATCCGCTGATGGGTCCGATGCCCGGCCTGCGCAACTACTGGTGCGCCTGCGGCGTCATGGCCGGCTTCAGCCAGGCCGGCGGCGTCGGCCTGTCACTGGCCGAATGGATGATCGAGGGCGAGCCCTCGCGCGATGTCTTCGCCATGGACGTGGCCCGCTTCGGCGACACCTGCACCCGGCCCTACACCCGCGTGAAGGCCCGCGAGAACTACCAGCGCCGCTTCGCCGTGTCCTACCCGAACGAGGAACTGCCCGCGGGCCGGCCGCTGCACACCACGCCCGCCTACGGCATCTGGCAATCGCGGCGCGCCGTGTTCGGCCAGGGTTACGGCATGGAGCACGTCAACTACTTCGCACCCGAGGGCGAGCCGCTGTACGAAACGCCGACCTTCCGCCGCTCCAACGCCTTCGACGCGGTCGGCGCCGAATGTCGTGCCGTGCGCGAGGCGGTCGGCATCAACGAGGTCCACAATTTCGGAAAGTATGAAGTCCGCGGCCCCGCTGCCGAGGAATGGCTCAACCGCATCATGGCCAACCGCATGCCGCCGGAGGGCCGCATGCGGCTGTCACCGATGCTGAGCCCGCAGGGCCGGCTGATCGGCGACTTCACCATCACCTGCCTCGGCCCCGACCACTACCGGCTGATCGCCTCGTACAACGCGCAGGCCTTCCACATGCGCTGGTTCGAGCAGAACCTGCCCGACTCCGGTGTCGAGGTGCGCAACGTCTCGCTGGAGCAGCTCGGCTTCCAGATCGCCGGTCCGAACGCGCGCCGGCTGCTCGAGCGCGTCGCCGATGCCGACGTCTCGCGCGAGGCGTTCCCGTTCCTGCGGACGCAGCGCATGCACGTCGGCTCCTGCCCCGCACTGGTCAGCCGCGTCACCTTCACCGGCGATCTCGGCTACGAGATCTTCGTGCCGCCGGACTTCCAGGTCGCGCTGTACGAGACGCTGAGCGAGGCCGGCGAAGACCTCGGCCTGCGGCCGTTCGGCATGCGGGCCATGCTGTCACTGCGGCTGGAGAAGTCCTTCGGCGCCTGGCTGCGCGAGTACAAGCCCGAGTACACCCCGG
>CAYZHJ010000133.1:0-7105 GCA_964478305.1 uncultured Ectothiorhodospiraceae bacterium
TCGAGATCCTCGACATCGAGAACCTGCGGCGCCACTACGCGCTCACGCTCGATGCCTGGGCCGAACGCTTCGACCGGCACTGGGAGGAGATCCGCCGGATCGATCCGCAGCACTTCGACGAGCGTTTCCGGCGCAACTGGCGCGTCTATCTCCACGGCTGCGCCGAGATGTTCCGCGCCGCGACCGGCTACACGCACCTGTTCCAGATCATCTTCTCGAAGGGCAACGTCGGCGAGGACTATCCCTGGAGCCGGGCGTATCAGTATGCGCCCGACTTCCGCGAGCGGCCGGCCGAAGGCGCGCCGGTCGGGGAAGCGGAACGCTGATGGCCGACGAAGAACGGGACGAGGGTCACGAGGCCCGCAAGCAGCGCCTGCTCGAGGGCATGCGCGCCGCCGACACGGGCGTGCGCCTGGGGAAGGACACTTCCAACCTGTTCCGCAGCCGCAGGGAAGGGGCGGGCCGGGCGCTCGACGTGCGCGCCTTCCGCCACGTGCTGACGGTCGATCCGGGCGCCCGGACGGTCGATGCCGAGGGCATGACGCCCTATTCCGACCTGGTCGATGCCACCCTGGCCTGCGGCACGATGCCGACAGTGGTGCCGCAACTGCGCTCGATCACCATCGGCGGCGCCATCTCGGGTATCGGCATCGAGGCTTCCTCGTTTCGCTACGGCCTGGTCCACGAGACCATCCAGGAGCTCGAGATCGCCACGGGCGCGGGCGAACTCGTGCTCGCCACGCCGGACAACGAGCATGCCGACCTGTTCTTCGGCTTTCCCAATTCCTACGGCACGCTCGGCTATGCCGTGCGCGTGAAGGCGCAGACCATGCCGGTGAAGCGCCACGTTCACCTGCGTCATCTGCATTACGACGATGCGCAGACGTATTTCGAGGCGCTGCGGCACCAGTGCGAGGCCGGCGACGTGGATTTCGTCGACGGCACCGTGTTCGCTCCCGGTGAGCACTACCTCACGCTCGCCACCTTTGCCGACGAGGCGCCGTACACCAGCGACTATACGTATCGCAACATCTACTACCGCTCGATCCGGCAACGCGAGGAGGACTGGCTCACGACCCGAGACTTCATCTGGCGCTGGGACACCGACTGGTTCTGGTGCTCGAAGAACGTGTACGCACAGAACCCCATCGTGCGCCGTATCCTGGGACCGGAGCGGCTCAACTCGATCACCTACCAGAAGATCATGCGCTGGAACGCGCGCTGGAACGTCACCGGCTTCATCAACCGCATGCGCGGCCTGCACGCCGAATCGGTGATCCAGGATGTCGACATACCGATCGAGCACGCATCCGAGTTCCTCGACTTCTTCCAGCGCGAGATCGGCATCCACCCGATCTGGATCTGCCCGATTCGCCCATGCCGGCGGGACCGGCGTTTCGACCTGTATCCGCTGAATCCGGACACGCTCCATGTCAACTTCGGCTTCTGGGATGTCATCCGCACCCGCGAGGCGCATCCACCCGGGCATTTCAACCGCAAGGTCGAACGGAAGGTCGCCGAGCTCGACGGCATCAAGTCGCTCTACTCGAGTTCGTACTACTCCGAGGACGAATTCTGGCGCCACTACGACCGCGACGCCTGGCAACGCCTGAAACGGCGCTACGATCCCGAGAGCAGACTGGGCGACCTTTATCGCAAGACCGTGCTGGGAGAATGAGGCGGCAGGCTCCGGATTCCGGCCAATGGTGGTGGAGCGGGCTTGCCCGTGAATCGAACCCGCAGGGGTGCCCGAAGGGATTCGCGGGCAAGTCCGCTCCCATCAAGCGCGATTCCCTTGTACGATAACGGCACGATCCGCCCCGGAAGCACGAGGAATGCAGACAGGAAAACGGCTGGCGGCCCTGTTGCTGCTCGCGATCATCCCGCTGACGGTCCGGTCCGCCGAGCCGGATCCGGCCGGAATGCCGTCACCGGACCGGGCAAAGCTCGCGCTCGCCTCGGTGCACGCGGCAATCGCCGATCTCGATACCGGCGAAATCCTGTATCGCAAGAACGCGGAGCGGGTCGTCCCCATCGCCTCGATCACCAAGCTGATGACCGCGCTGGTCGTGCTCGACTCCGGTGCCGACATGAGCCAGTGGCTGACCATTGTCGAGCGCGAGGAACCGGCTCCGAACAATGCCTACACTCGCCTGCGCATCGGCTCGCAGGCGCGCAGGCGCGACCTGGTGCAGATCTCGCTGATGGCCTCGGAAAACCACGCTGCCTACGTGCTGGCCCGGCATCATCCGGGCGGACTGCCGGCCTTCATCCGGGCAATGAACGCCCGTGCGAGCGAACTGGGCATGGAGCAGACCCGCTTCCTCGACCCGAGTGGACTGTCGGTCGGCAATCGCTCCACCGCCGACGACCTCCTGAAGCTGGTCAGGGCCGCCGCCGCATACCCGGCGATCCGGGAATTCGGCGACACGCCCCGTCACACGGTACATCTGCGCAACCCCCGTTACCGCCTGCACTACGGCAACACCAACGTGCTGGTCTACCGCAGCCGCTGGAACATCGGTCTCAGCAAGACGGGCTACCTCGACGAGGCCGGTCGCTGTCTGGTCGTGACCACAGGGATCGGCGGCCGACGCGTGGCGATGGTACTGCTCGATTCCTTCGGCCGCCGCACGCCGATCGGTGACGTCGGCCGCGTGCGCCAGTGGCTCGAGACCGGCGAGAGCGGCGCCGTCGCCGCCGCCGCGCGCCGCTATGAACAGCGCAAATCGGACCGGATCACCAGCGCCAGGGCCGGCAACTGAAGCCGGTACCGCACACACTACCCCCCGTATCTCCCCCCACGGTCGCGCCGCCGGCTGCTGTCGCTCCTGTCGAAGTCAGTCGTCGGCAGTCGCCTCGAAACCGACCGTCACGTCGCCTTCCTGGCGTGAGCGACTCCAGCGCACCAGTGCCCGGGCGACACGCGACGCCGGCGAGTCGTCCGGCTCGTCACGCCGTACCACGGCCCACCAGTTGAGATTCAGGCCGGAGGGCCCGATCGGCCGCGCCACCAGGGTGCCGTCGGCGATCTCGGGCTGCACCGCCCACTGGCTGAGGATGCTGACGCCGAAGCCCGCCCGGACCAGGTCGATGATGGCCTCGGGCACGCCCACGACGGACATGCGCCGCGGACGCACCCGCGCCGACCGGAACAGCCGCTGCCACTCGAACCCCGGAGCCGGCTGCAGGGTATAGGTGATGTAGCGCTCGTTGACGAAATCATCCGCTTCCAGGAACGGCTTGCCGGCCAGCGAATGATTCGGCGCCATGATCGCGACCAGCGGATCGCTCGCCAGCCGGAACCAGCGCAGGCGCCGCTTTTCCTGCTCGATGCCGTGCACCGTGACGACATCCGCCGCACCCTCCAGCAGACAGGTCAGCGGCTCGCGTGCCGCACGCGCGACCACGTCCAGTTCCAGGTCCGGATCATCGAGGGTCTGGACGAAATCGGGATACCAGTGAAAGCGGCTGTAGGTGCCCTGCCCCAGGCGCACGACCGTGCGCTGCTGTTCGGCCAGCACTCGCACGTCCGACTCGGCGCGTTCCAGGTCCTCGATCACCGACACCGCGGTGGCGTAGAGCCGCTCGCCGGCCGGCGTGAGATGCAGGCGATTGCCGGTGCGTCCGAACAGCTCGGCATCCAGTCGACGCTCGGCCTCGCGCAGCCGGTGCGTCAGCGCGGACTGGGTCACGCCGAGGCGGTCGGCGGCCCGGGTCACGCTGCCTGTTTCGGCGATCGTTCGCAGCATCGCGAGATGCCGGATGTCGAGCCTGGTGGACATCGGATTCCATGTATGTAATTCATGGAATTATGCATGAATTTATCATTGGACGCATACCTGACTCCGGCCTAATCTCCACTGCACCTGGAGATTCGACAAGGAGCCGGATTCATGCCGTCACCGCTGCTCGCGACGGGGCTGATCGCCTTCGCTTCACTCTGCTTCGGAATGGTGCCGCTGTTCGCCCGCGCCCTGCTGGAGGCCGGCCTGTCGGCGGAAGCGATCGCGCTGTACCGGTTCTGCCTGGCGCTGCCGCTGGCGCTGGCCTTCCTGCCGTGGCGCCGCAGTGCCCTGCGGCCGGCAATCGCGCTGGCAGGCGCCGGTCTCGCCGGCGGGCTGGGCTGGACGACCTACCTGAATGCCATCGACACCGTTCCCATCGCGAGCGCGGGTGTGTTCTACATGAGCTACCCGCTGTTCGTGGTACTCCTCGGCCGATTCCTGGTCGGTCAGGACATCACGCCCCGGGCGATGGGAGGAGCAGTGCTCGTGCTCGGCGGCGCATTCATCGTCAATGCCCCCGGCACGATCTCGACCGAGCAGTTTCTCGTGCTGCTCTCGAGCCTGCCGGCGCCGGTCGGCTTCGCGCTGATCGTGGTGCTGATCTCGACCGCGGGACGGAACCTTTCCGTCATGGAGCGCTGGAGTGCCGTCAGCGTCGGACATGTCGCGGGACTGCTGCCGGCCGCCCTGCTGTCCGGCTCCGGCACGCTGTTTCCGGCAACGGCCACGGGCTGGGCCTGGATCGCGGGCATCGCACTGGTCACGGCGACCCTGCCGCAGATCCTCTATACCTTCGCCGCCCGATCCGTGTCGGTATCGCGCGCGTCGGCGGCGGGCGCGGCCGAGCTGCCGACCATGATGGTCATCGGCCTGCTCGCCTTCGGCGAGCCGCTCGGTCTCAACGAGGCATTCGGGGCATTGCTGGTGGTCGCCGCCATTCTGGTGACACCGGCGATTTCCCCCACGCCCGCGGCGGTACCTCGCTTCCTCTCCGGTGCCATCGAAGGGCGACCTTGACTGGACTGGAGATCGGCCCGGACAGGCGCCGTCGTACCGGCAGCGATTCACCAGGGATTTCCGGCCCCGGGGGGGGACGCACACGAAAGGAAGGGAACACCGAACGCACCGAAGGCACTGAAAACACCGAATTATGCCCGGAATGATCACCAGCCATGCATGACGATAGTCATGACCAGGAATCGCGTTCGTTTGACTTCGTTCATTATTGAATGACAGTTCAGCGCTGAACAGCTCCCCTCGATTCCGTGAGTTCGGTGTTCTTCAGTGTCTTCGGTGCTTTCGGTGTATTCGGTGTTCCCTGCTCTTGTCTTCGTTCTTCCAGTGGATTCGCTGCTCCATCCGCTTCCGCTTCCCGCACCAGGGAACCTCTGATCAATTCAGAGGTTCCGCGGGCCATGGATATTGCATTTTCATGGTCCGCGTCTGATCAAGGCCAGGTGGCCTTTGATCAGACCTTTCCTGATTCATCGCGGACGGCGGTTCTTCCGCTCGAGCCGGCGGGCGTGCAGGACGGGCTCGGTGTAGCCGCTGGGTTGCTCGCGGCCCTTGAAGACGAGGTCGCAGGCGGCACGGAAGGCAATGCTGTTCTCGAGATCGGCGCTCATCGGCTCGTAGGCGGGATCCTCGGCGTTCTGGCGATCGACGACCGCGGCCATGCGCTGCAGCGTATCCAGCACCTGCTCCTCGCTGCAGACGCCGTGCCGCAGCCAGTTGGCGATGTGCTGGCTGGAGATGCGGCAGGTGGCCCGGTCCTCCATCAGCGCCACGTCGTTGATGTCCGGCACCTTGGAACAGCCGATACCCTGATCGATCCAGCGCACCAGGTAGCCGAGGATGCCCTGCGCATTGTTGTCCAGCTCCTGCCGGACCTCTTCGTCGGACCAGTCGGGATCGTCCACGACCGGGATGGTGAGCAGGTCGTCGAGGCAGGCCTGCTCGCGCCGCGCAAGCCGCTCCTGAACGGCCATGACATCCACGCGATGGTAATGGATGGCATGCAGCGTGGCCGCGGTCGGTGACGGTACCCAGGCGCAGTTCGCGCCCGCCTCGGGATGCGCCTGCTTGGTCTCCATCATCTCCGCCATGCGATCCGGTTTCGGAAACATGCCCTTGCCGATCTGTGCCCGTCCATGCAGGCCGCAGGCCAGGCCGATATCCACGTTGCGATCCTCGTAGGCCTGTATCCAGGGTTCACGTTTCATGTCCTCCTTGCGCACCATCGCGCCGAGTTCCATCGAGGTGTGGATCTCGTCGCCGGTACGGTCGAGAAAACCCGTGTTGATGAAGATCACGCGTTCCCGTGCCTGACGGATGCATTCCTTGAGATTGAGGCTGGTACGCCGCTCCTCGTCCATGATGCCCACCTTGAGGGTATTGCGTGCGAGTCCCAGCGCATCCTCCACGCGGGAAAACAGTTCCACCGTGAAGGCAACCTCGTCGGAGCCGTGCATCTTCGGCTTGACGATGTAGATGCTGTCACCGGTGCGTGAATTGATCACCGAGCCGGTACGCTTCAGATCGTGCATCGCGATCAGCGAGGTGAGCATCGCGTCCAGCATGCCTTCGGGGATCTCGTCGCCGTTCTCGTCGAGCACGGCCGGCGTGGTCATCAGGTGCCCGACGTTGCGCACCAGCATCAGGCTGCGCCCGGGCAGGGTCAGCGTCCCCCCTTCCGCGGCCTGCCAGGTCCGGTCCGGCCTGAGGCGGCGCGTCAGTGTGCGCCCGTCCTTGTCGAAGCTTTCCTCCAGGTCGCCCTTCATCAGGCCGAGCCAGTTGCGGTAGACCTGCGTCTTGTCCTCGCCGTCCACCGCGGCAACGGAGTCCTCGCAATCCTGGATGGTCGTCACCGCCGACTCCAGCACGACGTCCTTCACGCCCGCCGGATGGTCGCGCCCGACCGTATCCTCGCGATCGATGCGGATCTCGGCATGCAGGCCGTGATGCCGCAGCAGGATCGAGTGCGGCTCCTCGTCGGAACCCTCGTAGCCGACGAAACGATCGGGATGTTCCAGCATCGTGGTCGTGCCGTCGGCCTTCCGGGCCTGCAGGTATGTGCGCCCGTTTCCGGCAGCGAGCGAATACGCCGTCACGTCCAGATGATGGCCATTGGTCAGCGGCGCAATCTCGTCGAGAATGGATGAGGCCAGCTCCATCACCCTGCGCCCGCGCAACGGGTTGTATGCCGGCCCCGGTTCGGCACCATCGGTCGCGGGAATCACATCGCTGCCGTAGAGCGCGTCATAGAGACTGCCCCAGCGGGCGTTGGCGGCATTGAGCGCGAAGCGGGCATTGCTCAC
>CAYZHJ010000134.1:0-6994 GCA_964478305.1 uncultured Ectothiorhodospiraceae bacterium
ACCCCAAGCAGGAATTCAAGCGCGAGGCGTTCGAGATGTTCGCCGAGATGCTCGACCGCGTGAAGCAGGAAGTGGTTCGCATCCTCACCCGGGTGCAGGTGCGCACGGAGGCGGATGCCGATGCGGTCGAGGCGGAGAACCGGCCGGCGGCGGAACGGGTGCAGTACCACCATGCCGAGGCACGCTCGCCGGTCGCGGCGGACCAAGCTGCGGCGGCCGCGGCCGCGGATCCCGCCGCCCCCGGGCGGGAACAGGCCGACGACGAAAGCGCCCATACACCCTACGTGCGCGGAGGGCGCAAGATCGGGCGCAATGAACCCTGCTGGTGCGGTTCCGGACGCAAGTACAAGCACTGCCACGGCAAGCTGCAATGAGCGGGGGCGTCACTGCCGGCGAGACCGGGTTCGCGCCGGTGGCCGGCGTGGAGCTCGCCGCCGCGAAGGCGGGCATCAAGGCGTCGGGATCGCCCGATGTGGCCCTGATCCGGCTGGCGGAGAGCAGCTGCACCGCGGCCCTGTTCACACGCAATGCCTTCCGTGCCGCGCCGGTGACAGTGGCGCGGACCCACCTCGATCTTGCCCCCGCACGAGTGCTGCTGATCAATTCCGGTTGCGCCAACGCGGGCACGGGCGCCACCGGCGAACGTGATGCCCTCGATTCCTGTCGGCATGCGGGTACGGTGCTCGGTGTCGATGCCGAGGCGGTGCTGCCGTTCTCCACCGGCGTGATCGGCCAGCGTCTGCCGATGGAACGCCTGCGTGCCGGTGTCGATGAATGCGCCGGGAAGCTGAGTCCCGACGGCTGGGCCGCGGCCGCGACGGCCATCATGACCACCGACACGCGCCCGAAGGGATGCAGTCGAGTCGTCGAACTCGCCGGCGGCCGCGTGACCATCACGGGCATCGCCAAGGGGTCGGGCATGATCCGCCCCGACATGGCCACCATGCTGGCCTTCATCGCCACCGACGCCGCCGTGCGGACGGAATCGCTCGCGACGATGCTGCGCGCGGCGGCCGACGATTCGTTCCACAGCATCACCGTCGACGGCGACACCTCCACCAATGATGCCGTGACCCTGTCCGCGACCGGCGCAGGCGGCGTACGGGCCGATTCAGCGGCCGATCTCGATGTGCTGGCGGCGGCGGTACGGTCCCTCTGCATCGAACTGGCACAGGCCCTCGTGCGCGATGCAGAGGGCGCGACCAGGCTGATCGAGGTCGCCGTCAGCGGAGGGACCGATCGCGACGAATGCCGCTCCGTCGCGTTCACGGTGGCGCACTCGCCACTGGTCAAGACCGCCGTCTTCGGCGGCGATCCCAACTGGGGCCGGATCCTGGCCGCGGTGGGGCGGGCGCCCTTGCCGGGGCTCGATATCGCGGGTATCGACATCTGCCTGGGCGACGTTCCGCTGGTACGGCGGGGCGAGCCCGTGCCCGATCTCGACGAGGCGGGCGCTGCAGCGGCCATGGCCGGCACCGAGGTGCGGATCGCCGTCGGCCTCGGCCGTGGCGATGCCGCCACCACCGTGTGGACCAGCGATCTCTCCTGTGACTATGTGCGCATCAACGCCGATTACCGGACCTGAGCCGGCTCGACCGGTAGTGCGCCGGCGATGAGTGACACCATCGAGGTCGCGGTTGCGGTATTGCACCGGGCCGACGGCCGGGTGCTGGTTGCCGAGCGCGCCGCCTGGCGGCACCAGGGGGGATGCCTGGAGTTCCCGGGCGGCAAGATCGACCCGGGTGAGGACATCGCGACCGCGCTCGAGCGTGAGCTCACGGAGGAACTGGGCATTCGTCCGCTGCGATGGGAGCCCTTCATCCGCGTGCGTCACTGCTACGAAGACCGCGATGTCGTCCTGCACGTGTGCCGGGTCGAGGACTGGTCGGGCGAGCCCGAAGCGATGGAGGATCAGGCGTTCGACTGGTATCGACCGGAGGACCTGGCGCATGAACGGTTTCCGGCCGCGAACCGGTCCATTCTCGCGGCACTGCAGTATCCCGATCGCTGGCTGATCACCCCGACCCCGGATGCAGCCACGCTCGACGAGGTGCTCGCGGGAGTCGAACGGGCGATCGCCGGTGGCGTGGAGCTGATCCAGCTGCGGGCCCCGGGGCTGGATCCCGAATCGTGGCAACGGTTCATCGATGGGGCCATTCGCATAGCGGCCGCCGCGCCGAATCGGGTCCAACTGATCGCGAACACGGACGATCCCGAATGGCTCGAACGTTGTCCCGGGCTGGCGGGTCTGCATCTTGGTACGGCGGCGGCACGACGTTTCGCCAGCCGGCCGATACCTGCCGACAGGATCCTGTCCTGTGCCTGTCACGACCGCGGAGAGATCCGCCACGCCGAGCGACTCGGGACGGACCGGATCCTGATCGGCAGCGTGCGCGCGACGCCGAGCCATCCCGGCATTCCGCCCCTGGGCTGGACCGGCCTGGAGGAACTGACGGCCACGACCGCGCTGCCGGTCTATGCAATCGGAGGCATGGGCGTGGAGGACATCACGCGCGTCCGCGAGCGGGGCGCCATCGGCATCGCGGCAATACGCGGGCTGTGGCCGGAGCCTTGAGTTCGGGACGCCGGAAAGCGCGCTGCGCTCGCGTTCCGGCCTACGGCGTGTCGATCCGGGTAGGCCGGATTGCGACCGGAATCCGCACGGGAGCATCCGGCTGCCGACGAGCGCTCGGAAGGCAGGGCCGGAGCCATCCGGCGTTCCGGGTCGCGGCGATGATGTGACGAATTCCTCACACGCCGCAGCAGGCGAGCTCGAAACGAATGCTGTCGCTGATCTGGGTGGCCCGGCGAGCGGGATCGCGCTGCTCGAAGAAACGGATCGTGAAGCGCTGCCGACCGGCGCTGATTTCCGGAAAACGGCCGCCAGTGCGGGAGTCACCGCCCAGCCGTACCCGCAACAGCTGGATCGGTGGTCCGGCCTCCAGTGTCTGCTCGTGAAAGCCGGATCGGGCCTCGACGGACTGCCAATCGGCTGCCTCGCGCGCAAGTTGCAGACAGCGTTCGATCCCGCGGCGCGCTCCCGTCAGCGGCTCGATCCATGCATTCATCATCTGCCGGCGTTCCGGGGCAGGTCGTGCCAGCCATTGCTGATAGCTGGGCAGTTCGACTACTCCCGGGTAGCCGCCGGTCGTGGCCCGCTGCTGCAACTGGGTGATGAGTTCGTTCGTGCGCAATTCCTGCCCCAGCGTACCGGTGAGCGAATGCAGATCATCGATCAGACGCTGGAGCTCGTGCAGGACACCACTGAGTCTCGCGCGATCCACGGCGGGTTGTTCGTCGAATCGGGACAGGGCCGTGCGCTGGCGGTCAAGCTCCTTGATCAGTTCGCGCTTGGAATCCCCGCGCGAGATCGTCTGCAGAAGCTCCAGCATCGATTGCAATGCGGCATGGGTGTCCCAGGGACTCTCCCCGGCGATGTGGTGATCCAGACGCAGGAACAGCTGCTCCGCGCGCAGGAACAGGCGATAGCGCTCGCTCAGCGGTTGCTCGAAGATCGCGATATCGCTCATCAGGGTGCTCCGGGGACAGATCGTGGCGCGTGCGGTCGCGTCGCCTGCACGCGGCAAGGGATTGATTCTCGTCAATAAACGGTCCGGATTCAACGACGGCTGTCACTGATTCGACACCCGCATCCCTCCCGTGAAGCCGGCTAGCCGATTCCGTGTCGCGCGAGCGCACGATACTTGCGGTGCAAGGCCAGTACCTGGGGACCGATGGATGTCCCGGGAGCAACCGTGTCGCCATTGTCGACCACCTCGGTGGCAACCGCCAGACGCTCCCAGCGAGAGGCCTGGCGGGACAGGATCGCGCGGGCCTGTTCCTCGCTCGAGTCATCTCGCTGTCGCAGGCGTGCGATCTGGAGTGCCTGTGGCGCATCGACGACCAGAACGCGATCGCAGGACTTGTGGGTACCGGTCTCGACCAGCAGCGGCACGACCCTGAGGGCATAGGCATGTCCCCTGTCCGCCCATTCCCGCATGCGGTCGTCCATGCGCGCACGGATCAGCGGATGCAGGATGGCCTCGAGTTCCCGCCGGGCACGGTCGTTGGCGAAGATGCGCTGCCGCAGGGCACCGCGGTCAAGCTGGCCGTCCGGGCCCAGGATTTCCGTGCCGAATGCCGCGATCACCTGCGCGAGACCATCGCTGCCCGGCTCCACGACCTCGCGGGCGACGAGATCGGAGTCGGCAACCGGTACCCCGAGTGCCTGGAAGCGTTCGGTGACCAGTGACTTGCCGGTGGCGATTCCCCCCGTCAGGCAGACCTCGAGCATCTCAGCCGAGTGACCAGGCGAGGTAGGCACTGCTGATCCACTCTCCCCACATCAGCGCGATCCAGCCGCCTGCGGCGAGAAAGGGGCCGAAGGGAATGGGTGCGGCCCGATCTCTGCCCTGGAGCAGAATCAGCCCCAGGCCGACGATCGCGCCGACGCCCGAGGACAGGATGATCACCACGGGCAGTCCCTGCCAGCCGACCCAGGCGCCGAGAGCGGCCAGCAGCTTGAAGTCACCGTAGCCCATTCCCTCCTTGCCGGTAAGCAGGCGGAAGACGTGGTACAGGCCCCACAAGAGCAGGTAGCCGCTGGCGGCCCCGACGATGGCGTCCACAGGCATGACCGGGGTCATGCCCGTGGCACTCACGACCAGTCCGAACCAGAGCAGGGGCAGGGTGAGATTGTCCGGCAGCAGGGTGGTGCGAAGATCGATGACGGCGGCCGCCAGCAGCATCCAGCTGAACACGATCACGACAAGGGCATGGCCGCCGGCGCCGAAGCGAAGCAGGACCGCAGCCGCGAGCGCGGCACTCGACAGCTCGACCAGCGGGTACTGCAGGCTGATCCGTCGTCCGCATTCCCGGCAGCGCCCGCGAAGCAGGATCCAGCTCAATACCGGGATGTTGTCCCGTGCACGCACCCGGGCGCCGCAGTCGGGGCAGCGCGAGCGGGGTACGACAAGGTCGAAGCGATCCTCGCGGCCATTTTCCCGGAGTTCGCTTTCATCAGTGGTGTCCCCTTCGGCGAAGAGCTCGCTACATTCGGCACGCCATTGTCGCTCCAGCATGACCGGCAGACGGGCGATCACTACATTGATGAAGCTGCCGATGATCAGGCCGATGACAACGGCGAATGTCAGCAACACACCCGGGTCGGACCATTCGAAGGCGGTCATGAAGGATTGTGCCGGGGTGCCGTTACAGCACTTCGCCCATGCGGAACACGGGCAGGTACATGGCGATCACCAGACCGCCGATGACCACGCCGAGGAACGCCATGATCATCGGCTCCATCAGGCTGGTGAGGCTGTCGACGGCATTGTCGACCTCGGCCTCGTAGTAGTCGGCGACCTTCGCCAGCATGGCATCGAGAGATCCGGATTCCTCGCCGATAGCGGTCATCTGCAGGACCATGTTCGGGAACAGGCCGGTACGCGACATGCTGACCTGGAGTTGCTGACCGCTGGCCGACTCGTCGCGCATCTGCAGGATGGCCCGCTCGAAGACCACGTTGCCCGACGCGCCCGCGACCGATTCCATTGCCTCGACCAGCGGCACACCGGCGGCGGACATGGTCGACATGGTGCGGGCAAAGCGCGCGATTGCGGCCTTTTTGAGAATCGGCCCGATCAGCGGCAGCTTGAGCAGCAGCTTGTCGACGCCGTCGGCGACGGCCTTGGATTTCTTCTTGGCCTGGGCAAAGATCACCACCGCGGCCGCAATCCCGCCGAACGCGATGTACCACCACTCCTGGAACCACTCGGACAGGCTCACCACCATCTGGGTGAAGCCAGGGAGCTGCCCGCCCATGTTCTCGAACAGGCTCTGGAACTGCGGGACCACCCACACCAGCAGGATCGCCGTGACGACGAAGGCCACCACGAGGACGGCGGCGGGATAGTACATGGCCTTCTTGATCTTGCCCTTGAGCGCCTCGGTCTTTTCCTTGTAGAGGGCGATCTTGTCGAGCAGGTCATCCAGTGTACCGGACTGCTCGCCGGCATGGACCAGGTTGCAGAACAGGGAATCGAAATACTGGGGGTGTCTGCGCAGGGCGGTACTGAGGTTGGATCCGCCCTCGATATCATTCTTGATCGACAGCACCAGATCGCCCATGGCCCGGTTGTCGAGACCGTTGCCGACGATGTCGAATGACTGCACCATCGGGACCCCGGCATTCAGCATGGTCGAGAGTTGACGGGCGAAGATCGCGATGTCGGCGGGAGTGATCTTCCCGCGACGGGATTTCTGTTTCGCCGGTCTCACCCGGGTCGGTGTGGTGCCCTTGCGCCGGAGCTGGGCCTTGATCCAGTCGGCATTCGGCCCCGACATCTGGCCCTGGACCTTGTTGCCGCCCTTGTCCTTGCCTTCCCAGTCGAAGGTTTTCGTTGCCGCTTCGGCCATGGTATCAATCCACCGTTATCCGGTTTGCCTCTTCCAGACTCAGAACCCCGTCACGGACCTTGTTGAGCGCGGATGCACGCAGGTCGTTCACCCCGTCCTTCGCCGCCTGGTCGGCAATGTCCATCGAGTTGCCGCCCTCCATGATGATGCGGCCGATCGCATCGGTCAGCGGCATCACCTGGTAGATGCCGACCCGGCCCTTGTAGCCCGAGCCGTTGCACTGATCGCAGCCGACCGGCTTGTAGATCCTGAGCTCGGACAGCTCGTCTTCCCTGAAGCCTTCCTTGAGTAACGCCTCATTGGGAATCTCGTCAAGTGCCTTGCAGGACTTGCAGAGACGCCGCCCCAGCCGCTGCGCGATAATGAGCGAAATCGAGGTCGCAATGTTGAACGGCGGGACACCCATGTTCATGAGACGGGACAGGGTCTGCGGCGCATCATTGGTATGCAGGGTCGACAGCACCAGATGCCCGGTCTGGGCCGCCTTGATCGCGATCTCGGCGGTCTCCAGGTCGCGGACCTCGCCGACCATGATCACGTCCGGGTCCTGGCGCAGGAAGGAGCGCAATGCCTCGGC
>CAYZHJ010000135.1:0-6903 GCA_964478305.1 uncultured Ectothiorhodospiraceae bacterium
AGCCGGTGCTCCTCGCCGACGTCCCACTCGTCGAGCTGGAACGGCGGCGTCTTCGCCCGGTTGAGCACCTCGATGCCGGCGGCGAGCACCTCGATCTCGCCGGTCGGCAGATCGGGGTTCTCGGTCCCCTCGGGACGGCGCCGCACGTGCCCCGTGACCCGCAGGACGTATTCGCCGCGCACCTGCTCGGCGACCCGGAACACCTCGGGATCGTCCGGATCGAACACCACCTGCACCCGCCCGGCATGATCGCGCAGGTCGATGAAGATCACGCCACCGTGGTCCCGCCGGCGGTGGACCCAGCCGGTCAGTTCAACGGGCACGTCGAGGGCGGATGCATCGAGCCGTCCGCAGTAGTGGCTGCGCATGGTGTGTCAGGATTCCGGAGCGGGAAAGAGGCGGAAGGGTAAATGCGGACGGGCAAAGGGGCAAGTACCAGGAAGACTGCAGGTTGGGCCGACGCAGGAGGCCCAACATTTTCCGTGGCCCTTGTTGGGCCTCCTTCGTCGGCCCAACCTACATCTGTATCCTCTCCCCATGTCTTCCGACCGCACCATCCTCATCACCGGCTGCTCTTCGGGCATCGGCTACCACTGCGCCCGCGGGCTGGCAAACCGGGGATGGCGGGTGTTCGCGACGGCTCGCCGACAGGAGGATGTGGAGCGGCTCGCCGGCGAGGGTCTCGAGTCGCTGCGGCTCGACCTGGACGAGCCCGACAGCATCGCGGCGGCGCTCGACGAGACCCTCGAGCGCACCAATGGCCGGCTCGACGCGCTGTTCAACAACGGCGCCTACGGACAGCCCGGCGCGGTGGAGGACCTGTCGCGTGGCGTGCTGCGAACCCAGTTCGAGACCAACCTGTTCGGCTGGCTCGAGCTGACCAACGGGGTCATCCCGGTCATGCGGCGCCAGGGCCACGGCCGCATCGTGCAGAACTCGTCGGTACTGGGGCTGGTGACGCTGAAGTGGCGTGGTGCCTACAACGCGAGCAAGTTCGCGCTCGAGGGCCTGACCGACACCCTGCGGCTGGAGCTGGACGGCAGCGGCATCCACGTCAGCCTGATCGAGCCGGGCCCGATCGAGAGCCGTTTCCGCGCCAACGCCCTCGCCGCCTGGCGCCGCAACATCGATCCCGAAAACAGCGTCCACCGCGAGCAGTATCGAACGGTCGAGGCACGGCTGCAGAAGGAAGGCCCGGCGGCACCGTTCACGCTCGGCCCGGAAGCCGTGCTCGCCAGGCTGATCCACGCCCTCGAGAGCCCGCGGCCGAAACCCCGCTACTACGTCACCCTCCCCACTCACGTCTTCGCCTGGGCCCGCCGCCTTCTCCCCAACCGCGTGTTGGACCGCCTGCTGCGCGCGGCGAGCGATTAGGAGAAGAGCTTCAGACGAAACCACGCTCCACCTGAAGCTCGCGCACCCGTGCATCGGTCTCGTCGGGTTCGAGCGGTTCGAGGTGGCCGTCGATGCGGGCCTCGATGCCGGACTCGGTGACGATGAAGTCGAGCGGTATGTCGTGCGGCTGGGGGTGGATGGTCTTCAGTCGGGCGATCTCGAAACCGAGGCCGACGGTGACCGGATTCGATTCCAGCGCCGCCAGGGTGCGGTCGAAGTAGCCGCCGCCGTAGCCGAGCCGGTAGCCCCCGGGATCGAAACCGACCAGCGGCACGAGCGCGGCAGCCGGAACCACCTCGGGGCTGTCGACCGGATAGGGAATGTCGTAGACACCGGGCGCCGTTTCCACGCCCGGCCACCACTGGCGGAAGATCATCGGCGTGCGCGGCGCGACCACGACCGGCAGCGCCGCGGTCGCACCCGCCTCGCGCCAGCGGCGCACGGCGAAGCGCGGCTCGGGCTCGCTGCGGAACGGCCAGCAGAAGGCGACGACACCCTGGCCGAATGCCGTGAAACCCGCTTCCAGCAGGGCGTCGATCTCCCGGTTGCGTTGCCGGCGGTCATCCCGCGCCAGCGCCTCGCGGGTATCGATTCGATCGCGCCGCACCTCGCGCCGCCAGGCCTGCCAGTCGAAGGTATGTTCGCTCATGTGGTCGATTCCCCGGTACGTGCGGTGTGACGGCAGACCACCGGTGTGCCGATGTCGAGATGGAAGCGGTCGGCCGCGCTGTCCGCATTGCAGGCGATCTCGACGAGGCCGAGCGAATTGACCAGCCACATCGGCTCACCGGGCGCGACGTCCGCGAACGTGCGGGCCGCGGGCAGTGCAGTGTCGCCGATGGACAACGCGAGCCGTTCGCCGGCGACGGCGCGGAGGCCGGTACAGGCATTGCCGAATTCGTCGATATGGATCACTTCGGCCAGATTCGCGGCGGCATCGGGGCCGTATCCGGGTTCGACCGCCCTGCCGGGGACGGGTTCACCGCGGGCAATGGCGGCCGCCACCGGCGCGAACAGGTCGCGGCCGTGAAAGGTGGCGTGGCCGCGCTCGAGTGGCTGCTCGATGCACCACCAGTGCACCTCCGATGCCCGTGCGCTGACGACATCGAACAGGCCGTTGTCGGGCCCGACGAACCAGTGCCCGTCGGCCTGCACGGCGAGCGGACGACGATCGGTGCCGACACCCGGATCGACCACCGCCGTGAACACCGTGCCGGCGGGCACATGACCGGCCAGCGCGGCCAGCAGATGACTCGCCGCGCGCGGGTTGCAGCGCGGTGCGTCGTGCATCAGGTCGATGACGGCGGGATTGCGCTCGTCGCGCGCGAACACCGCGTGCATCTGGCCCACGTAGGGACCGCGCCAGCCGAAGTCGGTGAACAGCGCGATCATGATCCCGTTCCAGGCTTTCGCGGCAACCGCTTCAGTCCGAATAGCGGTTCGCGAGCCGGTGATAGTCGGGGAAGCCGACGGTCTCGGTGAGCTCGGCGAAATCGAGCACGTTGCCGGCCTCTCCCGAGTCCCGGATCTGCACGAGGCTGTCGCGCATGGCGCGGATCGCGGCCGAGAGCTGGGTCAGTGGATAGACGGCAATGCGATAGCCGATCTCCTCCAGCCGCTGCGGCGACAGGATCGGCGTCTTCCCGTGCTCGATCATGTTGGCCATCTTCGGGCCGGGCACGGCATCACAGTAGTTGACCATTTCTTCCTCGTTCTCCGGTGCCTCGAGGAAGGTGATGTCGGCGCCCATTTCGGCGAAGCGCTGCGCCCGCTCGATGGCCTCGTCGAGACCGTGCGGTCCGCGGGCATCGGTGCGCGCCATGATCAGGATGTCGGCACCCTCGTCCCGCGCGTCGAGTGCCGCCTGCAACCGCACCTCGGCGTCCTTGCGGGACACCACCTGCTTGCCCTGGGTATGGCCGCAGCGCTTGGGGCTGACCTGATCCTCGATCATCACGCAGGCGAAGCCGGCACGGGCGTACCCCTGCACGGTGCGGCGAACGCTGACGGCGTTGCCGAAGCCGGTGTCGCCGTCGCCGACCATCGGGATCGAGGTCGCGGCACAGATCTCGCGGCCACGGTCGAGCATCTCGCCGAGCGACATCAGGCCGGTGTCCGGACCGGCGAGATGCGAGGCCGACACGGCGAAGCCGCTCATGAACCCCAGGCGAAAGCCGGCCTGCTCGATCAGGCGTGCCGACATGGCGTCGAAGCAGCCCGGCATCTGCAGCAGGCCCGGGCCGGCGAGCAGTTCGCGCAGGCGATCGGCGGACGAGGGAGCGCTCACGGCCGGGATTCCGCGCGGCTGCGCCGGCGGCGACCGCCGCGGCCGCCGCCACCCGAGGCCGATCCCGCCTCCGGGTCGAGCTCGCCGCGATTCTGGGCACGGGAGCCGGTGCTCACGTGGCCGAGCCGCGCCTCGATGGTGTCGAGATCGGGCGGATCACCCGGCGGCGTCGAATCCAGCGCCGTGCGCATGGCGCGAATGTGCTCGGGCGTGGTGCCGCAGCAACCGCCGATGATGCGGGCACCGGCGTCGCGCGCCAGCACGGCGTAATCCGCCATCAGTTCGGGCGTGCCGTTGAAGCTGAGCTCGCCGTCGCGCCATTCGGGGATGCCGCAGTTGGCCTTGGCGACGATCACGGCATCCTCGTGCGCCCCGCGCCGCATGTTCAGCACCGCTGCGACCAGCTCCGAGGCACCGACGCCGCAGTTGCTGCCGAACGCCAGCGGCCGATGGTCGCCATGGACACAGTGTCCCGCGAATCCCTCGGGCGTGATCCCCATCATGGTGCGGCCGTTGGTATCGAAGCTGACGGTGCAGACCACCGGCAGGCCGGTGCTTTCCGCGCCCTCGATCGCCGCATCGACTTCTTCCTGCGACGACAGGGTCTCGATCCAGAGCACATCGGCGCCGCCGCGGGCCAGTGCGCGGGCCTGCTCGGCGAAGGCCTCGCGCGTGTCCTCGTGCGTGAGCGCCCCGAGCGGCTGGAACAGCTCGCCGGTCGGACCCATGCTGCCGGCCACCACCACCGGACGACCGGCTGCATCGACGACCTCGCGCGCCAGCCGGGCCGCCGCCTCGCTGATTTCCTCGACGCGGTCCTCGGATCCGTGCAGCTTCAGCCGATGCCGGGTACCGCCGAAACTGTTCGTGAGAATGATGTCCGAACCCGCCTCGACGAAACCGCGATAGTGTTCCCGGATCCGGTCGGGATGATCGATGTTCCACAGTTCCGGCGGATCGCCGGTCTGCAGGCCCATCGTGAACAGGCTGGTGCCCGTGGCGCCATCGGCGAGCAGCGTGCCCTTTTCATCCAGCAGACGTTGCAGCAGGTCGGACATTGAACGGGCCCCGGGGTGTGGCGTGGACATCCTGCCTAGTGTAGCCGTTTCGTTCCGGCACGCCCAAGCATGAAATCGACGTCGCAGGCTCCGTTTGACTCTGTTCAGGGATCTCGCAAAGGCGCCAAGAAGCGCAAAGCGCACAAAGACAGGAGTTCGTGTTTCATGGCATTTGCCTCTTGGCGTCCGCCCCGCCTTTGCGAGATTCATACCGAACAGAGTAAATGCCGGGCAGTGGCGCCAGGAAGGCAGGAAATGCCAAACGAATCGTTCCCTTCCCTTCTCTGCGTGCTTTGCGCTTCTTGGCGCCTTTGCGAGAATTTCCTGCAGCAACCCAAACCGAGCGGCGGGCTTCACCCCGGCACGGACCGGACCGATGGTGCCTGTGCTTGTGAGGCGCCCGGCGCTCGGGCAAAATTCCTCCCGATCAATCCCGTACGGTCCGTGGGGTCTTTCCCCTTCCCTGATCCATGCGCGCCACGGCTGGTGCGCCCGTCCGGTCGCGTGCGGCGGCCGAGGAGGAATCACGGTGGAACGCGAAGCGATGGAATACGATGTCGTGATCGTCGGCGCCGGCCCGTCGGGCCTGGCCGCGTCGATCCGGCTGCGCCAGCTCGCCGAGGAATCCGGCAATGACATCAGCGTCTGCATTCTCGAGAAGGGTTCCGAAGTGGGTGCGCACATCCTCTCGGGTGCGGTGCTGGAGCCGCGGGCACTGAACGAACTGCTCCCGGACTGGAAGGAACGGGGCGCACCGCTGAACGCACCGGTGACCGAGGAGAAGTTCATGGTCCTCGGCAAGAAGAGCTCGGTCAGCATTCCGATCTCGCTGCTGCCGAAGCAGATGCACAACGAGGGCAACTACGTCGTCTCGATGGGCAATGTCTGCCGCTGGCTGGCCGAACAGGCCGAGGCGATGGGCGTCGAGATCTATCCCGGCTTCGCCGCCGCCGAAGTCCTGTTCCACGAGGACGGCAGCGTCAAGGGCGTGGCCACCGGCGACATGGGCGTGGATCGTGAGGGCAATCACAAGCCCTCCTACGAGCCCGGCATCGAACTGCACGCGAAATACACCCTGTTCGCCGAGGGCTGTCGTGGCCACCTGACCAAGGGCCTGATGCAGCAGTTCGGCCTGCGCGAGGGCATCGATCCGCAGACCTACGGCATCGGCCTCAAGGAACTGTGGGAGATCGATCCGGAAAAGCACCAGCCGGGCACGGTCATTCACACCGCCGGCTGGCCGATGGACACGAAGACCTGGGGCGGCTCCTTCCTCTATCATCTGGAAGACAACCAGGTTTATGTCGGCTACGTCATCGGCCTCGACTACCAGAACCCGCACCTGTATCCGTTCGCCGAGTTCCAGCGCTTCAAGACGCATCCGGCAATCCGCAAGGTGCTCGAGGGGGGCAAGCGCATTTCCTACGGCGCCCGCGCGCTCAACGAGGGCGGGCTGCAGTCGGTGCCGAAGCTGGTATTCCCGGGCGGTGCGATGATCGGCTGCGCGGCCGGCTTTCTCAACGTGCCCAAGATCAAGGGCAATCACACGGCGATGAAGACCGGCATGCTCGCCGCCGAGAGTGTGGCCGAGGCGCTGGCGCAGGGAGACGATGCTCCGAAGGTGCTGGAATCCTATCCGGAGAAGTACTGCAGTTCCTGGGTACACGAGGAACTGCACGCCGCCCGCAACATGCGCCCGGCCGCGGCCCGCTGGGGCATGATCCTGGGCACGCTCTACGCCGGCATCGACATCAAGCTGTTCGGCGGTCGGCTGCCGTGGACGCTGCACCACAAGCACGCCGATCATGAGACGCTGAAACCGGCCGACCGCATGCCGAGGATCGAGTACCCGAAGCCCGACGGCATCGTCAGCTTCGATCGCAACTCGAGCGTGTTCCTGACCAACACGTTCCACGAGGAGGATCAGCCCTGTCACCTGACCCTCAAGGACGAATCGATCCCGATCCAGTACAACCTGCCCTACTACGACGAGCCGGCCCAGCGCTACTGCCCGGCGGGGGTCTACGAGGTGATCGAGGACGACGCGGGCAACCCGCGCTTCCAGATCAACGCGCAGAACTGCATCCACTGCAAGACCTGCGACATCAAGGACCCGTCCCAGAACATCCACTGGATCACCCCGGAAGGCGGCGGCGGTCCGAA
>CAYZHJ010000136.1:0-6895 GCA_964478305.1 uncultured Ectothiorhodospiraceae bacterium
GCCGTGCTCTACACCGACAGCGCGCAGGCGATCGTGCTGATCGGCGGCGCGACGGCGATCCTGATCCTCGGCTTGTATCACCTCGGCGGGTGGGGCGAGCTTCAGCAGTTCGCCGCCGCCAATTCCGAGCGCTTCGCGCTGTGGCGCCCCTACGACGATCCGAACCTCCCGTGGCTGGGCATCATGATCGGCTCGCCCATCGTCGGCATCTGGTACGGGTGCACCGATCAATACATCGTGCAGCGCACCCTGTCCGGCCGGGACCTGACCACGGCGCGCCGCGGCGCGCTGTTGCGCTGGTGGCTGACACGCAACGGCCTCGGCCGGCCGCCGGCTGCCCGCCTGCGGGATCTGCAGCGGCAGCTGCTGTCGGCGCGCGCCGACCGCAATCCGCGGGTCGCCTGGCCCGGCGGCGAGGTCCGCCGCTGGCGCGGCGAGGCGTGGGCACTGGCGCCGCGGCCGCCGATCCCGGCGGATGCCGAATACGTCTGGGAGGATCCGCGGCAACCACTGCGACTGCCGGACCGGGTGCTCGAGCCGGACGTTCTGGAGCGACTCGGGGTGACAGTGCCGCCCGGCAGTACCCTGCGGGTGCGTTATCGACGCGGCGGGGAACGCTTCCACCTGGCAGGCACGCCGCGCGAGCGCGCGCTCAAGACCCTGCTGGCCGATCGCGGCGTGCCGCCGTGGGAACGCGACCGTCTGCCATTGATCCACATCGACGACCGACTGGTGGCCGTGGTCGGGCTGGGGCGTGCCGAACGCACGTAGGTTGGGCCGACGAAGGAGGCCCAACACGGGGCCGCTGGTCGCAGGGGTCGGCCTCGGTCGCGCGGCCGGTCCGGAATGATGCCGGGCCGCATGTTGCGCGGTGGCCTCGGCAGTGGACAGGGAAGACGGTACACCGAAGACGCCGAAGGCACCGAAAACACCGAAGAAAGCAGTGATTTCGAGTCGATGGAAAGCTCCAGGGAGATTGTGCCGCACCGCTCATCGTCCCGTTTCGGCCGGCAGCGCCGTTATTCGGTGTCTTCGGCGTTCCCGCTCGCGAAACGCCCGGCGAAGCGGGTCTGCCAATTGTTCCACCGCGGGGCCTTTGCTACTCTCCGCACTTTCGTGAGTCCGCCGCCCTCTGCCGGGAAGCCGCATCCTCGATGGCCCGCTATGTATTCGTAACCGGTGGTGTCGTTTCCTCGCTCGGCAAGGGCATCGCGTCGGCCTCCATCGCGGCACTGCTCGAGGCCCGTGGCCTGCGGGTCGCGATGCTCAAGCTCGACCCCTACATCAACGTCGATCCGGGCACGATGAGCCCGTACCAGCACGGCGAGGTGTTCGTCACCGACGACGGCGCCGAGACCGATCTCGATCTGGGGCACTACGAGCGCTTCACCCGCGGCAGGACCAGCCAGCGCAGCAACTTCACCACCGGCCGGGTGTACCTGAACGTCATCTCGAAGGAACGCCGCGGCGACTATCTCGGCGCGACGGTGCAGGTCATTCCGCACATCACCGACGAGATCAAGCGCCTGGTACGCGAGGGCGCCGGCGATGCCGATATCGCCATGGTCGAGATCGGCGGTACGGTGGGCGACATCGAGTCGTTGCCCTTTCTCGAGTCGATCCGTCAGCTGGGCGTGGAGGAAGGGCGCGAGAACGCCATGTTCATTCATCTGACGCTGGTGCCCTACATCGCCAGTTCAGGGGAAGTGAAGACCAAGCCGACCCAGCACTCGGTCAAGGAGCTGCGCTCGATCGGCATCCAGCCCGACGTGCTGCTGTGCCGGGCGGCGGAACCGTTGCCGGCCGAGGAACGGCGCAAGATCGGACTGTTCACCAACGTGGCAGAGCGCGCGGTGGTGTCCGCGATCGACGTCGACCAGATCTACCGCATTCCGAAGATCTACCAGCAACAGGGCCTCGACGACATCGTGCTCGAACGCCTCGGCCTGCTGGACGATCTGCCGCCGGCCGACATGTCCGACTGGAATCGGACGCTGGACGCGCTGGATCACCCGGAACAGGAGATCACCGTCGGCATGGTCGGCAAGTATGTCGATCTGGCCGATTCCTACAAGTCACTGAACGAGGCGCTGACGCATGGCGGTATCCATTCGCGCACGAAGGTGAACATCCGCTACGTGGATTCGGAACGGATCGAGGAAGAGGGTGCCGCACTGCTCGACGGCCTCGACGCGATACTGATTCCGGGCGGCTTCGGCGTGCGCGGCTCCGAGGGCAAGATCACCGCCGCCCGTCATGCCCGCGAGAACGATATCCCCTTTCTCGGCATCTGCCTCGGAATGCAGCTGGCGGTCGTCGATTTCGCGCGCCACTGTGCCGGACTCGGCGGCGCCAACTCGACCGAGTTCGATCGTGCCGCGGAGCATCCGGTCATCGGCCTGATCACCGAATGGCGGACTGCCAGCGGTCAGCGCGAGATCCGCGACGAGGGCTCCGACCTCGGCGGCACCATGCGCCTGGGCGGACAGGAATGCCGGCTGGAGCGCGGCTCGCGGGCGCATGCGATCTACGGCCGCGATATCATCGTCGAACGTCATCGTCATCGCTACGAATTCAACAACCACTATCTCGACACCCTGCGTGACGCCGGACTCGGCATATCGGGCAAGTCGATGGATGACGCACTGGTCGAGGTGATCGAGTTGCCGCAGCATCGCTGGTTCATCGGATGCCAGTTCCACCCCGAGTTCACCTCCAACCCGCGCGACGGGCATCCGCTGTTCACCAGCTACATCGAGGCCGCGGTCGCCTACGCGGGGACACGCTGATGCAGCTGTGCGGATTCGAGGTCGGCAACGACCGTCCGCTGTTCCTCATCGCCGGCCCCTGCGTGGTCGAGAGCGAGGCGCTGGCACTGGAAAGTGCCGCTGCCGTGAAGGAGATCGCCGCGCGCGTCGGCATCCCGCTGATCTACAAGTCCTCCTTCGACAAGGCCAACCGCTCCTCGGTCGACGGCTTCCGCGGGCCGGGCATGGAGCAGGGCCTGGCGGTGCTGGAACGCGTGCGCGACGAGCTGGGCCTGCCGGTGCTGACCGACGTTCACGAGTACACCCCGGTCGACGAGGTCGCCGCGGTGGTCGACGTGCTGCAGACGCCGGCGTTCCTCTGCCGGCAGACGGACTTCATCCAGCGGGTCGCGGCGGCGGGCCGGCCGGTCAACATCAAGAAGGGCCAGTTCCTCGCTCCCTGGGACATGGACCGCGTGGTCGAGAAGGCGCGCGCGACCGGCAACGAGCAGGTCATGGTCTGCGAGCGCGGTGTCAGCTTCGGCTACAACAACCTGGTCTCCGACATGCGCGCGCTGGCCGTGATGCGGCGCACGGGTTGCCCCGTCGTCTTCGACGCGACCCACTCGGTACAGTTGCCGGGCGGGCAGGGCCATGCCTCGGGCGGGCAGCGCGAGTTCATCCCGGTACTGGCCCGCGCCGCGGTCGCCGCCGGCGTCGCCGGCCTGTTCATGGAAACCCATCCGCGCCCCGACGAGGCCCTCTCCGACGGCCCCAATGCCTGGCCGACGGACCGCCTGGAGGAACTGCTGCTGACGCTGGTCGAACTCGACCACGCCACCAAGTCCCGCCCGTGGGCCGAGACGGATCTGCTGGGGTAGCGGGGAGAAGAAGAACCACAGATGAACACGGATGAACACAAATGCTGCCGCCCGCCTGCAGCGAGCGTGTCGGAGCTGCGCTGGGGGCGTGTCGGTTCAGTGGAGGGGAAAGCGAACCACGAATGAACACGAATAAACACGAATGTGAAACAACGTTCAGCGAGCGCATGTCGCAGCTTCGCTGATATTCACTGGATCATTCCGGCTTCACGGATTGCGCAGTTCTGACAGCGAAGCTCCAGAAGCAGTTCCGCCGGCAGCAATATTCGTGTTTATTCGTGTTCATTCGCGGTTCCATTTCTTGGGCAGTCTGCTGGCAGTAGAGTGACAGCGAAGCTCTGACACGCTACCGGACAATGCGCGGCAGCATCTGTGTTTATCTGTGGTTCTTTAATCTTGATCTTAGGTATCAGAACTGCATGCGGGGGAAGCAATGAGCAGGATCGTCGACATTCGCGCCCGCGAGATCATCGACTCGCGCGGCAATCCCACGGTCGAGGCCGACGTGATTCTCGAGTCGGGTGCCATGGGCCGCGCGGCCGTGCCCTCGGGGGCCTCGACCGGCGTGCGCGAGGCGATCGAGCTGCGCGACGGCGACAGGAATCGTTTCCTGGGCAAGGGCGTGCGCCGGGCGGTGGGCAACGTCCATCGCGAGATCCGGGGAGCGGTGACCGGGCTCGATGCCACCGATCAGCGCGGTCTCGACCAGCGGCTGATCGAACTCGACGGCAGTGACAACAAGGGCCGCCTTGGCGCGAACGCATTGCTGGCGGTATCGCTGGCGAATGCCCATGCCGCGGCCTGCGATGCCGGCCTGCCGCTGTACGCCTGGCTCGGCGGCGACGAGGCGGCGCTGCTGCCGGTGCCGCTGATGAACATCATCAACGGCGGTGCGCATGCCGACAACAGCGTCGATCTGCAGGAATTCATGATCGTGCCGGCGGGCGCGGAAAGCTTCGGCGAATCGCTGCGCTGCGGTGCGGAGATCTTCCACGCGCTCAAGAAGGTGCTCTCCACGCGCGGTTTCGCCACCGGCGTCGGTGACGAGGGCGGGTTCGCGCCCGACCTGCCGTCGAACGAGGCGGCGATCGAGACCATCCTCGAGGCGATCGAACAGGCCGGCTACCGGCCGGGCCGCGATGTCTGGCTGGCCCTGGACGTCGCCAGCTCGGAATTCCATGCCAACGGCCGCTACACGCTGAAATCCGAGGACCGCTCGTTCGATTCGGCCGGCTTCAGCGACTACCTGGAGGCCTGGGTGGAGCGCTATCCGATCGTGTCGATCGAGGACGGCATGGCCGAGGATGACTGGGACGGCTGGATCGAGCTGACCCGCCGCCTGGGCGAGCGGGTGCAGCTCGTCGGTGACGACCTGTTCGTGACCAATCCGGCCATCCTGCGCGAGGGTATCGAGCGCGGCGCGGCCAACTCGATCCTGATCAAGGTCAACCAGATCGGCACCCTGACCGAGACGCTCGATGCCATGGCGATGGCGCGCGAGGCGGGCTACAGCAACGTCGTCTCGCACCGCTCCGGCGAGACCGAGGACACCACCATCGCCCACATCGCGGTGGCCACGGGTGCCGGCCAGATCAAGACCGGCTCGGCCTCGCGCTCCGACCGCATGGCGAAATACAACGAGCTGTTGCGGATCGAGGAACGACTCGGCGACCGCGCCCGCTTCGCCGGCCGCAACGTGTTCCCGCGCCTGGACTGAAGGTCCGGCGCTGCCCGAGCTTGGGGATGTCGAACGGGGCTCGCGGAGCGATCGCGGCAGCCTGACGCCGGGAAAAGGAACACCGAAAACACCGAAGACACCGAGAACGGGAGCAGGTGGGAATTCCTGTACACAAACGAGCTGGCCGGCAACTACATTCAATGGTTCCCGTGCCGCCCTCTGCCGCAATACCTGCTTCCTGTTCGGTATCTTCGGTGCATTCGGTGTTTTCGGTGTTCCCTTCAGGGCCATCCGATCAATCGATTACTCGGTTGCGAGAGAGCCGGGCCCTTCGTGGCAACCGCCGAACGGCCATGACTGGCATGACCGCGGCAATTCGGGGATCATGCCGCCATTCAGCGGTTGGCACGCGTGATCGCCGCGACAGCGGTTGCAGTGCCGGGAAGGCCCAGTGAAGTCCGTGATCGCAATCCTGGTCGTCGTTCTGCTCGTGCTCCAGTACCGTCTGTGGTTTGCCGACGGCGGTCTCGCCGAGGTGCACCGGCTCGGGCAGCAGGTCGAGGCACAACAGCGCGAGAACGAGCGCCTGCGCGAGCGTAATCGCGCACTCGCGGCCGAGGTGCGCGATCTGAAGAGCGGTCTCGATGCCGTGGAGGCGCGCGCCCGCGCCGAGCTCGGCATGGTCGGCGAGGGCGAGACCTTCTACCAGGTGGTCGAGCCGCGTCGCAGGGAGGACGAACGCGAGTGAAGCCGGTCCCCTTCTGCGCGGTCGTCCCCGCCGCCGGCCGGGGCCGGCGCATGGGGGGCGGGCCCCCGAAATCCTATCTGCCACTGCACGGCCGGACCGTGATCGAGCACGCACTCGCGCCGTTGCTGGAGCACGCCGGCCTGTACCGGCTGGTGGTGGTGCTGGCGGCCGACGATACCGCATTCGCCGACCTGCCCGTGACGCGGGATGCACGCATCGAGACCGTGATCGGTGGCAATGAGCGGGCGGATTCGGTGGCGGCCGGACTGGCGGCGCTGGCGGACGAGCCCCCGGAAACGCTGGTGCTGGTACACGATGCCGCCCGGCCCTGCGTGTCGCGGACGGAACTGGAACGCCTGCTGGCGGCGGCGGACGCGGACGACGGCGCGCTGCTGGCCGTGCCGGTGCGCGATACCGTCAAGCGGGCGGATGCCGGCGGGCGGGTGGTGCGCACGGTCGAGCGCGACGGCCTGTGGCAGGCACTGACCCCGCAGGCATTCGGGCTGCGGGCCCTTCGGGCCGCGCTCGAGGGCGTGCGCGAAGGGGTGACGGACGAGTCCTTGGCGATGGAGCGTGCCGGCCACGCGCCGCGCCTGGTCGAGGGCGACAGCGCCAACATCAAGATCACCCGGCCCGGCGACCTGGCGCTGGCCGAAGCGGTATTGCGGGCCAGGAGCCTGTCCGAGCAATCATGAGCCTGCTGCGCGCGCACCACAGCGGCCGCTTCACTGCCCTTGACCGGGACAAAGCCGCACTCAGCGAGTCTCTGGCGGGTCAGATGCTAGGCGCGCGTTCGCAGGAATGGTGGCCCCCATTTCAAGAACGCGCAACGCCGCAGATG
>CAYZHJ010000137.1:0-6887 GCA_964478305.1 uncultured Ectothiorhodospiraceae bacterium
GGGATTTGAACCCCCGACCCTCGGCTCCCAAAGCCGATGCGCTACCAGACTGCGCCATGCCCCGACGCCGAACCAGAAACCGCGCTCGGGCGCAGGCGCGAGATTGTAGGTGACCCCCCGTATACCGTCAATCAAGCCCTGGCCGGCGGGAACGGGTTCGGGCGGGAACGGGCTTGCCCGCGATCCCGCCTTGCGTGTGGCACCGACACGCAATGGCTCGCGCGAGCGTGACAAGCACGGGTGTAGGCCGGAACGCGAGCGCAGCGAGCTTTCCGGCGTTCCGAACCGCCCCGTGGCGCACGGATTGCCCCCGGCCGCCGGATGGCTCCGGCCCTGCCATCCGAACCCGCGACAACCCCCGGATCCGTGATCGGCGCGTCCGGTCGCAATCCGGCCTGCGTCAGCGCCCGGCCGCCCGCTGCAACCGCTGCCGGACCAGATCCGGCGGCATCAGCGGCACCACGGCGTGCAACTCCGGCCCCGCCAGCGTGCCGGTCAGGGCCGCGCGCAGGGGGCGGTAGAGGGTGCGGCCGCGGTTGCCGGTCCTTTCTCCCACCGCCTGTGCCCAGGCGCGGAAATCGTCCACCGGCGCCGGCGTGTCGACCGCCGCGGCCGCCTCGAAGAAGTCCGGGCCGGCCGCATCGATCTCGGCCGCCGCCTGCTCGTCCGGCGCGGCACCGGCGGCGAACAGACGCTGCGCCCAGTACCAGCCGTCCGCCGGCAGGTGCACGTTCGGCCGCACGGCGGCGGCGAACATCTCGCCCGCCACCGGCGGTTCCGTCGCGTCGACCGGCCGGTGCGCCTGCAGCCAGTTCCACAGCGCGGCATCGTCGAGCGCCTCCACCGCCAGCTTCTGCCAGTGCTCCAGTGCCTGCGGATCGTGGCGGGCCGCCGCCCGCCCCACGTGCGCGAAATCGAACCGTGCCGTCAGTTCCCGCGGCGCGAGCAGCTCGTCCGTGCCGGGCGTGAAGCCGATGCGGGCCAGGTGGTTCATCAGCGCAAGCGGCAGGTAACCCGCGTCGCGCAGATCCGCCAGCGACACCGCGCCCTCGCGCTTGGACAGCGGCCGCCCCTCGACGCCGAGCACCAGCGGCAGGTGCCCGTAGAGCGGGGCCGGCAGTCCCAGGGCGTCGAGCAGCAGGAGCTGCCGCGGGGTATTCGCCAGATGGTCCTCGCCGCGCAGTACATGGCTGATCCGCATCAGGGCATCGTCGACCGCGTTGGCGAACAGGAAGGTCGGGCTGTCGTCCCCGCGCGCGATGACGAAATCGCCGATGGTGGCCGGCTCCGCCCGCTGCGGCCCGTGCACCAGGTCATCGAACCGGATATCGCCCCCGGCCGGCACCCGCAGGCGCAGCACCGGCTCCCGGCCCTCGGCCCGGCGCGCGGCCCGTTCCTCCTCCCCGAGCCCGGCACAGGTACCGGGATAGCGCGGCGGCTGCCCCGCGGCCACCTGGCGCCGGCGTGCCTCGGCCAGTTCCTCGCGGGTGCAGAAGCACGGATAGGCGCGGTCTTCCCGCAGCAGCCGCCGCAGGTAATCCCGGTAGAGATCGCCGCGCCCGGACTGGTGATAGGGCCCGAAATCACCGCCCACGTCGGGTCCCTCGTCCCAGTCGAGACCGAACCAGCGCAGCATCTCCAGCAATGCATCGAGATGCGGAACCTCGCTGCGCTCGGCATCGGTGTCCTCGCAGCGGATCACGAAGGTACCCCCCTGCCCGCGCGCGTGCAGCCAGGCGAACAGGGCGGTGCGCGCGTTGCCCGGGTGCAGCGCACCGGTCGGGCTCGGCGCGAAGCGGGTGCGTACGGTGGTCGTGGCCATGGGCGCGGATGGTAGCACCGGAATCCGGCGCATGAGCGGCCTGCCGGTCGCAAACAAACCCCGGCAGGACTTTTCCGAGCAGGGTTCGCGGGCAGGAGCCCGCTCCTGCCATGCTCATTGCCACCGCCAGGGGTGATATCGGGCATCCGCTGGCAACGCCCTGCTATGATTCCGGCAGGCCGCCGACGGATCGGACATGCCGGAATCTTCCATTCCCTCCCATCGCGGCAGCGCACCCGTGCTGTTCATCGCCGACCTGCACCTCGACCCGGCACGGCCGGACATGATCGGGACGTTCCGTGACTTCTGCGCCGGCCCCGCCCGCGCGGCCCAGGCCCTGTACATCCTCGGCGACCTGTTCGAGGTCTGGATCGGCGACGACGATGACGACCCCGAGCTGGCGCGCATCCAGGATGCGATCGCCGAGCTGACCGCGGCCGGTGTGCCCGCCCGGTTCATGGCCGGCAATCGCGACTTCCTCGCCGGCGCGGACTTCCTCGCCCGGACCGGCCTGCAGCCGCTCGGCGACGAACATGTGATCGACCTGTTCGGTGTCCCCACCCTGCTCTGCCACGGCGACACGCTCTGCACCGACGACATCGACTACCAGCGCTTCCGGGCGCAGGTGCGCGACCCGCAATGGCAGCGCGATTTCCTGTCGCAGCCCCTGGCCGAGCGCCGGCGCGTCGCCGGCGGCCTGCGCGAGGACAGCGGCGACGCCATGGCGGCCAAGGAGACCGCCGCGATGGACGTCAACCCGGATGCCGTGATCGAGGCCCTGTCCCGCACCGGGACCCGTCGCCTGATCCACGGCCACACCCACCGGCCCGGCCGGCACGAGCACCGGGTCGAGGGCGACACGGCCGAACGCTGGGTGCTTGGGGACTGGTACGAGCGGGGGTCGGTGCTTGTGGCGACGGCGGAGGGGGTCGAGCTGCAGGCGGTTTGAGGCACCCGGCTCGCAGGTTGGGCCGACGGAGGAGGCCCAATATTGCATCGAACCCTGATCGTTGGGCCTCCTGCGTCGGCCCAACCTACATATTGTTTATATACAATGGCTTATTGATTAATCCTCACGTGATAGGTTATCGACCGTTTCCCACCCGCCGGTACCTTCACCCGCCACACCGCGAGGTTCGCCGCGGCCCGTTCCCAGTCGTCGCTGGCCTGCAGCATCTCCCAGTCACCCGGGATCGCTTCCTCGACGAGAATCTCCGCCGCCGCCCCGGTCGCGTTGCTCAGGCGGATCTCGTGAGCCACCTCGTAACGTCTCGAATCGATGCGCCGGAACTCCGTCTGCCGGCGCTCCGCCGTCAGATCGAACGGCCGGCCCGGGACGACCCGCACCCGCGCGCCCTCGGGCCGATCCGGCACCCGGTCGCCGCCGACCAGGCGCAGACCGTCGGCCTCGCGCTCGTAGACACGGATCGGGCCCGCCGGCAACGGCCCGTCGGACTGCTCCCATTCGAGCCGGGTTTCCACCGGCACCGTCTGCCAGCCGCCGGCGCCTGTCCGGGCGTGCGGCCGGACGGCCGCGGTCACCGCATGAATCCGTTCCACGGCGATGCCGTCATGCCCACGGAGCCGGACGCTGCGGCTGTCACCATCGGCCAGCGCCAGCGGTTGCGGCAGCCGGAACCGGTACTGCTCGCCGGCGACCTCGGGCATGACCTCGCTCGACTCCGCGGCCGTATCCGCCCGCATCATCTGCAGCCGTTCGACCGGCCGCTCCCCGTCGCGCGGAATGTTGACCTCGCCCGCGATCAGGTGGACGCGGGCCTTCCTGACCGCCATTCCGGAGTCGTTGCGGATTCGGGCCCGCGTGACCAGGTCCATGCGCGAGCCCTCCGGCGACAGGACCGCGACGTGCTCGGCCGACCACGCGAATCCCTCGGCCAGGTAGTACAGGGTGAGCGCGGAGCGCTCCTCCTCTTCCCGATCCAGCTCGAGCACCAGCGCCGGTTCCGCTCCCATGTCGGCGGGAACGCCGCCGGGGTAGACCAGTTGGTCCGGCCGGGCACTGAAGACGCCGTTGACGCTCTCCAGCAACAACGGGTCGGCGGCGATCACCCGTGCGCGGATCTCCTCGCGCTCGGCGCCGGAACCGCGCACGACGCGTACCTGCCGGCCCACGTGGTCCTCGACCAGGCCGGCCAGTGACCAGGGCTCGTGCTCCAGGGCAAAACCACGCAACAGGGTGCCGTCAGTTCCCTCCAGCCGCACCGAGCCCGGGTGCAGCCCCGGCGCGACGCCGCGCCAGCGGATCTCGTCACGTCCCGCCGACGAGGCCGCATCGCGCCGGTCCTGCACCAGCGCGACATCGCCCCGGTAGAACGTCAGGGTCACCTCGCGCCCCGCAGCCGGTATCTCTCCCTGCTGCGCGGATGCGGCCAACGGCAGCAGCGCAGCCAGTGCCAGCGCCGGCAGAAGAATGCGGCGGGCCGCGGTTCGTCGATCGGGGCTCGATACGGGTCTCGTGACTGCGGTCTGTTTCGTCGTCATGTGTCACCACCGCTGCGGATTGTCCGGGTTCGGGGCGATCATACTGCCGGCATCGCTCCCTCGCAGCCGGTTTACCTGCCCGTACGGATGGACGGACCCTGAACACGGACAGGCGGCAGGGATCATGCCTGGCTAGCCGCGCACCTCGCGCAGCCCGAGTGCGGCGACGAGAAAGGCGGCGGCGGCCACCCCGCCGGCCAGCCAGAAGGTGGCGACACCACCGATCGCGCCCCAGAGCAACCCCGAGGAGAAGCTGCCCACTGCCTGCCCGGCGCCGAAACTGAGGCTGGAATAGAACGCCTGGCCGCGCCCCTGGTGCGAGCCGGTGAAGAAGCGGTCGATCAGCGAGATCGCGACAGCGTGATAGAGACCGAAACTGGCGGCATGCAGCACCTGGGCGAACAGCAGCGGCGGCAGGCTGTCGACGAACTCGGCGATCATCACCCAGCGCAGCGCGGTCAGGCCCAGGCTCGCCAGCAGCAGCCGGCGCGCGCCGAAGCGCGGCAGCAGCCGCTGCATCGCGAGGAACACGCCGACCTCGGCGATCACGCCCAGCGCCCACAGCGCGCCGATCGAGAAGCCGCTGTAGCCGGTGTCCTGCAGATGGATGGAGAAGAAGGTGTAGTACGGGCCGTGGCTGGCCTGCATCAGGAAGCAGACCAGCAGCAGCGACCACACGTGCGGCTGCCGCAGCACGCCCGCGATCGGCCCGGAATCCTCCCGTTCTTCCCGGCGCGGCGCCGCCGGTGCCGCCAGGCTGACCGCCCACAATCCCAGGTACAGCACGGCCACGAACATCGGCAGTGACAGCACCCCCGTCACGTCCAGCAGCGGGCCGAGCGTGGCCGAGGTGAGGATGAATCCGATCGAGCCCCACAGCCGGATGCGGCTGTAACGCGAGCGCTCGCTGCCGAGCCAGTTGAAGGTATTGGCCTCGAACTGCGGCAATGCCGCGTTCCAGAAAAAGGTGAACAGTGCCATCACCAGCGCCAGCCACCAGAACCCCTCGCCCAGGAACACGCCGAGAAAGAGAACGAAGGCCAGGCCGGCACCGAACCGGACCACGCCCATGCGCGCCCCGGTACGATCCGCGATCCAGCCCCACACATTGGGCGCGATGATCTTGGTGCCGGCGATGATCGCCATCAGCGCGCCGATCTCGCCGGGCGAATGCCCCAGCTCGCGCAGGTACACGCTCCAGTACGGCAACAACGCACCGAGCGTGGCGAAGAAGAACAGGTAGAAACCGGACAGGCGCCAGTACGGTACCGACACGGTGTCAGCTCCCGTTACTCACTGGCCTTGTTCGAGTAAGGACAGAACCACGAATGGACACGAATAAACACGAATGCTGCCGCTCGGCTACGGAAGCCGTGTCAGAGCTGTGCTGACGGCTCATTGCTCTGCTGAAACGCATCATGAAGAACCACAGATGAACACAGATAAACACAGATGAATGTGGATGCTGCCGGCAGATGCGGGGAATGAATCGCAGGGATCATTGACCCGGATCCAATCTACAACAGATGTCTTTTATCTGTGTTCATCTGTGTTCATCTGTGGTTCCTTCAAAGCGGAACACCAGTACACCGCATCAGCGAAGCTCTGACACGCCGAAATTCATGCGCGGCAGCATTCGTGTTGATTCGTGTTCATTCGTGGTTCTTCTTCCCTGAACCCGCATCAGGAGCTACTCCGAATCCGGCGCCCGCCCCGGCACGACTGGTGTCGATGATTGCACGTCGGCGTTCTGGGCGCGGTGGCGGAGGGCGTGGTCCATGAGGACGAGGGCGAGCATGGCCTCGGCGATGGGCGTGGCGCGGATGCCGACGCAGGGGTCGTGGCGGCCCTTGGTGCGGACCTCGGTGGCGTTGCCATCGAGATCGATGCTGCGGCCCGGCAGGTGGATGCTGGAAGTGGGCTTGAGCGCCAGCGAGGCGACGATGTCCTGGCCGGTGGAGATGCCGCCGAGGATGCCGCCGGCATTGTTCGACAGGAACCCCTCCGGCGTGATCTCGTCGCGGTGCTCGGTGCCCGGCTGGGTCACGGAGTCGAAGCCGGCACCGATCTCCACGCCCTTGACCGCGTTGATGCTCATCAATGCCTTCGCGATCTCCGCGTCCAGTCGGTCGAACACCGGCTCGCCCCAGCCGGGGATCATGCCGCTCGCTGTCACCATCACCCGGGCACCGGCCGAGTCGCCCGACTTGCGCAGCTTCTTCATGAAGTCCTCGAGCGCGTCCACCTGGTCCGGGTTGGGCCAGAAGAACGGGTTGGCGTCGACCGCTTCCCACTCGAAGCGCGAGCGGTCCAGCTCGATGGGGCCGAGCCGGCTCAGGTGACCGCGCACGACGATGCCGTACTTCTGATGGAGCCACTTCTTCGCGATCGCCCCGGCGGCGACGCGCAACGCGGTCTCGCGTGCCGACGAACGCCCGCCGCCGCGATAGTCGCGCACGCCGTACTTCTGCTGGTAGGTGTAATCGGCGTGGCCGGGCCGGAAGGTACGCGCGATCTCGCTGTAGTCCTTCGGCTTCTGGTCGACGTTCTCGATCAGCAGGCC
>CAYZHJ010000138.1:0-6856 GCA_964478305.1 uncultured Ectothiorhodospiraceae bacterium
GCCGTTTGGCGCGCCGAGCATCGCAGGGAGCGGATGGCAATGGCGGGTCAAGTCGGGCCCGCGGTAGGCCGGATTGCGACCGGATGCGGCAATCGCGGATCCGGATGCCGCCGTGCGCCCGGCCGGCACGGCCGGAGCCATCCGGCGTTCGGTTCGGGCGGCACGACGGCATGGTTTCGTTCATCCGCCGGAAAGCTCCCTTCGGTCGCGTTCCGGCCTACCGGGTTGCCACAAGAAAGTGCCTCGCCCTGCGTAGCAGGGCGAAACCGCTGGCACGGCGGTTAGGCGACAAAGAGGCCCATTCCGGCATGGCAACCGAATCGCCAACCAGAAAATAACGAGAATCAGACCGAGGTCTCGAGCCGATACCCCCGCAACCGCTCGGCAAACCGCTCCAGCGCCTCGATGCCGCTCGCCTCGGCGCTTGCACACCATTCCTGCAGCGCCCGCACGAGCTTCTCCTGGTTCCAGCCGCGCTGGAAGAAGAGCTGCTGCAGGCGACGGCGGTACTCGTACACGGTCTGCAGCGATGCGTTGGCGCGCAGGGCGGCGTCGCGACGGGCGCGGGCGCGTTCGTCGATGCGCGACTCGTCGCGCACCAGGGCCTTGCGGGCCCGGGCGAGCAGGCGCCGGTAGTGCGTGTCGGCCCGGGCCAGCTCCGCCTTCAGCACCGGCAGCGTGACCTGGCGGGCATAGGTCCGCATCACATGCATGCGGCCGACGACGACCGCCCGCACCGTCTCCAGGTCGATCGTCTGCTTGCGGGGATCGACGCGAGGCATGGGCGCGATCCGCTTGATCCTCGCCAGCCCGAACCATGTCAGCAGACGGATGTAGAGCCAACCCAGATCGAACTCGTACCAGCGCTGGGAGAATCGCGCCGAACTGGGGAAGGCATGGTGGTTGTTGTGCAGTTCCTCGCCGCCGATGAGCAGGCCCAGCGGCACGATGTTGGTGGAGCCATCCGGCGATTCGAAGTTGCGGTAGCCGAGATAGTGACCGACGCCATTGATCACGCCCGCCGCCCACAGCGGAATCCACATCATCTGCACGGCCCAGATGGTCAGGCCGATCACGCCGAACAGCACGAAGGCGAGAATCCCCATGAGCGCGATACCGCCGCTGCCGCCCAGCCGGGTGTAGACATTGCGCTCGACCCAGTCATCGGGGGTGCCGTGGCCATACTTGGCGAGCGTCTCCGGATTCCTGCCCTCGGCCTTGTAGAGCTCGGTGCCCTCCAGCAGCACCTTCCAGATACCCACCTGGTGAGGACTGTGCGGATCGTCCTCCCCTTCGGTATGGGCGTGATGCTTGCGATGGATCGCCACCCATTCGATGGTGCGCATGCCGGTGGTCAGCCACAGCCACAGGCGGAAGAAGTGCGCCGCCGCGGGGTGCAGGTCGATCGCGCGATGGGCCTGGGCGCGATGCAGGTAGATCGTCACCGAAACGATGGTGACGTGAGTCAGCAACAGCGCTGCCAGCACGTAACCGAGCGGCGACAGGTCGAGCAGGCCCGTGTTCAGGAAATCCAGCAACTGGTTCATTGGTGTCTCGACGGAATCAGCAGGCAGTCGGGCAATCGACCACGCCCGGAAAAGATAACACGAGCAGCGGGCGCATGCCGCCGGTCGACACCGGCCGCCGGCGTCCCGACCCGGGCCGATCCGGCCGTGCCCCGTGTTCCCGCCACCGAGGCATTTCGATTACAGTCGCGTCCATGTCATCCGGTACCCCCCTGGTAGAGGCCCTCGATCTGCGCCGGGACTACGGCGCCCTGTGCGCAGTCGCCGGCGTGGATCTGCGCCTCGAACGCGGCCAGGTACTGGGGCTGCTGGGACCGAACGGAGCCGGCAAGACCTCCACGCTGCAAATGGTCTGTGGCGTGCTGGCGCCGACCGCCGGCCGCATAAGCATCGACGGCATCGACCTGCTCGACGAGCCGCGGCGAGCCCGCCGGATCCTCGGTTACCTGCCGGAACGGCCGCCGCTGTACCGCGACATGACGGTCAGCGAGTACCTCGGTTTCTGCGCCGCGCTGCACGGCGTCGGTCGCGGGCAGCGCACGGTGCTGCTGGAACGGGCGCTGGAGCGCTGCGCGCTGGGCGACGTGCGCAGGCGCCTGATCGGCAACCTGTCGAAGGGCTACCAGCAACGAGTGGGAATCGCCCAGGCGATCCTGCACGAGCCACCCGCCATCGTGCTGGACGAACCCACTGTGGGTCTCGACCCGATCCAGATCCGCGAGATCCGCGCGCTGATCGCCGAGCTCGGACACGAGCACGGCATCATCCTGTCGACCCACATACTGGCCGAGGTCCAGGCCGTCTGCTCGCACGTCCAGATCATGCACCGGGGACGCACCGTCCATTGCGATGCCCTCGCCCCGCACGCGGGCGATACGCCTCCCGAACGGGTGATCCTGCGCCTGCGCCGGACGGTCGGCGCCGACGACCTGCGCGCACTGGCCGGTGTACGCGATGCCGAGCCGACCGACGACGGCTACTGGCGGCTGCGACCGGAAGCCGATGCGCGGATGGACGAGCTGGCCGAGGACGTGATCGAGAAGGGCTGGGGCCTGCTGGAGCTGGTCCCCGAACGCCGCTCGCTGGAACGGATCTTCATCGAGGCGACAACGCGCGACACGGCGTCGATCGAATCGGAGGCGGCGACATGATCGCGGCCATCGCTCGTCGCGAGTGCCTCGCCCGGTTCCACTCGCCGCTGACCTGGGTACTGCTCGCCACCGTCCAGATCGTGGCGGCCCTGATCTTCCTGCTGCATCTCGACAGCTATCTGCAGCTGCAGGACGAGTTCCGGCGTGCCGGCAGCGGCCCCGGGATCACCGCCTTCCTGCTGCCGCGTCTGTTCGGCGCGGCCGCCATGATCCAGTTGCTGGCATTGCCGCTACTGAGCATGAACCTGCTTGCCGGTGAATGGCGCGAGGGCACGCTGCCGCTGCTCCTCAGCGCGCCGGTCTCGACCGCCGAGATCGTCGCCGGCAAGTATGTCGGCCTGCTGGTCGTGCTCGTACCCATGGTGCTGCTCACCGCCGCAATGCCCGCCTCGCTGGCGCTGGGCACGGACATCGATGCCGGAGCGCTCGCGCTCGCGTCGCTGGGACTGCTGCTGTTCCTGGCGGCCGCGGCCGCCGCCGGGCTCTACCTTTCGTCGCTCACCCGCCAGCCCGCGGTCGCGGCCATTCTCACCCTGGGGCTGCTGCTGGGTCTCCTTTTGCTGGGCGAGTGGGGACGCACGGTGGGCGGAACCGTCGCGGCGGTGCTCGGTTTCGCGACGCCAGCAGCCCATCTGCAGCCATTCCTCTCCGGCCTGTTCGACAGTGGTGCGCTCGCCTTCTTCATGCTGTTCGCGCTGCTGTTCCTGACCCTTGCCATGCGACGTCTCGACGACGAGCGACTGCAGCGATGAAGGTCGATCCCCGTCAACGGCTGCGCACACGCGTGCAGAACATGCTCCACCTGGTGCTGCTGATTGCCGTGCTCGTGCTCGCCGGCTGGCTGACCCGGGAATACCGCTATGTCGCCGACTGGACCGAAACCGGGAGCAACACGCTGACACGCAAGAGTCGCGACATCATCGGCCTGCTGGAGAGGCCGGTACGAATCACGGCCTTCGTGACCGACGATGCCGCGATTCGCGATCGCATCGGGGACCTGATTGCGCGCTATCGCCGGGCAGGCGCCGACATCGAGCTGGAGTTCGTCAATCCCGAAACCCGTCCGGCACTGGCGCGCGAACTGGGCATCCGGGGAACGGGAGAGATGATCGTGCGGCTCGGCGAGGCAAGCGAGCGGCTGCAACGGATCAGCGAGCAATCGATCACCAATGCGCTGGCACAGCTCGGCCGCGACCGCACCCGCTGGATCGTCTTCATCCAGGGGCACGGCGAGCGCGACCCCCTGGGGGATGCCAATTTCGACCTGGGCACGTTCGGCGAGCGCCTGCGCGAACGCGGCTACCGGGTACAGACGCTCAATCTCGCGACCCAGCCGGTAATACCGGACAACACCGATCTGCTGGTGCTGGCCAGCCCCCGTTCCGACTATCTGCCCGGCGAGCTGGCGCGGCTGCAACAGTACATCGGGCACGGCCGCAACCTGCTGTGGCTGACCGAGCCGGATGCGGGCGGCCATCTCGACGAACTGCCGGCGTCGCTCGGCGTGGAGCCTTTGCCCGGTGTCGTGGTCGATACCGGGGCCGAGACCTACGGGGTCCGGACGCCGGACTTCGCCGTCACCGGCGACTATCCGTCACATCCGGCAACCCGTGGATTCGATCGCATCACGCTGTTTCCACAGGCACGCGCCCTGCGCAGCCGCGATGTCGAGGGCTGGAGCCACCAACCGCTGGTGCGGACACGCGAGCAGAGCTGGACCGAACGCGATCCGATTCGTGCCGGCGAACGGATCCGCTTCGATGCCGGACACGGCGAGACGGCCGGGCCGCTGACACTCGCACTGGCAGCGGAGCGCGGCGGGGAAGCGCGGCAGCGAATCGCGGCGGTCGGTGATGGTGACTGGCTTTCGAACGCCTACATCGACAACGCCGGCAACCTCGGCCTGGGATTGCGCCTGTTCGGCTGGCTCGTCGGGGACGACGCCCGCATCGAGATCGCTCCCGACCGGCCGCCCGACATGACGGTGGCGCTCTCGCGACCGCTGATCACGCTGATCGGCATCGGTTTCCTGCTGGTACTGCCCGCGCTGCTCGCGACCGGTGGCCTCGTCATCTGGCTGCGGCGCCGGCGGCGCTGATGGGCGCCCGCGGCCGGGTCAACCTGCTGCTGTTCGGCCTGGCGATCGGGCTGGGCCTGCTCGTGCTGCTGCTGCCCGAGCCGCAGAACGAGCGACCGCCCCCCGCGGTCGCGTTCGATCCGGGCTCGATCGAGCGAATCGTCTACCGTCCGGCGGGTCGCGGCGGGGGGCTGGAACTTCAACGCCGTGCCGAAGGCTGGCGCCTGACCGTGCCGGTCGCACGCGCGGCAAGCGACGGGCGGGTGGCCCAACTGCTCGAATCGCTGCGCCAGCGTACTCACTCCTGTTATCCCGCTACCGAACACGAGGCGGCCGAATTCGGACTCGAACCGCCGCGCGCGGAACTCGAACTGGATACGATCACGGTGGCATTCGGCAACCGCGCGAGCGACGGCCGCCGTTATCTTCTGAGCCGGGAACGGCTGTGCCTGGTCGAGGACATCGCCCTGCCGATGCTGGACAGCGGTGTCGATGCACTGGCCACGGCGAATGAAGGCGGCGATTGAGCGATGCCCGAACTGCCCGAGATAGAAACCACCCGCCGGGGCATCGAACCGCATCTGCGCGGTCGCTGCATTGTCGGCACGGTGGTTCGGGAACCGCGACTGCGCTGGCCGGTACCGGTGACCGAACTGACGGCGCTGACCGGCGCATCCGTCGAGGCGATCGAGCGACGAGCCAAGTATCTGCTCCTGCGCACCGCAGCGGGCACGCTAATGCTGCATCTGGGCATGTCGGGCAGCCTGCGGGTGGTACCGGCCACGACACCGCCACAATCCCACGACCATTTCGATCTGCTGCTGGACGACGGCCGCTGCCTGCGCCTGCGCGATCCGCGCCGCTTCGGCTCGGTCCACTGGCTCACGGATGACCCGTTCTCCCACCCGCTGCTGGCGAACCTGGGACCGGAACCGCTCGATCCGGCGTTCGACGGCAACCACCTCTACCGGCTGGCTCGCGGACGGCGGCGCGCGGTCAAGGATTTCATCATGGATGGCCGGGTCGTGGTCGGCGTGGGCAATATCTACGCGGCCGAGGCCCTGTTCGCCGCCGGCATCCACCCGCATCGCCCGGCGGGACGGATTGCACGCGCGCGTTACGAGCGACTGGCAGAGGCGGTTCGCGCTGTACTGACCGGCGCCATCGCGCAGGGCGGGACCACGCTGCGGGACTTCACCAATGCCGAGGGAGAACCGGGCTACTTTCGAATCTCGCTGGCCGTCTACGATCGCGCCGGCGAACCCTGCCACCACTGCGGCCGCCCGTTGCGACGCGCCGTCATCGGTCAGCGCGCGACGGTCTACTGTCCCCGTTGTCAGACCTGACCTGGACGCTTTACAGGGCCTCTCGCAAAGGCGCGAAGAGCGCCAGGCACGCGAAGGGAAATTACGTATCTCGCAGAGGCGCGGAGAACGCGGGGAAGAAAGAACAAAAGAAAGTATCTGCTGCCGACTCGAGTATGAGCAAGCGAAACCGCCGGTCGATTTCTTCGCCTTTCTCTGCGTTCTCCGCGCCTCTGCGAGATCCTTGTTGTTGTTTCGCGCCTTTGCGAGAGGCCCGTACAGCGTTCAGGGACACGATCGCGGCATGACGAACCGCGAAGTTGCCGATGGGATCATTCCCCGCCGCGAACGAGGCGCACGGCCTTGGGGCCGGACTTGTAGTAATAGTAGCTGGCGAGGCCGAACTTGAAATCGGTGTGCCAGGCGTAGCTCGGGTAGGTGGAATTGGGCTCGGCGGTCCAGAACGAGCGCGCCACGGTGTTGGGGAAATAGTCCGTGTCGATCGCCGGGAATTCCGCGTTGTAATCGACAATGGAACGCAGCTCGGAGCGGGTCGGCAGGCGCCAGTCGCTGGCACCGCAGAGTCCCCGTTCATTGACCGCCTGGACATAGGCGTGAATGTCGCAGTCGATACCGCCGCCGCATTCGCCGCCGTCCGGTGTGCCCGGGGCACCGCCATTGGTCGCGGGATCGGGGTTGTACCAGGTGTAGGTGTGATTCTGGTCGCGCAGACCGCCATCGATCGTCTTCACTTCCCACACCAGGCCGGTGACGTTGTCGCGCACGCAATCCCAGGAC
>CAYZHJ010000139.1:0-6828 GCA_964478305.1 uncultured Ectothiorhodospiraceae bacterium
GCGCCTCCATACACCCCATTTTAATAATTTCGGGGGTGGGGTGTGGGGGCCGCCCACGCCCCCCCCACGGCTGTGCCCGGATCCATGTTGGGCCTCCTTGCGTCGACCCAACCTACTCTCTGAATTGCGTGCTCATGGATGCCTGGCGTTTTCTCTGCGTTCTCTGCGGCCTCTGCGAGATACTTTGCATTTTCTTGTCTTGGCGAGCTTCGCGCCTTTGCGAGAGGTCAATGCATGACAAACGAACCCACGAAAGCGTGATGAACCCTAAACCGAACTGAATTCATGACGAACCAAGCCGAACAAACCGCGCGCCGGCGCACACTGGCGATCATTTCGCATCCGGACGCCGGCAAGACGACCGTGACCGAGAAGCTGCTGCTGTTCGGCGGCGCCATCCAGCAGGCGGGCACGGTCAAGGGGCGCAAGGCGGCGCGGCACGCGACGGCCGACTGGATGCAGATGGAACAGGAGCGTGGCATCTCCGTGACCTCGGCGGTGATGCAGTTTCCCTATCAGGGCCGCATCGTCAATCTGCTCGACACGCCCGGTCACGAGGACTTCTCCGAGGATACCTATCGCACGCTGACGGCGGTGGACTCGGCCCTGATGGTGATCGACGTCGCCAAGGGCGTGGAGGCACGCACCGAGAAGCTGATGGATGTCTGCCGGCTGCGCACCACACCGGTGATGACGCTGATCAACAAGCTCGATCGCGAAGGCCGCGACCCGATGGCGCTGCTCGACGAGGTCGAGAACACGCTCGCCATCCGCTGCGCGCCGGTGACCTGGCCGATCGGCATGGGCAAGCGCTTCCGCGGCGTGTTCCATCTGTGGAAGGACGAGGTGCACCTGTTCTCGTCGCACCACGACGGCCGCGTGGTAGAGGGCGAGAAGATTGCCGGCCTTGACAACCCACGCCTCGACGAGGTGCTCGGCGACCAGGCCGGGGAGCTGCGCGAGGAGATCGACCTGGTGCGCGGCGCCAGCCACGAATTCGACCGCGAGGCCTACCTGCGCGGCGAGCTGTCACCGGTGTTCTTCGGCTCGGCGATCAACAACTTCGGCATCCGCGAGCTGCTCGACGAATTCATCGAGCATGCGCCGCCGCCGCAGCCGCACGAGGCGAACACCCGCATCGTGGAACCGTACGAACCGGACTTCTCCGGTTTCGTGTTCAAGATCCAGGCGAACATGGATCCGCAGCACCGCGACCGCATCGCCTTCGTGCGCGTGTGCTCGGGGCATTTCCGCAAGGGCATGAAGGTGTTCAACACGCGTGCCGGTCGCGAGACGAAGATCGCCCAGGCGATGACCTTCATGGCGGCGGAGCGCGGCCGGACCGAGGAGGCCTGGCCCGGCGACGTCATCGGTGTGCCCAACCACGGCACCATCCGCATCGGTGACACCTTCACCGAGGGCGAGCGCTTCGCCTTCACCGGCATTCCCAACTTTGCCCCCGAGCTGTTCCGCCGGGCACACCTGAACGATCCGATGAAGATGAAGGCGTTGCAGAAGGGGCTCGATCAGTTGTGCGAGGAAGGCGCCACCCAGTTGTTCCGGCCGTTGAACGGCAATGACCTGATCCTCGGCGCGGTCGGCACGCTGCAGTTCGATGTGGTGGCCCAGCGCCTGCGCGACGAGTACCGGGTCGACTGCCGCTTCGAGGGCATCAACGTGCAGACCGCCCGCTGGATCGCCTGCGACGACGACCGCAAGTTGCGCGAGTTCCGCGACAAGGCGCAACCCAACCTGGCCGAGGATCACGCCGGCGAGCTGGTCTATCTCGCACCCACCCGCGTCAACCTGCAGATGGCCGAGGAACGCTGGCCGACGATCGAGTTCCACGCGACGCGGGAGCAGGGAGGGTTGTGAAGATGGCGGTCGGCAGATTGAAGTTGGCAGAAAAAGACGGTGGCTTGGTTGCGGTGACGGAATAAAACCCGGGCTGTAGGAGCGACGTCAGTCGCGAACAAACCAGCCAGGGGCCTTGCCGGGTTTGTTCGCGACTGACGTCGGCTCCTGCATCTCTTGATACACGCCTGCTCGAGCGTCCGGCCTCGCTATCCTCGTTTCTGCCATCTGCCATCTGCCATCTGCCATCTGCCATCTGATTCTTCCCTCCCCACGAATCCGCTAATCTGTGGTGGCCAACACCGGGAGTCCGCCGAATGGAATTCGCCGCCCAGTTGATCTTCGCCATCGGTGCCATGCTGTTTGTCAGCGTGCTCGCCAGCCGGATCTCGGACCGGCTGGGGGCGCCTCTGCTGCTGGTGTTCCTGGTGCTGGGCATGCTGCTCGGTGAGGACGGACCCGGCGGTATCGTGTTCAACGACATCGATATCGCCTTCGTGTTCGCCAGTCTCGCGCTGGCCGTGATCCTGTTCGATGGCGGGTTGCGCACCCCGCGCGAGAGTTTCCGGCTCGGTCTGCAGCCGGCCGTGGTGCTGGCGACGCTGGGTGTGGTGGTGACCGCGACCGTCACCGGCATCGCCGCCATCTTCCTGTTCGAGGTCGGCCTCGTGGAGGGACTGCTGATCGGTGCCATCGTCGGTTCGACCGACGCCGCAGCGGTGTTCTACCTGCTGCATGCCCACGGCTTGCAGATCAACGAGCGCCTGCGGGCGACTCTGGAAATCGAGTCCGGCAGCAACGATCCGATGGCGGTGTTTCTGACCCTGGCGATGATCGAACTGCTGCGGGTCCAGGGCGAAGGCGGCATCGGCTCGATGCTGCTGTGGTTTGTCTGGCAGATCGGTGCCGGCGGCGTGCTCGGTGCCTGTGCCGGTCTTGTTCTGGCCGCGCTGGTCAATCGCGTGAACCTGACGGAATCGCTCTATCCGGTGCTGGTGCTGGCAGCCGGTCTCACCATCTTCGGTCTTGCAGGGAGCATCGACAGCAGCGGTTTCCTCGCGGCCTATGTCGGCGGCGTGGTGGCGGGCAACCGAATGCGCCGCGCGCGGCACGAGGTACGGCGTTTCCACGACGGCATGGCCTGGTTGAGCCAGGTGGGGCTGTTCCTCATGCTCGGCCTGCTGGTCACGCCCTCGGAACTGATTCCGGTCGCCCTGCCCGCCCTCGGACTCGCGGCCGTGCTGATCCTGGTCGCTCGACCCATCGCCGTGGGCCTGTCGCTGTTGCCGTTCCGTTTCGATCTGCGCGAACAAGTGTTCATCTCCTGGGTGGGGCTGCGTGGTGCCGTGCCGATCGTGCTCGGGCTGTATCCGCTGCTGGCAGGCATGGCCGAGGGCCGGATCGCCTTCAATGTCGCCTTCTTCGTCGTGCTGGTCTCGCTGCTGATCCAGGGCTGGAGTGTGGCGCCGGCAGCTCGCTGGCTGGGGCTGCAACTGCCGGCGCGAGCCACCGGCCGTCGCCTGGTCGAGCTGGATGCACCCGGCCTGCAGGGAAGGGAACTGATCGTCTACCGGGTGCTGGACCAGGCGCCGACCGTGGGCACCGAGGTCCGCAATCTGCCATTGCCGGCCACGGTACGGCTGATTGCCGTGGTGCGCGAGGAACAGCCGCTGTCGTTCCCGGAGAACGAGACGCTCGCCGCCGGCGATCACGTATACCTGCTGGCGCATCCGCGCGAGATCACGGAACTCGAGAGATTGTTCGGGGCGGAAACCGGCGCCGGTCCGCGACGCGAGGGCTTTTACGGCACGTTCACGCTGCGCGGCGATGCCAATCTGGGCGAGGTGGCATCGCTGTACGAGGTGGAGCCGCAGGTGACGGATACGGATCTCACGCTCGACGAGTTCCTGCGCAGCCGGTTCGGCCGTCGTATCGCGGTCGGCGATCGTGCCTCGCTGGGACATCTGGAGCTCATCGTTCGGCGCGTGGAGGACGGGCGCGTGGTCGAGGTCGGGTTGCGAATCCGATACTGAACGACGACGGCTGAACAGGCCGGTGTTCCCGCATGCTCACCGCACCGATATATCGCTCACAATGTGATTCCCGTCACAGACTGAAACGAGGTGACATTTACCTTCCGTCCTGCCTGCGCTAGTTTTCTCCGGGCAATCATCACTACAGGGAGACAAGGATGCTCATCAGCAACATGGAGATCATGCCCGGCAAGCGGGTGAAGCAGCATCTGGGCCTGGTGCAGGGTTCGACCGTGCGGGCAAAGCACGCGGGCCGGGACATCATGGCGGGGATCAAGAACATCTTCGGGGGCGAACTCAAGGGTTATACCGATCTGTTGCAGGAGGCGCGCGAGAGTGCGCTCGAGCGCCTGCAGGAGCAGGCCGAGTCGCTCGGAGCGAACGCGGTGGTCAATGTGCGTTTCGCCACCTCGGCGATCGCGGCCGGGGCCTCGGAGATCCTGGTCTACGGCAGTGCCGTCATCCTCGAAGACATGTGAAGACGACATGTTCGAGCTGATTGTCGTACTTGCATTGCTTGTCATCGGCCTGGTCTGCGGACGCATTGCCGAGAATTCCCATTACCGGAGGATCCGGCTGCGCGAGTGGCAGTACCGTGAACTGCTGCTGTTTCCGAAACGGGTGGTGCCGGAAGGTTATTCGCGTCATGCCGGTCAGCTGGTAATGGGCAGCACGGTGGTCTCGGTGGACTATTTCAAGACCTTTGTTGCCGGTCTGCGCAACCTGTTCGGAGGGCGGGTGAGCAGCTTCGAGAGTCTGCTCGACCGGGCTCGGCGCGAGGCGATCCTGCGCATGCAGGAACAGGCGCGCGAGTTCGGTGCCGAGGCGGTCATGAATCTCAAGATCGAGACCAGTCGTGTTTCCGGAGATGCCGCCCGCGGCGTCGGCTCGATCGAGATACTGGCCTACGGCACCGCCATGGTGCCGCGACAGTGAGCCGGCTGCCGGCCGCCAATCCCCGGCCGCCGGACGAGATCAACAACCCCGGCGGCAGCGGCCTCGGCGAGTTCGCCCGTCTCTCGATCGCTCTCGTCGCGATCGTGGTCGTGGCCACTGCACTGCTGTTCTGGCTGGCCGACCGGCTGGCGCCGCACGTGCCGTTCGAGTGGGAACAGTCGGTCGCGGGCCGGGTGGATCTGCCTGCCGCTCATCCGGAGGCGCAACGTGCCCTGCAGGTGCTTGTCGACCGTTTGTCCGACAGCGCCCGTCTGCCGGAACCGATGGAGATACGGGTTCATCTGAGCGATGCGGAGGCACCCAATGCCTTCGCCACGCTGGGCGGGCGCGTGGTCGTCACCCGCGGCCTGGTCGAGCGGCTCTCGAGCGAGAATGCGCTCGCATTCGTGCTCGCCCACGAGATCGCCCACATCGCCCACCGCGATCCGATCCGGCAACTCGGCCGCCAGGCCCTGTTCCAGCTCGCCTGGTCGGCCCTGGTCGGCGGGGACGGCAGTGGTGCACAGGCGGTCCTGGGCCAGGCCGGGCTGCTGACCTCGCTGTCCTATACACGCGACATGGAGCGGGCGGCCGATCGCGCGGCGGTTGCCACCCTGCAGCGCCATTACGGACACCTGGCCGGGGCGGGCGAGTTCTTCCGCGACCTGCTGGAACAGCACGACGAGTCCGAATGGCAGGAACTGTTCCGTTCCCATCCGCTCGGCAGCGAACGGCTCGACTACATCGAGTCAATGAGACAAACGGCCACGGACGCAGCCCCGCAACCCCGCCCGCTGCAGGAACCACTGCGCGAGTTGGGAGAAGGGAACCGCGAATGAACGCGAATGGACGCGAATATGGGCGCGTCGATTCACGACGCGCGTCGGAGCTTCGCTGTTGATTCGTTACCGGCTGACAGGGGAAAACATGGAACCACGAATGAACACGAATAAACACGAATGTTGAAACAGCACGCACCGGGCGGGTGTCGGAGCTGCGCTGGCAGCTCCTTGATCACTGAAGTTTGAAATCAGGAATTCCCCCGACAGCGAAGCTCCACAGGCGATTCCGCCGGCTACATCATTCGTGTTTATTCGTGTCCATTCGTGGTTCCTTCCAATCGATGGGTGCCACCAGGGCATCAGCACAGCTCTGACGTGCTTGAATGCCCGACGCGCTCATATTCGCGTCCATTCACGGTTCCCGCTTATTCCCCCGTGAACACCCCCAGCTTCTTCGACAGCTTCTGGTTTTCGCTGTAGTCGATCGGGATCACGACCAGCGAAGGCCCCTTGTGGTCCAGTGCATTTTTCAGGGCACCCTGCAGATCGCGCGCGTTCGACACGTACTGGCCCTGCCAGCCGAACGAGTCGGCCAGCTTCATCCAGTCGGGGTTGCCGAATTCGAGATCGGTGTGACTGCCGAAATGGTCGTCCTGCTTCCAGGCGATCAGGCCGTAGCCACCGTCTTCCCACACCAGCATGACGATGTCGGAGTTCAGCCGGGCGGCGGTTTCCATTTCCTGCACGTTCATCAGGAAATCGCCGTCGCCGGCAATGCCGACGATCCTGCGGCCGTCGGCCACCAGCGCGGCGCCGATCGCGCCGGGCAGGGGCATGCCCATGGAGCAGAAGCCGTTCGGGATCAGGCAGGTGTTCGGCTCGTGGCAGTGGTAATGACGTCCCACCCACATCTTGTGCGCGCCCACGCCCGACAGGACGATGTCCTCCGGACCGAGCACCTGGCGCACGTCCCAGATCGCCTTCTGCGGCCGGATGATGCCCTCGGTGTCGTCGTCGGCATGCTCTTCCATGTCCGCCTTCATGCGCGCCTTCGCCGCGTGCTGCACGGAGAAGTCGTAATCGGGCGCGCCATCGCGGGCGAAACGCTCGTTGAGCTGCCACAGGGCATGGCCGATGTCGCCGACCAGCTCGGCGGCGGGATGGTATTCGCGGTCGATCTCGGCCGGGTCGAAGTCGATGTGGACGATGGTCTCGGTCGCGTC
>CAYZHJ010000140.1:0-6817 GCA_964478305.1 uncultured Ectothiorhodospiraceae bacterium
AACATCGAAGCGCCAAGTGACAACCTGTGGAAACGTTGAGCGGCCCAATTGCATCGCCGCGGGAAAGTACCCGGCCCCGCGCAGCGGGGAAAGGAATCCACCATGCCGATTCCGCGGTTGCACCGCGGAACCGGGACACGATGAAACGGGCGGGACCGGGACTCAATGCCGGTGACGCGAGCCCTCGTCCTCGGGTGCCAGGAACCCGTCGCTCGGCCGCACGCGGTCCCAGGCGTGGCGGCTGCCGGTCTGCCGGGCCAGTTCGGCGGCCTCGATCGGGGTCGGGAGCTGCGCGGGATCGTTTTCGCGCATGGCCTGCAGCAGCTCCATCAGCCGCAGGAACTCGCTGGCCAGGGTGCCGAAGGGCTCGACATCCGATTCGGCGCCGTGGCGCGCCAGCGTGCCGTAGGCCCCGCGGCCGAGATCGACGTAGTACTTCAGCGGAACGTGCCGGCGGCGCACCCGCTGGGGGAACAGGCCGCAGACCAGCAGGCACTCGTCACCGGTGTCGCGCAGTCGATCCGCGCTCGCACCGATCGATTGCTGCAGCGCTTCCAGGAACTCCAGTGCCAGTGCCCGTCCGCCGATCTCGGTGCGATCGGCGAAGCGCATCAGCATGAACACCAGGTAGGCCTCGACGGGTTCATCGAGGCGCGTATCGCAGGCATGCCCCGCCCGCCGGACGAGCGAGCGCCACTGGGCGGTGGCGGTCGGTTCCACGTCGATCCTCTTCATCGCGTTCCTCCCGTGTCCGGGGGTGACCAGCCGGCGGAACGTGAACGGATCGGCCGGAGCCACCCTTGACATCATTGAACCACAAGCCGGCTCGTTGCGTCGCGCGTTCGGCGCCCCTGCAGTGCCGTTCGTCGGTTCCGGAAACCCCTGCAGGATCACCGGCATGGCTGCACGCATGTCGGCGCGCCGCTATACTGTCGCGTTTCCTCAGCCTCGCGTCGGGACTACGCCGTGTCCGCGCTCGTCCAGCAGCCGGTCATCACCTTCCAGGATCTGATCCTGACGCTCCAGCACTACTGGATCGGGCAGGGCTGTGTACTGATGCAGCCCTACGACATGGAAGTGGGCGCGGGCACGTTCCATCCATCGACGTTCCTGCGCGCGGTCGGGCCGGAGCCCTGGCGGGCGGCACACGTGCAGTCATCGCGCCGGCCGACCGATGGCCGCTACGGGGACAATCCCAACCGGCTGCAGCACTACTTCCAGTTCCAGGTGCTGCTCAAGCCCGCGCCGCTCGATATCCAGGACATCTACCTGGGTTCGCTGCAGGCACTCGGCGTCGATCCGCTGGTGCACGACATCCGCTTCGTGGAGGACGACTGGGAGTCGCCCACGCTCGGCGCCTGGGGTCTGGGCTGGGAGGTCTGGCTCGACGGCATGGAGATCACCCAGTTCACCTATTTCCAGCAGGTCGGCGGCATCGACGTCGATGCCGTCTCCGGCGAGATCGCCTACGGCCTGGAGCGCATCGCCATGTACCTGCAGGGCGTGGAGAGCGTCTACGACCTGGTCTGGGCCGAGGGCCCGCAAGGCACCGTGCGTTACGGCGACGTCTACCACCAGAACGAGGTCGAGCAGTCGAAATACAATTTCGAGCTGGCCGACACCGAGGCCCTGTTCGCCTGGTTCGACGCCTGCGAGCGCGAGGGCGGGCGACTGGTCGAGGCGGGCCTGGCCATGCCCGCGTACGAGCAGGCGCTCAAGGCCTCGCATACCTTCAATCTGCTCGATGCCCGTGCCGCCATCTCGGTGACCGAGCGCCAGCGCTACATCTTGCGCATCCGGGAACTCGCCCGCGGTGCCGCCCGGGCGTACTACACCGCCCGCGAAGCGCTCGGGTTCCCGCTGTGCCGGGAGGAAGGCGCGAATGGCTGAGCCGTGTGACCTGCTGTTCGAGCTCGGTACCGAGGAACTGCCGTCGAGCGAGCTCGAGGATCTGATGGAACAGCTCGGGCAGTCGCTCGTGCGGGCACTGGACGAGGCCCGGATCGGTCATGCAGCCACCGGGGACAGCCGCCCGGAGGTCTTCGCGACGCCGCGCCGCCTCGCGGTCCGCCTCCATGGCGTCGCCTCGACCCAGGAGTCGGAGGTGGTCGAGCATCGCGGGCCGCCGGTCTCGGCAGCGTACGACCAGGACGGCAATCCCACGAAGGCGGCCGAGGGCTTTGCGCGACGCCACGGCGTGCCGGTTGTCTCCCTCGAGCAGCGCAAGGCCGGCAAGGCCGAGTACCTGTTTCATGTCGAGCAGCAACCCGGCCGGGCCACGGAGGAACTTCTGCCCGCGGTGATCGAGCGTGCGCTGGCGGACCTGAAGCCCGCAAAGCGCATGCGCTGGAGCGTGCCCGGCGTCAGTTTCCCGCGGCCGGTGCACTGGGCGGTGCTGCTGTTCGGCAAGCAGGTCGTCGAGACCGACCTGATGGGCGTGACCAGCGGCCGCTTCACCCGCGGTCACCGTTTCCACCATCCCGCCGGGATCGAGCTGGATCGCCCGGCCGATTACGACCGGCGGCTGCGCGAGCCCGGGCACGTGATCGCCGATTTCCGGGAACGTGCGGGCCTGATCCGGGAACAGGCCGTGCGCGCCGCGCACGAGGTCGGCGGCGAGGCGGAGCTCGACGAGCGCCTGGTGGCCGAGGTCGCCTCGCTGGTGGAATGGCCGGTGGCGCTGGCGGGCCGGTTCGATGCCCGTTTCCTCGAGGTGCCGCCCGAGGCGCTGGTGGCGGTGATGAAGGATCACCAGAAGTATTTCCCGGTGCGTGACGATGCCGGGGGCCTGCTGCCGGCCTTCGTCACCGTCAGCAACATCGACAGCGGGCAGCCCGGGGTGATCCGTCGCGGCAACGAGCGCGTGATCGAGCCGCGGCTGGCCGACGCCGAGTTCTTCTGGAACCAGGACCGGCGCCGGCCGCTGGAGGCGCGACTGGAGGGGCTCGGCGGCATGGTCTTCCAGCGCCGGCTGGGCACGCTGCACGACCGCTCGTTGCGCATCGCCGCCGGTGCCGGCCGCATCGCCGAGGCGCTGGGTGCGGACCGGGAAGCGGCGGAACGGGCCGGCCTGCTCGCCAAGTGCGACCTGTTGACCGAAATGGTCGGCGAATTCCCCGAGCTGCAGGGCATCATGGGCGGCTACTACGCGCGCCACGACGGCGAGCCGGAAGCGGTCGCGCAGGCGATCGCCGAGCATTACCGGCCCGCCTTCGCCGGCGACGCGCTGCCGGCCACGCCGGCGGGCCGGGCGGTGGCGCTGGCCGACCGGCTGGATGTCCTGACCGGCATCTTCGCCATCGGCCGGGCGCCGAGCGGCGACAAGGACCCGTTCGCCCTGCGCCGTTCCGCGCTGGGCGCGCTGCGCATCGTCATCGAGGGCGGGCTGGATCTCGATCTCGAGCGGGCGCTGACGGAAGTCGCCGGCCAGTACGATCCCGCCATCGGGGCCGACGAGGCCGTGCCCGCGGTGTTCGACTTCATGATGGACCGGCTCAGGGTCTATTACAGCGGGCAGGGGTACGGTCCCGATCTGTTCGAGGCCGTGCGCGTGCGCCGGCCGGTGCGGCCGCTGGACTTCGATGCCCGTATCCGCGCGCTGAATGATTTCCGTGATCGTGCCGAGGCCGAATCCCTGACCGAGGCGAGCAAGCGCATCCACAACATCCTGCGCAAGGCCGGCGGCATCGGGACCGCGCCGGACGAGAACCTGTTGCGCGAACCGGCCGAGCGCGAGCTGGCCGCCCGGGTCGATGAGCTCGCCGCGGCGCTGCAGCCACTGCTGTCGCGGCGCGACTACCGTGCGGCCATGGAACGGCTGGCGGATCTGGCCGGCCCGCTGGCGCGATTCTTCGACGAGGTGCTGGTGATGGACGAGGACGCGGCCGTGCGGGCCAACCGTCTCGCCCTGCTCGACCGCGCCCGTGGACTGTTCCTGGACGTGGCGGATCTCTCCTGCCTGCAGGGCGGCTGAAGATGGACGGACGACTGGTGATTCTCGACCGGGACGGCGTGCTCAACGAGGAATCGGACGAGCACATCAAGTCGGTGGAGGAGTGGCTGCCGCTGCCCGGCAGCCTGGAGGCGGTCGCCCGGCTGTGCCGCGCGCGGGTGCGGGTGGCGCTGGCGACCAACCAGTCCGGCATCGCCCGCGGGCTGTTCGACGAGGAGGATCTGCACGCCATCCACCGGCACATCAATGCCGAGCTGGAACGGATCGGCGGTCGTCTCGACCCGATCGCGTATTCCCCCGACGGCCCCGGATCGGACAGCCCGCGGCGCAAGCCCGGCCCCGGCATGCTGCTGGAGATCGCGCAGCATTGCGATGCGGACCTCGCGCAGGTGCCCTTCGTCGGCGACTCCCCGCGCGACATCGAGGCCGCCCGCGCCGCCGGTGCCCGGCCCGTTCTGGTACGCACCGGTTACGGCCGCGAGACCGAGCGCTCCGGGACCGACCTGTCGGATGTCGACATCCACGATGACCTGGCGGCCTTCGTCGACGCGTATCTGCGCGAGGCCTCCATCTCGTGAGCAACGGACCGCCGCAGGCGCTGCTGTATCTGCGTTCCGGCCTCTACTGGCTGGTGTTCTCGCTCAGCACCATCGTCTACGGCCTGCTCATCGGGCTGTTCGCCTGGTTCCTTCCCTACCGCGGCCGCATGGCGATCGCCCGCCAGTGGGCGGCAATCAACCTGCATGCCCTGCGCCGGATCTGTGGACTGCGCTGGCGTGTCGAGGGCCGCGAGAACCTGCCCGAGCAGCCGGTGGTCGTGTTCTCCAAGCACCAGTCCACCTGGGAGACCATGGCGCTCGCGCGGCTGTTGCCGCTGCAGGTCTGGGTGGTCAAGCGCGAATTGCTGTGGGTGCCGTTCTTCGGCTGGGGGCTGGCCGCGATGCGTCCGATCGCGATCGACCGGGGTGCGGGCCGGCTGGCGGTCGGGCAGCTGCTGGAACAGGGCCGACGCAGACTGGCGCAGGGCCTGTGGGTGATGATCTTCCCCGAAGGCACGCGTGTGCGGCCCGGCCACTCGAAACCGTATCGCATGGGCGGAGCCATCCTCGCGACCGAGACGGAAACGCCGGTACTGCCGATCGCGCACAATGCCGGCGATTTCTGGCCGCGCCACAGCTTCGTCAAGCGGCCCGGCGAGGTCGTCATCTCGATCCTCCCGCCGATACCTTCCGCCGGCAAGACCCCGGAGCAGCTCAATGACGAGGTGCGCGCGGTGATCGAGGGCGAGATGCAACGCATCAGCGTCCACGGCGGTGCCGACCGTCCTTCCTGACCGGTGGCGTGTTCATGGAGGATCTCGCAGAGGCGCGGAGAACGCGGGGAAAGCAAAGGGCTTTCGCCATCTCGCGTGGGTGCTCACTCCCGCACCCGGATGTTCAGGGGTACCGGCAAACAGCGGAACACCGAAGACACCGAACGCACCGAATCCACCGAAAGGAAGCTTGCAGAAGCGACGTCAGTCGCGAACGAACGACGCACGGCGGGTACGGGCGGAGCCCGCAGGCCGGTCTGCTCCCATTCAAGCCAAGTGACCCTATCGAGGTCTTCTCCGCGTTCTCCGCGCCTCAGCGAGAGACACTTTCACCCATTCACGGTGCCGGGTTGGGAATGCGGGCGTGGATCGCGTTGATGGCGGTGCGGGTCGACTCGTCGAGTTCGACATCGATGCTGTCGAGGTCTTCCTCGAGCTGCGCGCGCGTGGTTGCGCCGACGATGCTGCTCGTGAGGAAGGGCCGTTCGTTGACGAAGGCCAGCGCCATCTGCGCCGGTGACAGTCCGTGCTCGCGCGCCAGCGCGGCGTACTCGTCGGCGGCCCGCATCGCGCTCTCGCCGCTGTAGCGATTGAAGCGTTCGAACAGGGTCAGGCGCGCGCCTTCCGGCCTGGCTCCGCCCGCATACTTGCCCGACAGCACCCCGAAGGCCATCGGCGAATAGGCCAGCAGGCCCACGGACTCGCGATGGGCGATCTCCGCCAGGCCGATCTCGAACGTGCGGTTGAGCAGGTTGTAGGGGTTCTGGATCGTGACGATGCGGGGCAGGACGTGGCGCTCGGACAGGCGCAGATACTGCATCGTGCCCCAGGGTGTCTCGTTGGAGATGCCGACATGACGCACCTTGCCGGCGTCGATCAGTTCGGTCATCGCCGCCAGCGTTTCCTCGAAGGTCGCCAGCGCGGCGCCGCCATCGTCGACATGCTCGTAGTCGAGCCGGCCGAAATAGTTCGCCGGCCGCGCGGGCCAGTGCACCTGGTAGAGATCGATGCAGTCGGTCCGCAGCCGCCGCAGGCTGTCCTCGGCCGCCTGGAGGATATGCTCGCGCGTGAGCACCGGGCCGCCGCGGATCCATTCGAGACCGTCGGAATTGCCGGCGACCTTGGAAGCGATGACCAGCCGGTCGCGATCATCGCGGCGCGCCAGCCAGTTGCCGAGATACCGCTCGGTCAGACCCTGCGTATCGGCCCGCGGCGGGACCGGGTAGGTCTCGGCGGCATCGATGAAGTTGACGCCACGATCGACGGCGAGATCGAGCTGCTCGTGCGCCTCGGCCTCGCTGTTCTGCTCGCCCCAGGTCATCGTGCCGAGACAGATACGGCTTACCTGCAGGTCGGTTTGTCCAAGTTGCGAGTATTCCATGCCGTCGTTTCCCGGTTTTCAATGGAACCACAGATGAACACAGATGCTGTCGCCCATGGGCGGGTACCGTGTCAGAGCTTCGCTGTCGGTCCGTTGCCGACCGACGGCCCGAGAGATGGAACCACGAATGAACACGAATGAACACGAATGTGAAACAGCATTATCCGAACGG
>CAYZHJ010000141.1:0-6755 GCA_964478305.1 uncultured Ectothiorhodospiraceae bacterium
ATGCAGGACCAGCGTCTTGATCGCCTTGTAGGAATTGACGTCGATCACGGTCGACAATTCGACCGAAGCCTTCTCCATCTCCGAGTCGATGAGGGTGCGAAGTCCGTGGCTCGGTCCCGGCAGGATCACGGGCAGTTCCGCGATCATCGGGAAATCCAGAGGATTTCCCGGCGGCGGCAGATCGGAATGCTCGAATCCCGCCGGGGCGAACAGGTAGAGCTGCTCGGTGGCGACCGGCGTCGAGCGCAACCCGTGTTCGTAGATCGGCAGATAGAGGACGCCCAGGTCGATCCGGCCGTCCTGCAACCATTCCAGGACGAAGCCGCTCATGGCCTCCGCGATCTTCAGGCGGATTCTGGGGTAGCGCTCCCGTGTACGCAGGATCAGCGGCACGGCGAGCAATTCGGCGATGGTGCCCGGCAGACCGATCTGGACCTCTCCGGCAGGATCACCGGCGAACTCCTTTACCGCCTGCTTTGCGCTCTCGAAATCGGCGACGATGTCGCGGGCGCGTTCGAGCAGCAGACGGCCCGCATCGGTGGGCACGACGCCCTGTGGCGTGCGCAGCAGGAGTTCCGTTCCCAGGTCGGCCTCCATGTTGCGTACGTGGAGGCTCAGCGCTGGCTGGGCGACGTGCAGCTTCTGCGCCGCCCGCGAGAAGGATTCGGCCTCGACGACCGCAACGAAGTAACGGAACTGCCTGATATCCACCTTTGTTTCCCTGACTGCATCAGATGTGGCAGCAGCCATCACTTTTCGCGATCAGGGCTCCACAAAAACTGTCTTGGCCGAGACCGAGAGTCTCTGCTTATGCTCAGGGATGGTCAAGTCGGCTGCCGGCGACGGGAGGGCTCTTGCAATCCCGCGCCGGCGTTTCGCGGGAGCACAGTGTAATGACTGTCAGTGTCGTTCGGGAAGCTTCTCCGTTCCTGCCCTTGTTCCTGCCCGCCACCCGACTCGATCGTCTTGCGAAGGCGAGTCGATCAGGAGCCGATGCAGTGATCATCGATCTGGAAGATGCGGTCGGAGAAGCACGGAAGGCATCGGCCCGGAATGCGCTGGTGGACATGATGGCCGACAACGAGTTCTCCGTTCCGATTCTCGTGCGGATCAATGCCCGGAGCACGAATCACTTTGACGCCGATCTGGCGGCGGTGTCGTGTCGCGAGACGATTGCCGGGATCGTGCTGCCGAAGGCCGAGACAATGGCGGGGCTCGAGGCCATTCGCGATGCCCTTGGAGTCGATCGCGTCATTGTGGCGCTCGTGGAAACACCGCGAGGGCTGGCGGATGCGCGCGAAATGGCGCAACTGTCCGACCGACTGGCCTTTGGCTCGATCGATTTTGCCGGATCCATCGGCGCGGTGGAACGGCGGGACACCATGGCGCCGGCTCGTTTCGAGCTCGTCCTGGCAGCATCGCTGGCCGCAGGTCCCGGACCCATTGACGGCATAACGCGCCGCATCGATGACTCCGCGGCGATCGAGGAGGATGCACGCCACGCCGCTTCGCTCGGGTTCGGCGGCAAGCTGCTGATACATCCTGCCCAGGTCGCGCCCGCCATCCGGGGCTTCGCTCCCTCCAGGGAGGCAGTCAAGCGTGCTCGCAGCCTGCTAGAGCACGCAGGTGAGGATGCCACGCGCGCGGGAGGCGAAATGGTCGATCGCCCCGTACTCGAGGAGGCAAGACGCTGCATCGACGCGCATCGCTGCGCGGAACAACGGCTCGACGCGATCGAGGCAACCGGGGAGTGACGCGCCCCATACGGATCCGGCCGGCCGGGAGCAGGTTATACGGCTTTTCTATGCCCCCTAGTACAAAGGCGTCTTTGCAAGTGACTGCATTTTGCTGGAATGTTTTACCGTGCCGAAGATCGACAGGTGAGCTCATGAAAAATCCGACTCGACACGAGGATTCATCCCCATACGTTACCGGTTGCGGCGGCTTCGCGACGAGGAGTCGGTGGGTGCATGGGATGGCACCTGGCGCATGAGTACGGGGCTGCCACTCGAAGATTTGACGGTCGTCGCCGTCGAGCAGGCGGTAGCCGCGCCCTTCTGTACTTCGAGACTTGCCGACGCCGGCGCGCGCGTGATCAAGATCGAGCGGCCCGAAGGCGACTTTGCACGAGGTTACGATGATCTCGCCAACGGTCAGAGTACCTACTTCGTGTGGCTCAACCGGGGCAAGGAATCCCTGGTTCTCGATCTGCGTACCGAAGACGATCGCGCAGCGATGGAAACCCTGCTCGGTGAAGCCGACATCCTCGTGCAGAATCTCAAGCCGGGCTCCATGGGGCGGCTGGGGTTCGGCGCGGCGGAGCTGCGCGCGCGATATCCCGAGCTGATCACTTGTGCCATTACCGGCTACGGTGAATCCGGCCCGATGGCGGACCGCAAGGCCTATGACCTCCTCGTTCAGGCGGAGAGCGGTCTGTGTTCCATCACCGGCGGCCCCGACGAGCCCGCGCGAGTCGGTATCTCGCTCGTGGACATTGCCACCGGAGCAACAGCCTATGCGGCCATCCTCGAGGCGCTGCTTGCACGTTCGAGGACGGGCCAGGGTGTCGAGATCAATGTCTCGATGTTCGATGTGATGGCGGACTGGCTGACCGTGCCGTTGCTTCAACAAATCGGCGGCAGCCCGCCCGGACGCGTGGGTCTGGCGCACCCATCGATCGCTCCCTACGGCGCGTTCACCGCGGGTGACGGATCGATGTTCCTGATCTCCGTGCAGAGTGAGCGGGAATGGGAAATGCTCTGCCGCGAGTTCCTGGGACAACCGGAACTTGCGCAGGATTCACGTTTCTCGAGCAATGTCGCGCGCGTGCGCAACCGTGCCGAAACGGATGAATTGATCGCACGGGCCTTCAAGCAGCATGACGCCGGCAGCGTCGTGGAAGCGCTTGTCCGTGCCGACATAGCCTTCGCCTCGGTCAACGACATGGAAGCGCTTTCGCGTCATCCGCACCTGCGCATGGTCAGGATCGAGACGCCGGGCGGGCCGGTACAGCTCCCCGCGCCCGCACCGCTGGTGCGGAATCAGGAGCGCCACTACGGACCGGTGCCGGAACTGGGAGTACACCGGGCCGTGTCCGCCGCACGCGGATCGGGATCGGGTGCATGAACCTCGCGGAGATACGAAACACTGCCGGGAAGGCTCGCGTCCGGCACGGAGATCGGTGAAATGATGCAGTACCAGCACTACATCGAGGGTACATGGACCGACCCCGAGGCGGGACGATACTTCCCGACGAAGAATCCCTACACGGGCGAGGAGTGGGCGCATGTCGCCGAGGGCGATGCGGTCGATATCGACCACGCGGTCCGGGCCGCCGCCAGCGCGTTCTCCGGCGAATGGAGTCGGTTGACGGCGAGCGCGCGCGGCCGGCTGCTCTTGCGGCTGGCCGACCTGATCGAGGAGGACGCGCCACGGCTCGCCGAGATCGAGGTGCGCGACAACGGCAAGCTTTACGCCGAGATGAGTGCGCAGACCCGCTACATTGCGGAATGGTACCGCTACTATGGTGGACTGGCCGACAAGCTCCAGGGATCGGTGATTCCCACCGACAAGCCGGTCTTCTTCAACTACACGAAATACGAGCCGATGGGCGTGATCGCGATGATCACGCCGTGGAATTCTCCCTTGTTGCTGCTGGCCTGGAAACTAGCGCCCGCGCTCGCGGCCGGCAATACCGCCGTGATCAAGCCCTCCGAGTTCACTTCGGCTTCCACGCTGGAGTTCATGCATCTGATCGAGAAGGCGGGTTTTCCGCCCGGCGTGGTCAATGTCGTGACCGGATTCGGCCGCGAGGCCGGTGCAGCGCTGGTCGAGCACCCCGAAGTGGCCAAGGTCGCCTTCACGGGCTCCGATCTGTCCGGGCAGAAGATCTACGAGTCGGCGGCGGGCGGCATCAAGCACGTGTCGCTCGAACTGGGGGGCAAGTCACCGAACATTGTCTTCGAGGATGCCGACTTCGAGGCCGCAGTAATGGGTGCGATCTCCGGTATCTTTGCCGCAACCGGCCAGACCTGTCTCGCGGGCTCGCGGCTCCTGGTGCAGGAGTCGATCCACGACCGCTTCGTCGAACGGCTCGTCGAAGTGGCCGGAAGCGCGCGCATCGGCGATCCGATGGATGCGGAGACGAATGTTGGTCCAGTGACCACCGAGCCGCAGTACAACAAGGTGCTGGAGTACATCGACATAGCCAGGGCCGAAGGCGCCACCTGCATGCTCGGTGGCGGTGCCTACACCGGTCCGGGTGCCCGGGGCGGACAGTTCGTCGAGCCGACGATATTCACCGGTGTCAGGAATTCCATGCGCATCGCGCAGGAGGAGGTCTTCGGTCCCGTGCTCGCGATCATTCCCTTCAAGGATGAGGACGAGGCGGTGGCCATAGGCAACGACGTGAACTTCGGTCTTGCCGCCGGTGTCTGGACCAGCGACATGGGGCGATCGCTGCGCATGGCCGACCGGTTGCGTGTCGGCACGGTATGGGTGAATACCTACCGTGCTCTCAGCTTCACCACACCCTTCGGCGGCTTCAAGCGCAGCGGTGTCGGTCGCGAGAACGGCATCGAGGCGATCAAGCAGTACTGTGAAGTGAAATCGGTCTGGATCGCCACCCAGACGAGTACGGCCAACCCGTTCGTGATGAAATGAAGACCGAGCGGAACGGATGCCTGCCCCGAAGCGGGCAGCAGTGACCCGGCGGCACCGGCACATACAGCCATGGTCGACAGTAGTTACGACGATTGGATCGGACGCACGAACGGCGTCTCCGACGACATCGGCCGCGGTCCCGCGGCCGCGATGGCGGCAACGCTTGATCGTGCGGAAACCGCGTTCGCCGACGGCGACCCGCTGCCGTACCTGTGGCACTGGCTGTATTTCCTTGAGCGTCCGCGTATGTCCGAACTCGGTCTCGATGGCCACGTGAAGCGAGGCGGCTTCCTGCCGCCGGTGGACCTGCCGCGACGGATGTGGGGCGGCAGCCGGCTGCGGTTTCATCGGCCGTTGCGTATCGGCGGATCCGCGACGCGCAACTCGTGCATCAAGGATGTCGTCGAGAAACAGGGCCGCAGCGGCGAGCTCGTCATCGTCACCATCGAGCACACCATCGAGGATACAGAGGGAATCGCGATCACGGAGGAACAGGATGTGGCATACCGCGGGGATGCATTGCCGAGCAGCGGGAACGGCCACGGTCGGGCGCCGGACATGCCCGAGCCTCAATGGTCGCGTGATCTGGTGCCAGACCCCGTGTTGTTGTTCCGCTACTCGGCGCTGACCTTCAACAGCCACCGCATTCATTACGACCAGCCCTACGCCACACAGGAAGAGGGTTATCCCGCGCTGATCGTGCACGGTCCTCTGGTCGCCACACTCCTGGTCGAGGAATTCCTGGCGCAGGAGCCGGAACGAGAGATCTCGACCCTGAACATTCGCGCCAGGCATCCCCTGTATCAGGGCACCCCGGTCCGCCTCGAGGGACGCGTGCGCGAGGACGGTCAGGCGGCCGAGCTGTGGGCCAGGGACGAAAACGATGTCATGACGATGCGGATATCGGCCGAACTCGACAGCCGGGAAAGATGAACGGGGGTCCCGTGACCGCCATCGACTTCAACTGGATGAGCGAAAATGCATCCGAAACCCGATCAATACCAGGACCTGCGCGACGCGCTGCGCGAGCTCTGCAAGCGCTATCCGGACGAGTACTTCCGGGAGATCGATGCCGAAGACGAGTATCCCGAAGCCTTCGTGGACAGCCTTACGGAAGCAGGCTGGCTCGCGGCGATGATTCCCGAGGAATACGGTGGCTCCGGGCTGGGGCTCGCCGAAGCATCGGTGATCATGGAAGAAGTCAATCGCAATGGCGGCAATGCCGGCGCCTGCCATGGCCAGATGTACAACATGGGTACGCTGCTGCGCCACGGCTCGGAGGAACAGAAGCAGATCTACCTGCCGAAGATCGCCAGTGGCGAGTTGCGCCTGCAGGCCATGGCGGTGACGGAGCCGACGACCGGCACCGACACGACGAAGACCAAGACAACCGCGGTACGCAAGGGAGACCGTTACGTCATAAACGGTCAGAAGGTATGGACCTCGCGCATCCAGCATTCCGACCTGATGATCCTGCTGGCGCGGACCACGCCGCTGTCCGAGGTCGAGCGCAAGTCGCAGGGCATGTCCATCTTCCTCGTTGACCTGCACGATTCCCTGGACAATGGCATGACCGTCCGGCCCATTCGCAACATGGTCAACCATGAGACCAACGAGGTATTTCTCGATGACCTGGAAGTGCCCGCAGAGAACCTGATCGGCGAGGAAGGCAAGGGATTTCGATACATACTGGACGGTCTCAATGCCGAGCGTACACTGATTGCCGCCGAGTGCATCGGAGACTGTTGGTGGTTCATCAACAGGGTTGTGGAGTACACCAGCGAGCGCAAGGTGTTCGATCGGCCCATCGCGCAGAACCAGGGTGTGCAGTTCCCGATCGCGCGCAGCTACATCAACACGGAAGCGGCCAATCTCATGCGGTTCCGCGCCTGCGAATTGTTCGACGCCGGTGAGCATTGCGGCACGGAAGCGAACATGGCCAAGCTGCTCGCGGCGGATGCATCCTGGGAGGCGGCCAATGTCTGCCTGCAGTATCACGGTGGTTTCGGGTTCGCGCACGAGTATGACGTGGAACGGAAATTCCGCGAGACGAGGCTGTATCAGGTGGCTCCGATATCCACCAACCTCATTCT
>CAYZHJ010000142.1:0-6711 GCA_964478305.1 uncultured Ectothiorhodospiraceae bacterium
ATGATTATCCCCGCCGGCCCAGTCGATCACAAGCTCGCCCCCGTTCAGCGCCACGGTAACGGTGTCATCGAGACGATCCCGGCGGTGTCCCGCCGCCACCGCCGCACAGGCACCCGTACCGCAGGCGGCGGTCTCGCCGACACCCCGTTCCCACACCCGCAGACGCACGCGATCGCGATCCTGGATCTGCACGAAGCCGACATTGGCGTGGCGCGGGAAGCGGGGATGGTGCTCGATCAACGGCCCCAGTTCCGTTACCGGTGCGGATGCGACATCTTCAACCTCGAGCACTGCATGCGGATTGCCCATCGACACCACGGAGATCCGGTACACGTCATCCCCGACCTCGAGCTCGTGGATCTCGGCCGCGGTTTCGGCATCGAACGGAATCATGGCCGGATCGAAGCGAGGCGCGCCCATGTCGACGGCGACCCGGCCGTCGGCCAGCAATTCGGCATGGATCGGACCACCACGGGTGGCGAAGGTCAGGCTGTCCGCTTCGCTGAGCCCGTGCTCGCGCACGAAACGGGCCACGCAGCGGGCGCCGTTGCCGCACTGCTCGACCTCGCCGCCGTCGGCATTGAAGATGCGGTAGCCGAAGTCGGCACCGTCGCGCGGCGGCTCGATCAGGAGCAACTGGTCGCAGCCCACTCCCCGCCGACGATCGGCGATGCGGCGGACGAGCTCCGGATCCAGTGCCGGCGACTGGCGCACGCCGTCGATGATGACGAAGTCGTTGCCCAGGCCGTGCATCTTGGTGAAGGCCAGTCGGGTCATGCGCCGGCCCGTCAGCGGCTCTCGGCCACGGCCGGGTCCGCGAACCGGTCCGGCAGGGTCGACTCGCCCGCCCAGAGGTCCGCCAGCGCCTGGCGCGCGCGCACCAGGTGGGCGCGGTCGCCGTCGACCATGACCTCGGCCGGGCGCGGGCGGCTGTTGTAGTTCGAGGCCATGACCGTGGCATAGGCGCCGGCCGAGCGTACCGCCAGCAGGTCGCCGGCCCGCACCGCCAGTTCGCGGTCACGGCCGAGGAAGTCGCCCGTTTCGCAGACCGGGCCGACCACGTCGCACAACAGCGCCGGTTCGTCGCGCGACTCGACCGGCACGATCTCCTGCCAGGCGCCGTACAGCGACGGACGGATGAGATCGTTCATGGCCGCATCGACCACGGCGAAGTTCCTCGCCGGCCCCCGCTTCAGGTATTCGACCCGGGTCACCAGGATGCCGGCATTGCCGGCGATCGCGCGTCCGGGCTCGATGCGGATCTCGTACGGCACGTCGCCCAGCGCCCGGTCGATCGCCGCCGCCCATTCGGCCGGCTCCGGGGGCCGCTCGTCGCGGTAGCGGATGCCGAGACCGCCGCCGAGATCCAGGTGCTCGATGGCGATGCCGTCCGCGGTCAGCGTCTCGCACAGGGCGAGCACCCGCTCGGCGGCGTCGACGAAGGGCTGCACGCTGGTGAGCTGCGAACCGATGTGGCAGTCGACGCCGGTGACGCGGAGATGCTCCGAGTCGGCGGCCAGGCGATACAGCGCCGGCGCCGCCGCGATGTCGATGCCGAACTTCGACTCGCGCAGGCCGGTGGCGACATAGGGGTGCGTCTGCGGATCGACGTCGGGATTGACCCGCAGCGCGATCGGCGCGATCACGCCGTGCACGCGCGCGATCTGCTCGATGCGGCGCAGTTCGCCCTCGGACTCGACATTGAAGCAGCCGATGCCGACGGCGAGCGCACGCTCGATCTCCTCGGCGCGCTTGCCGACGCCGGAAAAGAGAATGTCGCCGGGATCGGCGCCCACGCTCAGCACGCGCTCGAGCTCGCCCTGCGAGACGATGTCGAAACCCGAGCCCAGCCGCGCCAGCACATCCAGGATCGCGAGATTGTCGTTCGCCTTGACCGCGTAGTACACCCGGTGCCGCCGGCCGGCCAGCGCCCGGTCGAAGGCATGCCAGTGCCGCTCCAGCGTGGCGCGCGCATAGATGTACAGGGGCGTGCCGAAGCGCCGCACCAGGTGGGCGACATCGACATCCTCGGCATACAGCCGGCCGTCGCGGTAGTCGAAATGGTCCATCTACTCGCTCTCTGCGGATTCGTTGTCGTCGGGCGAATACAGCGGCCCCTTCTGACCGCAGCCGCCGACCAGCAGCAGCAGGAATAGCAGCAACAGGGCACGCGCGCGCATCACCGGCATCCGCGAAAAAACAGGAACGGCAGTATAACGCCGCCCCGCAGTTGCAAGCGAAACCGGCGACACCGAGAATGCGCGGCGTCATTCGATGTTCCCGGTGTGCTCCGCGAGCAATTCCATTCCGTGCAGGATGGATCTCGCAGAGGCCGCAGAGTACGGCGCGAATGAATTCGGTTCCATCTCTTCCCTTGCGCTCCTCTGCGCTTCTCTGCGGCCTCTGCGAGAGATTCCGGCCCAGCCGCAGAATCTCCCGGAGCGCACCGGGCGCACGACAAGGGAACGAAACGGTGTCCTCATGAACACGACCCTGCCCGAATGCGTCGAGGTCGAGACCGGCCGGCCGGTGCAATGCAGCGTGATCTGGCTGCATGGCCTGGGCGCCGATGGTCACGATTTCGAGCCGCTCGTGCCCGAGCTGCAACTGCCGGCGGACCCCGGCATCCGGTTCGTGTTCCCGCATGCGCCGCATCGTCCGGTCACCGTGAATGGCGGCATGAACATGCGCGCGTGGTACGACATCACGAGTCTGGACATCGCCGACGGCGAGGACGAACAGGGGATTCTCGAATCGGCCGGCCTGACGGAGCGGCTGATCGCGCGCGAGAACGAACGCGGCATCGAGACACGGCACATCATCCTGGCCGGCTTCTCGCAGGGCGGCGCGATCGCCCTGCACACGGGCCTGCGTCACGGACAACGGCTCGGCGGCATCGTCGCCCTGTCGGCCTATCTGCCGCTCGGCGACCGCCTGCCCGGCGAGCTGTCGGCGGCCAACCATGACACCCCGATCTTCCAGGCGCACGGCCGCCAGGATCCCGTCATCCCGATCGAGGGCGCGCAACGCAGCCATGGCCGCATCGCCGCCCTGCGACCGGCGCCGGAATGGCACGAGTACGACATGCCCCACGCCGTCTGCCCGCAGGAGATCGCCGATCTGCGGGCATGGCTGGTGCGTGTCCTCGGCATCGACTGACACCTTCTGCCAGCGCGGTTTCACGCACTGCGTCGGGCCTCTCGCGAAGGCGCAAGGCTCGCAAAGTCCGTAGGCCGGATTGCGACCGGATGCGGCTACCTCGTTTCCGGATGTCGACGGCCGATCGGCCGGCAATGGATGGAGCCATCCGGCGCCCTGCTCATGAAGAGACGCGATCAGCTCCGTTCTGAGTCGGGGCATCGGAAACACTCCTGCTCAAGCCGGGCCGGGTCGATTTCGTTTATCGCCGTGCGCAGGGTCTCTCGCAGAGGCCGCAGAGTACGCAGAGGAGCGCAACGAGAGAAGAACCTGATTCGCTTTTCCCGGCGCACTCTGCGCTTCTCTGCGGCCTCTGCGAGATAAAGCACATGCTCGCGAAAGCCTGTCCCAACCAGCAACGCACGGCGCCGGGGATCAGCCCCCGGCCTCCGGCTGCTCTTCGGCCTCGCCGGCGGCAGCGGTTTCCTCGCCGCCGAAGCGGCCGCCCGGGACCAGGCGGGCCGCCGTCTCGAGCACGTCGAGACCGCGGTCGAGCCAGCGCCGGGTGTTGCGGAACTGCGGCGATTCGTCCCGCAGCCAGTAGAGGAAGATCTTGAGGAACAGGGTGGTCAGCGCCGTCTCCTCGAGCGCGCGCCGGGGCAGCGGTGCGTCGAGCTGCGCGCCCTCGCGGATCCACTGCACGGTGCGGCTGACCCGCAGGAGGGCCGGGAACTGCACGTGGATGTGCCCGAATTCCATCTTGTGCGCGACCATCTCGCGCGTCACCCGCCGGTGCGGGGCGAGCTCGCCGAGCCAGGCCAGGATCAGCTCGCGAATGCGTTCGCGCGGCGACAGGCCGGCGAGCCGGTCGCGGTCGAACCGGCGCAGCATGGCGGCGTCGGCCCGGTCGAACCAGCCATCGATGATCTCGTCCTTCTCGCGGAAGTGCCGGCGGATGTCGTCCAGGCCGGCATCGCAGGCAGCGGCCACCTGGTGCAGGCGCACGGCCTCCCAGCCGTCGCGCTCGGCGAGTTCGATGGCCGCGTTGACAATGCGATCGCGCGTGGGTCGGCGACGCTGTTCGGCCATGATTTCCTCCGGGGCGCTGTCGCCCCGGTCACGATGCATCGGGTTCCATTCACACAATACCAGAAGGCGAAAGCAGCGTCGGGGGGATGCCGCGGAGGCGTCCTCGCCGCCGCCATCCCGGCGTGGCATGCTCGCGGACATTGGATGTCCGAGGAATGCTGATCCGATGGATCCCGCAACCCTGGCTTCTCCGGCCGGCCTGCTGCGCGACTGGCGCGGCGAGGACGAACTGTCCGCCGAACTGGCCGACTACGAGCGCTGGTGGCGAGAGACCGGCCAGGCGATCTCCGCCGCCGTCGATCGCGCCGGCACGCCCGCCCTGCGCATGTTCGACCGTTGCGGCTGGCGCGAGGACGCGGTGCTCTATCCGCCGGACTACCGGCGCATGCTGCAGCGCGGTTACGCGACCGGCATCGTCGCGCGCACCGTGGACGACGATTCGCTGCTGCCCGGCTATCGGCTGGGCCATGTCACCTCGTTCTTCGATCCGGGGCTGTACTGCCCGTACACGGTTTCGCTCGGCACGCTGGTGCCGTTGCTGAAGTACGCTCCCGGGACGCTGCGTGAACGCTTCCTGCCCGCCCTGACCCGGCGGGACGAGAGCGTCTGGCAGGGCGCGACCTGGATGACCGAGGTCGGCAGCGGTTCCGATCTCGGTCACCATGTCCACACGCGGGCGACACCCGACGGCGACCGCTGGCGGCTGACGGGCGAGAAGTACTTCTGCAGCAACGTCGACGCCGAGCTGGCCGTGGTCGCCGCCCGCCCGGAGGGCGCACCCGACGGCGTGCGCGGCCTGGCGCTGTTCCTGGTCCCGCGCCTGCGCGAGGACGGCACGCTCAACGTCCGCATCCGGCGGCTCAAGGACAAGATCGCCACGCGCTCGGTGCCGACCGGCGAGGTGGAGCTGGAGAGCAGCGAGGCCTGGCTGCTGGGCGAGGCGGAGCAGGGCATCTACCTGATCATGGAGGTTCTCAATACCTCGCGCGTCGCCAACAGCATCGGCTCGGTGGCACTGCTGCAGCGGGCGCTGGCGGAAGCCGATACCTTCGCGCGGGCGCGCGAGCTGTTCGGCCGGCCCCTGCGCGAGCAGCCGCTGTTCGCCCGCCAGATGCAGCAGCGCATCGGCACCCTGCGCGGGTGCTTCGCCCTCGCCTGGGAGGCGGCCGATCTGCTGGAAGAGGTCTGGCGTCAGAAGCCGCCGTACTCCGAACGCTACCACCTGTTCCGGCTGCTGGCCCACCTGGCCAAGTACCACACGGCCGAGCAGGCGATCCGCGCCGCGCAATGGGCGATGGAGGCCCACGGTGGCGCCGGCGCCATGCACGACTACGGCGTCGAGCGGCTGTTGCGCGAGGCGATGATCCTGGCCATCTGGGAAGGCACGCCGCACCGGCAGATGCTCGACGGCCTCGAGGTCATGCAGCGCCAGCGGGCCCACGAGCTGCTGTTCGCCCACCTGGGCGAGCCCGGGGGCAGCGACGAACAGCGGCAGGCCGTCGAGCGACTGCTGGCCGCCGGCGACGAATCCGGCGTCGAGCCGGTGTTCCGCGCCCTGGCCGAATGGACCGCGGGCGTCCTTGCCCGGGACAGGCTTTCGCGAGCATAGGCTGTATCTCGCAGAGGCCGCGGAGGAGCGCGGAGTGCGCCGGGAACAGCGAAATCGATCCTTGTCTCTTGCCTCTGCGATCTCCGCGGCCCTTGCGAGAGATTTCAGTCCGTGTCCGGGATGGATCTCGCAGAGCGCGCGGAGAAACGCGAGGTGCGCGTGAAGTGAACTCGGTATCGTCTCGCCTTGCGTTCCTCCGCGTACTCTGCGGCCTCTGCGAGATCCTGCCCTTCATACGGTTTGACGTACGTACGAAATTCAGTACGATAGCTAGGGTACCAACCCGGATACGGTCATGAGCACGATCACTGCCAGCGAAGCGCGCGCCAATCTGTACCGCCTGATCGACGAGGCCGCGGAAACCCATGAACCCCTGCTGATCACGGGCAAGCGCAACAACGCGATGCTGATCTCGGAAGAGGACTGGTCGGCCATCCAGGAGACACTGTATCTCCTGTCCATCCCCGGCATGCGCGAGTCGATCCGTGAGGGAATGCAAACGCCTGTCGACGAATGCGAGAAGGATCTCGACTGGTGACATGGAAGCTGGTCTTCACCCGCCAGGCCCGGAAGGACGCGAAGAAGCTCGCCGCAAGCGGCCTCAAACCGAAGGCGGAGGAACTGCTGGCACTGCTCGCCGATGATCCCTGGCAACGGCCACCACCGTACGAGCGCCTGGTCGGCGACCTGAAAGGCGCTTGCTCGCGGCGCATCAACATCCAGCATCGGCTGGTCTACCAGGTGCTCGAGGCCGAGCGCGTTGTCAAGGTACTGCGCATGTGGACGCACTACGAGTAACCCGCTGTGAAGGAGCTTGTGGATCTTGCGCGTCGGGGCGGGAAGGGCTTTCGCGAGCATGGGTTTGTCTCGCAGAG
>CAYZHJ010000143.1:0-6563 GCA_964478305.1 uncultured Ectothiorhodospiraceae bacterium
CCGTAGTGCATTTCGGCGCCGGGATGCAGCGGTACCTCGATGACAGTGGTGCCGCGGGCCATGCGCCCGGCATCGAGATCGGACAGGGCGCGGTGCCAGCCGCGGAATTCCGCCACCGAGCCGAACATCGCGCGGGTCACCTCGTACACCGTCTCGCGCGAGGTATTGGTCGACGACAGCAGCAGCGAGGTGACGCCGTAGGTCTGGATCTCCCCCGTCGCTTCGGGATAGACGTCACCGGGAATGACACGCGTGTTGTAGTAGTCGGCGTTGCGCACCATCCGGTTGATCGCCGGTCCGCTTACCGGGACCAGTTCGCCACCGCAGCGCAGGGCGGATCGGACCGAATTGTCCGGGTGGCCGGTGACGAACAGGATCGCGTCCAGCTCGTCATCGCACAGCGCATCGACCTGCTCGCCGATGCCCAGCTCGGCGGTTGCGGCGAAATCGTCCGGTGTCCAGCCGAGCGCGTCGAACAGGACCTGCAGGCTGGCGCGTTCGCCGGAGCCGGCGGGGCCCAGGTTGATGCGCTTGCCGCGCAGATCCTGCAGCGACTCGATGCCGGCACCGTCGCGGGCGACGAGGGTCACGGTCTCGGGATGCAGGGCCGCCACCACCCGCAGGCCGCCGAAGGCACCCTGCTCGGAGAAGATGCCCGAACCCCGGTAGGCGTGCTGGACCAGGTCGGACTGGGCGAAGCCGAAATCGCGCTCCCCGCGCCGCAGCGCATTGATGTTCTCGATCGAGCCGGAGGTGCTCCTCGCGGTGCAGCGGATCTGGTGATCCGAGCGGCCGGCGTTGACCATCGAGCAGATGGCGCCGCCGGCATGATAGGGCACGCTGTTGACGCCGCCGGTACCGATGGTGATGAACTGGCGTGCCGCCCAGGCACTGCCGGCCGCGAGTCCCGTCAGCAGGATCAGCAGCAGCAGGCCGTGCCTGGTTGTCTGGATCGATGGCTTCACCGGTCTGTCCCCCGCTCGAACTGGTTCTTGCGTACGTTCGCCGAATGCCGAATGATCGGGCATCTCTTCCATCCCTTGCCGTCACGGTCGCAGCCGGCATTCTAACGATGCCGGCCCGAATGTCGAATGATCGACACACCGCGCAAGATCATTCACGTCGACATGGATGCATTCTATGCATCGGTCGAACAACGCGATCATCCCGAATTGCGCGGGCGTCCGGTGGCGGTCGGCGGTTCGCCCGCAGGGCGGGGTGTCGTGGCCGCCGCGAGTTATGAAGCGCGACAATTCGGTGTGCGCTCGGCCATGCCGAGCGCGCGTGCGCAACGGGCCTGTCCCGATCTCGTCTTCGTGCGTCCCCGCTTCGCGGCCTATCGGGCGGAATCGGAGTGCGTCCGGGCAATCTTCCGCGATTATACGGATCTCATCGAGCCTCTGGCGCTGGACGAGGCCTATCTCGATGTCACCGGCTGCCCGCTGCATCACGGCTCGGCGACCCTGATCGCACGCGAGATCCGCGCACGCATCCGGGACGAGACGGGCCTGACGGCCTCGGCCGGGGTGGCCGCCAACAAGTTCCTGGCGAAGCTGGCCTCGGAAGTCGAGAAACCGGACGGGCAATTCGTGATCGAGCCGGCCGCGGGGCCGGATTTCGTCGCCACGCTCGATGTTTCGCGCTTCCACGGCATCGGTCCGGCGACGGCGGCCCGCATGCGCGCCCTCGGCATTTGCACCGGCGCCGACCTGCGGGCCTGGGGCGAACCGGAGCTGCGGGCCCGTTTCGGCCGTGCCGGGACACGTTACTACTGGCTCGCGCGGGCGATCGACGAGCGGCCGGTGAGCCCGGAGCGGATCCGCAAGTCGATCGGCCAGGAGACGACCTTCGGCGAGGATCTTCACGACAGGGAGGACATGCTGCGCGTGCTGGAGGCGCTTGCCGCGCGGGTCATGCAGCGGCTGCAGGAGCTGGGCCTGTACGCCCGCACGCTGACGGTGAAGGTCAAGTTCGGCAATTTCCGCCAGTGCACCCGCAGCCGCACCCGCGACCCGGGCTTCGCCCGCCTGGACGACGCCGTGGGAGTGTTGCCGGAACTGCTGCAGGCGGCCGATATCGAGGGCCGTACCGTGCGGTTGCTCGGCGTGACCGTGTCGAACCTGGGGGAGAAGGGGCCGGCGCAGGGGGGATTGTGGGAGGAATGAGGTCGCCCGGTTTTCCGGCTTGGCCATCAAATCGCCACCCGGAAAACCGGCAACCCGAAATGTTGAGCTACGTCTCTATCCGATCATCGGCGCCTTCGGCGAGGCGGTCGGCGGATCGCGGCTTGAAGCCGGGAAACGGCTCGCCGCTCGGCAGGGGGTGGCGGTAGACGAACTCGCAGGTGCTGCCGGGGACTTCCATGCGTGCGTCGGCGAACTGGAGCTCGCAGGGCGCGGGCAGGGTCGATGACTGTTCCAGCAGGGTGTCGGGCGAGCCCCTGATCGGGCCGTCGGCGTCGTCTAGCGCATGACCGTGGTTTTCGAGGAACTCGTTCAGTTCCGCCAGCGAGGCGAACGAATCGAGCTCGTTGACGAGTACCGTGTAGTGGTGCGCACGAAAGCCGAACGCGGCCATCCAGGCGGCGTATTTCGACTCGGCGCGCAGGCGTTCCCAGGTATCGTGCAGGATCGGGTGCCAGAGGCAGCCGCCGAGCACGAAGGCATCCTCGGGCAGGGCGGCCGGGTCGACCTGGCGCATCAGCGAACCGATGATGTCGCGCAGGCCGCGCGAGAACGACTCCAGCTCGAGCTCGCTGATGAGGATTTTCGGCAGACCCGGTTCGTCGCTCTCGTAGTGCCGGGCGTGGACCCGTTCCTCCGGGAACTCGTACTCTCCGCACGCACTGTAGCCGTATTGCTCGAACAGCCGTGCGCAGGGATCGATGCCGAGCTTGCCGTGGCGGAGCGTGCGCAGCGCGATGTGATCGTGAACCACCCGGTCCCCGCGATCCGTCAGCAGTTGATGGATCCGCTGCGCCTGCGGATTGAGCGCCGTGTAGTCCGCCCACAGCCGGTCCAGCAGCGACTGGATTTCGTCGTTCATGCCGGTTTCCCCCCGGACAGCATGCGGCCATGGTCACCGACAGGCCGAAATTAGCCGAAACGGCGGGGAATGGGAACTCTCGCCGGTGGCCGCCTGCCGGGGGGCCGGACGGGTACAATGGGCCGCCTTCATCCGGAGCCCGATCACTTGTCCATCGCTTCCGCCCCGTTCGATCGGCTGGCAATGGAGCTGGAGGGCGAGGTACACGAGGATCGCCCGCGCCGGCGGCTGGTCGCGCAGGACGCCTCCCCCTACCGTCAAATGCCGCGGGCGCTGGTGGAACCGCGACATGAAGGCGATTGCGAGCGCCTGGTGGCGTTCGCGCGCGAGCGGGACCTGTCGTTGATCCCGCGCGGCGGCGGCACCAGCCTGGCCGGGCAGTGCGTCGGCAGCGGGGTGGTGGTCGATACCTCGCGCCACATGAATCGCATCCTCGAGATCGACGCCGAAGGCCGCCGGGCACGGGTCGAGCCGGGGGTGACGGCGGCGCAGCTCGATGGCGCGGCGCGCGAGCACGGCCTGCAGTTCGGCCCCGATCCGTCCACGGCCAATCGCGCGACCCTCGGCGGCATGCTCGGCAACAACGCCTGGGGCCCGCACGCCGCGGTTGACGGCACGACCCGCGACCAGGTGATCGCGCTGCGCGCGGTGCTGGCCGACGGCGTCACGCACGTGATCGGCGGTGACGGCCCGGACGAGGCGTCCGCCCGTTCGCGCCGTGAAGACCTGCAGCGATTGATCGACGAGCACGCCGATGCGTTGCGCGAACACGTGCCCGCGCCCGACAGCGGCCTGTGCAGCAATACCGGCTATCCGCTGCACCACCTGCTCGCCGGCGCGCCGTGGAACACTGACGGTCCGGCGTTCAACGAGGCAGCCCTGTTCGCCGGCGCCGAGGGCACGCTCGGCCTGGTGACGGAGATCACGCTGCGGCTGCGACCGCTGCGCCGCGAGCGGCGGTTGCTGTGCCCGCACTTCAACGACCTGCGCAGCGCCTTGCGCGCGGTCCGGCTCGCGCTCGATGCCGGCGCCTGCGCGGTGGAACTGCTCGACGACCGCCTGCTCGCCCTGACCCGCGATCACCCCGAACAGGCCGGCAACCGCTTCTGGCTGTCCGGCAGCCCGCGCGCCGTGCTGATGGTGGAGTTCGCCGACGGTCGCGCGCCGGGTGATCTGGAACGGTCGCTGCGGCAAGCGGGCGCGAGCACCGTGGCGGTCGTCGAGGGCGAGGACGTCGAGCGAGCATGGGCCCTGCGCCGGTCCGGGCTCGGGTTGCTGATGGGGCAGCTCGGCGCACGCCGGCCGGTGAGTGGTTTCGAGGACACGTCCGTGCCGGTCGAACGGCTGCCCGGCTACATCGATGCGGTCGATCGGCTGTTAGCCGAGGAGGGCGTCGATTGCGTCCACTACGGCTCGGTCGCGTTCGGCCTGGTGCACCTGCGGCCACTGCTGGATCTCGGCGATGCCGGCGACCGGGCGCGCTATCGCCGCCTGCTCGACGGCCTGGCGGCCCTGGTGGTGGCGCACGGCGGGGTCTGGTCCAGCAAGCACGGTGACGGCCGCCTGCGCGCGCCCTGGCTCGAGCGCGTGCTCGGCGGCGATCTGGCGCGGGCGATGAGCGCAGTCAAGGCACTGTACGATCCCGGCAACCGCTTCAATCCCGGAAAGATCGTCGACGCACCGGATCCCCTTGGTGACCTGCGCGCCACCGCGGGCGCGGGCGTCGAACCGCCCGCTACCGGCCTCGACTGGGCCGACGATCGCGGTCTCGTCGCCGCGGCCGGGCGTTGTCACGGCGCGGGCGCCTGTCGCAAGGCAGCCTCCGAGGGCGGCATGTGTCCCAGCTACCAGGCCACGCGCGAGGAAATGCACTCGACCCGCGGTCGCGCGAACCTGTTCCAGCAGGCGCTGGATGCCGCCGATCCGGCCGCTGAACTGGCCGGACCGGAGCTGCACGAGGCCCTGTCGCTGTGCCTGTCCTGCAAGGCCTGCCGCCACGAATGCCCGGCCAGCGTCGACATGGCCCGGCTGAAGGCGGAGCACCTGTACCAGTATGGCCACCGGCACGGCTTCGGCCTGGCGGCGCGAGCCATCGGCGCCTTTGCCACGCTGTCGGCGTTCGGCGCGCGCATGCCGCGACTGGCGAATGCGCTCGGCCGCCGTTCCTGGCTGCAACGTCTCGCCGGCATCGACGGCGCGCCACCCGCGCTCGCCCGCGAGTCCCTCGATCGCTGGCTGGCCCGGCGCGTGGCGCCGGCGAGCGGGGGCAGCCGCGGCACGGTGATCCTCGCGCTCGACCCGCACACTACGTACTACGAACCGCGGATCGGCCGGGCGGCGATCGCGGTGATCGAGCGGCTCGGCTTCCGGGTCTGTCCGACCGCCTGCGTGTCGGCCGGACGTCCGGCGATCAGCCAGGGACGCCTGCCGCGGGCGCGGCGGGAACTGCGCGAGTGGATCCGGGCGGTGGAAGGTGCCGGGCCGGCCGATGCACCGGTGATCGGACTCGAGCCCTCGGAACTGCTGACCCTGCGCGACGAGGCGCCGTCACTGATCGGCGCCGCCCGGGAATCGCGCGCGCTGGCGGCCGGGCGGCGGGCGGTGCTGTTCGAGGAATGGCTGGCCGGGCAGGGCGAGGCGCTGGCGGAGGCGTTGCCGCGTAACGCGCCCGCGACCGGGCCGATGGCCGTGCACGTGCACTGTCACGGCAAGGCCGGCGGCGTCACCGACGCGGTGCTGCGGGCCCTGGCGCTGCTGCCCGGTGCCGAGCCGCAACCGATCGCCGCCGGCTGCTGCGGCATGGCCGGTGCCTTCGGCTACCGGCGCGAAACGGCCGCGGTATCACGCCAGGTCGCGGAACTGGCGCTCGCGCCGGCGGTGCGGGCGCTGCCGGAAGACACGATCCTGATCGCCCACGGCACGAGCTGCCGCCAGCAGATCGCGCGGGTTACCGAGCGGCGGGCGCTGCATCCGGTGGAGGGGGGGGCGAGAGCGCTGGGCGTGTTTTCTTTGGGTGGGCCGACGCCGGAGCCCCAACAACAGCGGGGAACGACCGCACACGTTGGGCCTCCTGCGTCGGCCCAACCTACGTGTTATTCACTCGTCGTCGAAAATGACGCTCACTCGCCGGTTGTGCCGGCTCTTCTTCTCGATCTTCGCCACGCGCACGCGGCCGATCTCACCGGTTCTCGCCACGTGGGTGCCGCCGCAGGGCTGGAGATCGAGGTCGCCGATGCGGACCAGGCGCACGGGGCCGGCATCGAGCGGCGGCTTGACGCTCATGGTCTTGACCAGCTCGGGGCGGACCGCGAGTTCGTCGGGCGTGATCCATTCGGTCGTGACCGGGTCGTCGCGGGCGATCAGCTCGTTCAGCGCCTCGGTCACATCGTCGCGGGCCAGCGTGCTCTCGGGCAGGTCGAAGTCGAGCCGGCCGCGCGACTCCGACAGCGAGCCGCCGGTCACGGGCGCGGGCACGGCCACCGACAGCAGGTGCATGCAGGTGTGCATGCGCATGCGCG
>CAYZHJ010000144.1:0-6492 GCA_964478305.1 uncultured Ectothiorhodospiraceae bacterium
GCGAGCGGGCCGGGTGGTCGAGCTATCGTATTCGCCACCGCCGGATGGCGGGCGGCGACTCCGGCGAGCATGTTACGCGATGGACGATTCGGCTGGAACCGAGACCTCCCCGCCGGCATCCGGGCGGCATCCGGACGGGGACGTCGCCGGTGTGGACGAGGCCGGGAGGGGACCGCTGGCGGGGCCGGTGGTCGCCGCGGCGGTGATCCTCGATCCGGCGCAACCGATCGCGGGGCTCGACGATTCCAAGCGCCTGACGGCCGCCCGGCGCGATGTCCTGTACGGACACATTCGTGAAACGGCACGCGCCGTGTCCATCGCCGTGGTCGAGCCGGCCGAGATCGACGCGATCAACATCCTGCAGGCGACCCTGACGGCGATGCGGCGCGCCGTGATCGCGCTCGAGCCGGTACCCGCGTCCGTGTGGATCGACGGCAATCGCTGCCCGCCGCTGGACATGCCGGCGCGCGCCGTGGTCGGAGGAGACGGCCTCGAGCCCGCGATCTCGGCGGCCTCGATTGTCGCCAAGGTCGAGCGCGACCGGCTGATGAGGGAACTCGACACGCGATTCCCGGGCTACGGTTTCGCCGCCCACAAGGGCTACGGCACCCGCGCCCACCTGGAGGCCCTGCACCGCCTGGGCCCCTGCACCGCCCACCGGCGCTCCTTCGCCCCGGTGCGCATGGTCATCGAGCAGCTCGCGCTCAACCTGGCGCCGGGTTGAAGCGCGTCAACTGAACTGGCAATGCAGTGCAGAATGAATCTCGCAGGGGCCGCAGAGAGCGCAGAGAATGCGCAGAGGGAATGAAGGAACGGCGACAAGTCCTGTGACGCGAGCGACCGACATGCATGCAGGGAAAGGTTTCTCTTCTGACGCGGCCCGGGAAGGATACGACCGGGGAGCAGCTGCATGCCTCAAAGCTGTGGGTATTTCGTTCTTTCCCTGCATTCTCTGCGGGCTCTGCGAGATTCATTCAGGAATGTGCCGGAACGAGGCCCGTAACCGCTGATGAACCACGGCATGGAAACGAACCAGTACCAATGAACCCGCGTTTCGTCCATCTGCGCCTGCACACCGACTATTCGCTGGTCGACGGGACCGTGCGGATTCCGCAGTTGATGCAGGTGCTGCGCGAGCAGGGCATGCCGGCGGTGGCGCTGACCGATCAGAGCAACCTGTTCGCGATGGTGAAGTTCTACAGCGCCGCCGTGGCCGCGGGCATCAAGCCGCTGATCGGCTGCGACGTGCTGCTGCGCGCGAGCGAGCCGGGCGAGTCCCCGATGCCGCTGGTCCTGCTGGTCCGCGACGATACCGGCTATGCCAACCTCATCCGGCTGGTGACCCGTTCCTATCTCGAGGGGCAGCACGACAATCATCCCACCATCGAGCGCGAATGGTTCGAGGGCCATTCGGAAGGCCTGATCGCCCTGTCCGGCGGTCGCGAGGGCGATGTCGCCCGCGCCTGGCTCGGCGGCCGGCGCGAACTGGCGATACAGCGCCTGGCCGACTGGATGGCGCTGTTCCCGGACCGCTTCTACCTGGAGATCCAGCGGACCGGCCGTGACCGCGAGGAGGCCTGGATCGCCGGCGCGCTGGAGCTTGCCTCGACGATGAAGTGCCCGCTGGTCGCGACCAACGACGTCCGCTACCTGCATCCGCAGGACTACGACGCCCACGAGGCGCGGGTGTGCATCCACGACGGCCGGGTGCTGGCGGATCCCCGGCGGCCGCGCCGCTACAGCGACCAGCAGTACCTGCGCGGCGCCGACGAGATGGCCGAGCTGTTCGCCGACATCCCCGAGGCGCTGGAGAACACGATCGAGATCGCGCGCCGCTGCAACCTGCGCATCACGCTGGGCGAATCCCACCTGCCCGATTTCCCGGTGCCGGCGGAGAAGACGGTCGACGAGTATCTGCGTGAGCGCGCGCACGCCGGTCTCGAGATCCGCCTGCGCCAGCTCTACGACGCCGACACCGCGGCCGACGAGGCCACCCGGCAGCCGTACCTGGAACGCTTGGTGCTGGAGCTCGACGTCATCTGCGGCATGGGCTTTCCCGGCTACTTCCTGATCGTGGCCGACTTCATCGCCTGGGCGCGCGACAACGGCGTGCCGGTCGGCCCCGGCCGCGGTTCCGGCGCGGGCTCGCTGGTGGCCTATGCGCTGGGGATAACCGACCTGGATCCATTGCGTTACGACCTCCTGTTCGAGCGATTTCTCAATCCAGAGCGCGTGTCGCTGCCGGACTTCGACGTCGATTTCTGCATGGAAGGCCGCGACCGCGTGATCGAGTATGTCGCCGACAAGTACGGCAGCGACAAGGTCTCGCAGATCATCACCTACGGCACCATGGCGGCGCGCGCCGTGGTGCGCGACGTCGGCCGCGTGCTGGGCCATCCCTACGGCTACGTCGATCGCATCGCCAAGCTGGTGCCGTTCGAGATCGGCATGACGCTGGAGAAGGCGCTGGTTGATTCGGAGGACCTGAAGTCGGCCTACGACGAGGAGGAAGAGGTCCGCACGCTGGTCGATCTCGCGCGCAAGCTCGAGGGACTGGCCCGCAATGCCGGCAAGCACGCCGGCGGCGTGGTCATCGCGCCCTCGGCCCTGACCGACTTCGCGCCGCTGTATTGCGAGCCGGGCGGGCAGGGGCTGGTCACCCAGTTCGACAAGGACGATGTCGAGAAGATCGGCCTGGTGAAGTTCGACTTCCTCGGCCTGCGCACGCTCACGATCATCGATCGCGCGGTGCGCGCCATCAACGTGCGCCGCCGGCGCGAGGGCGCGGAGCCGGTCGACATCGATCTGCTGCCGATGGACGACAGCGCCAGCTTCGACGTGCTCAAGGCCTGCAACACCACCGCCGTGTTCCAGCTCGAATCGCGCGGCATGAAGGAGCTGATCAAGCGCCTGCAGCCGGACGATTTCGAGGAGATCATCGCCCTGGTGGCGCTGTTCCGGCCCGGTCCGCTGCAGTCGGGCATGGTCGACGACTTCATCGCCCGCAAGCACGGCCACGCCAGGGTGCAGTACCCGCACCCGGATCTGGAAGCGATCCTCAAGCCGACCCACGGCGTGATCCTGTACCAGGAGCAGGTGATGCAGATCGCCCAGGTCCTGGCCGGCTACACCCTCGGTCAGGCCGACCTGCTGCGCCGGGCGATGGGCAAGAAGAAGCCCGAGGAGATGGCCAAGCAGCGCGCCGGTTTCGTCAACGGCGCGGTCGAGCGCGGCGTCAAGGAAGTCACCGCGACCCACATCTTCGAGCTGATCGAGAAGTTCGCCGGCTACGGCTTCAACAAGTCGCATTCGGCCGCCTATGCACTGCTGGCGTACCAGACCGCCTGGCTGAAGGCGCATCATCCGGCGGAGTTCATGGCCGCCGTGCTGTCCGCGGACATGGACAACACCGACAAGGTCGTGGCCTTGATCGACGACTGCACGGCCAACGGCCTCGAGGTGCTGCCGCCGGACATCAACCAGTCCGGCATCGGTTTCGCGGCGGTCGAGGGCGGGCGCGTGCGATTCGGCCTGGGCGCGGTCAAGGGCGCCGGCCAGGGCATGCTCGAGGCCGTGCTGGCCGAGCGCGAAGCCGCCGGCCCGTTCCGGGATCTCGACGACCTGTGCCGCCGGATCGACGGCAGCCGGCTGGGCCGGCGTGTGCTGGAGGCGCTCAACCGCGCCGGCGCGCTCGCGGCGCTGGGCCCGAACCGGGCCACGATCGACCGTCGCATCCCGCATGCGCTGCAGGCGGCGGAGCAGCATCGCCGCAACGCCAGTACGGGCCAGAACGACATGTTCGGCGGCGGCGCCGACCGGCCGGTGGCCGGCAGCGGTGACATCCCGGCCGTGCCGGAGTGGGACGAGCAGACGTTGCTGGCCGGAGAGAAGGAAACGCTGGGGCTGTATCTCTCCGGACACCCGATCGAGCGCTATGCCGGGGAGCTGGAACAGATCACCGGCGGCCGCCTGGCGGACCAGTGCGGCCGGGTCGAGAACGGCGGCCGGCGGCATCGCGAGCGCGAAGCGTCGGTCAGCATCGTCGCCGGCCTGGTGATGAACGTGCGTACGCGCAACACGGGCAGCGGCAAGATGGCCTTCGTGTCGCTGGACGACCGAAGTGGCCGGGTAGAGGCGGTGATCGGGCCGGAACTGTTCCAGCGGCGCGGCGACCGGATCGTGCGCGACAAGGTGCTGGTGGTCGAGGGCGAACTGGGTGTCGACGACTTCTCCGGCGGCTACCAGGTCCGGGCGCGCGAGCTCTACGGCATCGACGAGGCCCGCGAGCGTCATGCAAGGGCACTGTGTCTGCACGTATCCGCCGGCGCGGCGGGCAACGGCTTCATCGAGAACCTGGAGGAAACCCTGCACCCGTTCCGCGAGGGCAGCACGCCCGTGCGCATCGATTACCGCGGTCCCGGCGGCTCGGCGACGCTGAGCCTGGGCGACGACTGGCGCATCCATCCGACCGACGAGCTGCTGCACCGCCTGCGCCACCTCGCCGGCGAGCAGGCGATCGAGATCCGCTATTGAACGATTGAGGGAAGGCAGGGGAACACCGAAGACACCGGGAAAACCCGGATCAGGGCAGGGAAGGAGCCGGCCTGGCCGCGATGCCGCTCGCCGGGAGACCCGCCCGTGCCGGCGCGGCCCGAGGCTTCTCTCATCATTCCTGATTCGGTGTCTTCAGTGTCTTCGGTGTTCCTCCTGCAATCCGGGGCGGCTGCACCCGTGGGGGCTGCCCGTGTATCATTGCGCGAACTCTCGCCAAGCGCGCTGCCCATGAATCCCAACTTTCTCGATTTCGAACAGCCGATTGCCGAGCTCGAGGCCAAGATCGAGGAACTGCGACACGTCGGCGCCGATGACAGCGCCGAATTCAACATCCAGGACGAGATCCAGCGGCTGCAGCAGAAATGCGAGTCGATGACCCGCAGCATCTTCGGCAAGCTCAAGCCGCAACAGATCGCCCAGCTTGCACGTCATCCCATGCGGCCCTACACGCTGGATTACACGCGCCGCGTGTTCGACGATTTCACCGAACTGCATGGTGACCGCCGTTATGCCGATGACGCGGCGATCGTCGGCGGTCCGGCCCGTCTCGACGGGCGCTCGGTGATGGTCATCGGCCACCAGAAGGGGCGCGACACCAAGGAGAAGCTGCGCCGCAACTTCGGCATGCCGCGGCCGGAGGGCTATCGCAAGGCCCTGCGGCTGATGCGCATGGCGGCCCGGTTCCGGCTGCCGGTGCTGACGTTCATCGACACGCCGGGGGCATATCCCGGCGTCGGTGCCGAGGAACGCGGCCAGAGCGAGGCGATCGCGCGCAACCTGTTCGAGATGGCCGAGATGAAGACGCCGATCCTGTGCACCGTGATCGGCGAGGGCGGCTCCGGCGGTGCACTCGCCATCGGCGTTGGCGATCGCCTGACGATGCTGCAGTACAGCACCTATTCCGTGATCTCGCCCGAGGGCTGCGCCTCGATCCTGTGGAAGAGCTCCGAGCGTTCGGCCGAGGCCGCCGAGGCCATGGGCATTACGTCGGAGCGGTTGCGGGGACTGGGCCTGATCGACGAGATCGTCACCGAGCCGCTCGGCGGGGCGCACCGCGATTATGACGCGGTCGCGGAAAGCGTTCGCAAGTCATTGATCCGGCAACTGGACGAGCTCTCCGAGATGGACCTCGATCAAATGGTCGAGGATCGCTACCAGCGCCTGGTCTCCTGCGGGCACTATCGCGACTCCGCCTGACGGAACGGCCGATGGACAGCGCGGAGGCCAGCTCGGAGCGCGATCCGGTCGCCCGGCTCCGGACCGTGCTCGCACACCATGCGCCGGAGTGCCGCAACCTGGTGGTGGCCTTCAGCGGCGGTCCCGATTCCTCGGCGCTGCTGGCCGCGGTAGCGGACGTCGCACCGAAGCGACGGGTGCGCGCCGTGCACGTCGACCACGGCTGGCATGCCGATTCCCCCGCCTGGTCGGACCACTGCCGGCGTTTCGCCGCGAGCCTGGGTCTGCGCTGCGAGGTGGTCCGTGCGACGCCGGACCCGGAATCCCGCGAGGGGCCCGAGGCCGCGGCCCGGCGCACGCGCTACGCCTGCCTGGCCGGGCATGTCGGCCATTCCGACGCGCTCCTCACCGCCCATCATCGGGAAGACCAGGCCGAGACCCTGCTGCTGGCCTTGCTGCGCGGTGGCGGCGTGCACGGCTGGGCCGGCATGCCCGTCGCGCGATCGTTCGGCACGGGCGGCCTGCATCTGCGGCCGTGGCTGGAGATGCCGCGGGCGACACTGCGCGACTGGCTCCGGCAACGCGGTCTCGAGTCGCTCCACGATCCGGCCAATGACGACCCCCGTTTCGAACGGGTCTGGCTGCGACGGTCGGTACTGCCGGTACTGGAGGAACGCTGGCCGGGCGCCGGCAGGACCCTCGCCCGCGCGGCCGCCCAGGCGGCCGCGGCGGCGGACGCGGTCGACGCGCTGGCGGCGCGCG
>CAYZHJ010000145.1:0-2867 GCA_964478305.1 uncultured Ectothiorhodospiraceae bacterium
CAGATGGCAGATGGCAGATGGCAGATGGCAGATGGCAGATGGCAGATGGCAGAAAGACGATAACGTGGCCGAATGATCGTGCAAGCGTGTGTCGAATGATGCAGGAGCGACGTCAGTCGCGAACAAATCCGGCTACGCCCTGCCTGATTTGTTCGCGACTGACGTTGCTCCTGCAAGCTTCGTTTCACGCAGTCGTACGTTCCTGATTCGGTTCCGTTTTCCTGCCATCTGTCATCTGCCAACTCCCTCGCAGACAGTGGTCCGCCCCTACAACCTCCCTTCAACCGCATTGGTGAATACTTCCGCCAGGTCCGCCGCTTTGACCGGGATCGGGTTGGTCGCCGCGGGCGGGTCGATCTCGCCTAGGGCGCCGATCTCGTCGGCGCGGTCGGCGTCGACGCCGAGGTCGGCCAGCGTGTGCGGGATGCCGAGGCGCTCGCGGAAGCGCAGTACCCATTCGAGCACGGCGTCGAACGAGGTGTCGAGCAGGCCGAGCGACTGTGCGACCGGGCCCATGCGTTCGGCGATGGCGCCGTGGTTGAAGCGCATCACGTAGGGCAGCATCACGGCGTTGGTGAGGCCGTGGTGGGTGTGATAAATGGCGCCGACCGGGTGCGAGATAGCGTGCACGGCTCCGAGGCCCTTCTGGAAGGCGGTCGAGCCCATGCTCGCGGCCGCCAGCATCTGCGTGCGCGCCTCGATGTCGCTGCCGTCGTCATAGGCGCGCGGCAGCGCGGTCGCGACCAGGCGCAGTCCCTCCAGCGCGATGCCGTCCGCCATCGGGTGAAAGCCCGGCGCACACCAGGCCTCGAAGCAGTGGCTGAACGCGTCCATGCCGGTGGCCGCGGTGATCTGCGGCGGCAGGCCGACGGTGGTCTCGGGGTCGAGGATCACCGCCAGCGGCAGCATGCGCGGATGGAAGATGATCATCTTGCGATGCGTTTCCTCGTTGGTGATCACCGAGGCGCGGCCGACCTCCGAGCCGGTGCCGGCCGTGGTCGGGATGGCGATGCAGGGTACGATCGCCTCCGCGTTCGCCCGTTTCCAGTTGTCACCGATGTCCTCGAAGTCCCAGATCGGCCGCTCCTGGCCCGCCATCAGCGCGACCGCCTTGGCGGCGTCGAGCGCGCTGCCGCCGCCGAAGGCGATGACGCTGTCGTGGCCGCCGTCGCGGAAGACCTGCACCCCGGTCTCGACATTGGCGCCGGTCGGGTTGCCCTGGATGTCGGCGAACAGCGCCGTGTCGATGCCGGCGCCGGCCAGCGCCTCCAGCGTCTCGCCGATCATCGGCAGGTCGCGCACGCCGGGATCGGTCACCAGCAGCGGCCGCTCGAAGCCGAGCTCGCGGCACATGGCCGGCAGTTCCGCCAGGCGGCCGGGGCCGACGCGGATGCTGGTGGGGAAGCCCCAGTTCGCGGTGACGCTGGCGGGATCGAAAACGTTGGCGCCCATCATTCCTCCCGGGTCCGGGTTCGCAGGTGAAAGCTCTTCGGTCGCGTCAGGTGCTCGTAGCCGACCACCGACAGGGTGCAGCCGCGGCCGGTGTGCTTGACGCCGGTCCAGGCGAGCGCCGGGTCGAGGTAGTCGCAGCGGTTCATGTAGACCGTGCCGGTCTCGATGCGGTCGCCGAGCGCCTCGGCGGCATCGGCATCGGCGGTCCAGATCGCGGCGGTCAACCCGTACTCGCTGTCATTCATCAGGTCGATCGCCTGGTCGTCCGAGCGCACCTTCATCACGCCGACCACGGGGCCGAAGCTTTCCTCGGTCATCAGCCGCATCGAGTGATCGACATCGACCACGATCTGCGGCGCGAGATACCCGCCGCCGTCAGCCGGGAAATCAGCCGGATCGATCAGCGCGCGGCCGCCCGCGGCGACGGCGTCATTGATCTGCCCGCGCACGAAGTCCGCTGCCTCCGGTTTCACCAGCGGGCCGAGTGTGGTCGCGCGATCGAGCGGGTTGCCCAGCCGCAGGGACTTCGCCTCGGCGACGAGCTGGTCGAGAAACTCGTCGTACACCGACTCGTGCACGTACACCCGCTCGATCGAGCAGCAGGACTGGCCGGCGTTGAAGAAGGCGCCGTCGGCAATGCCGGCGGCGGCATGCTTCAGGTCGGCGTCGGCGCGCACGTACGCCGGGTCCTTGCCGCCCAGTTCGAGGCCGGTGCCGGGGAAACCGCCGGCACCGCCCACGGCCCGCTGGACCGCATGGCCGCCGCGCACCGAACCGGTGAAGCAGATCATGCGCACCGGCTCGGCCTGCATGACCGCCGCGGCGGTGTCGTGATTCATGTGCACGGCCTGGAACACGCCCTCGGGCAGTCCCGCCTCGGCCAGCACCCGGCCCATGCGCTCGCCCGCCAGCACCGTCTGCTGGGCGTGCTTGAGGATCACCGCGTTGCCCGCCGCCAGCGCCGGCCAGACCGAGTTCACCGCGGTCATGTAGGGAAAGTTCCAGGGCGCGATGGTGAACACGACCCCAACCGGCTCGCGGCGGACGAAGCGCCGGAAGCCCGTCTTCCTGTCCGGCGTCAGGTCGGCGAGCGCGCTCGAGGCGGCGTCGAGCATGTAGCGCGCCCGCTCCTCGAAACCGCCGACTTCGCCACCACCCTGCGCGATGGGCCGGCCCATGCTGCGCGTCAGCTCCTCGGCGAGATCGTCGCGCTCGGCGACGATGCGGTCGACCGCGTCGGACAGGACGCGCTGGCGCTCGTCGAGTGGTGTGGCCCGCCAGACCCGCTGCGCCTCGGCCGCCCGCTCGACGGCGGCCAGCGCCTCGTCATTCGAGACGTACTGGCGCTCGGCGTAGACGGAGCCGTCGCCGGGGCTGATGACCTGGAAAATTTCGGACATTTACGTTTCACCCTT
>CAYZHJ010000145.1:2967-6486 GCA_964478305.1 uncultured Ectothiorhodospiraceae bacterium
CATTCGCGGTTCGCTGTTACATCCGCTCGAAGCCCCGGAACCGCTCCCAGTCGGTGACGGCGGCGTTGAAGGCGTCGAGTTCGACCCTGGCCATGTTGAGGTAGTGCTCGACCACGTCCTCGCCGAAGGCTTCCTTCGCGATGGCGCTGTCGGCGAACAGGTCACGGGCGTCGCGCAGTGTGTGCGGCACGTGGGGCTTGTCGGCCTCGTACGCGTTGCCGTCGTACGGCTCTTCCAGCTCGAGCTTGTTGTCCATGCCGTGAATGCCGGCGGCGATCATGGCGGCGAGCGCCAGGTACGGGTTCACGTCGCCGCCGGGGACGCGATTTTCTACCCGCAGCGACGGGCCGTGGCCCACCAGGCGCAGCGAGCAGGTGCGGTTGTCGCGACCCCACACGACCGCCGTCGGCGCGAAGCTGCCGGGCACGTAGCGCTTGTAGGAGTTGATGTTGGGCGCGAAGAACAGGGTCGTCTCGCGCAGGCCCGCGAGCATTCCGGCGACGAAGTGCCGCCCCTGCTTCGACAGCTCGTGGCCGTCAGCCATCACCGGCTCGCCCTTCGGCGTGCGCACGCTGAGATGAATATGGCAGGAGTTGCCCTCGCGCTCGTTGAACTTCGGCATGAAGGTGAGCGAGTGGCCGTGCTGCGCGGCGATCTCCTTGGCCCCGTTCTTGTAGATCGAGTGACCATCGGCGGTCGCGAGCACGGGCCCGTAGTGGAAGTTGATCTCGTGCTGGCCGTAGTTGCACTCGCCCTTGGAGTCCTCCACGTGCAGGCCGGCGCCGCGCATGCCGTTGCGGATGGCGGCCAGCAGCGGTTCGAGATTGGCCGTGTCCAGCAGCGCGTAGTCGACGTTGTAGAGATTGGCCGGGGTCAGGTCCCGGTAGGCCTGGTGCCAGGCCTCCTCGTAGCTGTCGCGGAAGACGATGAACTCCAGCTCGGTGCCGGCATGCGCCTCAAGACCGCGCTCGGCGAGCCGGTCGATCTGGCGGCGCAGGATCTGGCGCGGCGACACGGCCACGGGCGAACCGTCCTCCCACGCCAGGTCGCACATCACCAGCGCCGTGCCGTCGTGCCACGGGATCCGCCGCAGCGTCGACATGTCGGGCACGAACACGAAATCGCCGTAACCGGTCGACCAGGAGGCATGCCGGTAGCCACTCACCGGATTCATCTCGACATCGACGGCGAGCTGGTAGTTGCAGCCCTCGGCATTGTGCTTCGCCACTTCGTCGAGGAAGTGCTCCACCGTGAGGCGCTTGCCCTGCAGGCGTCCCTGCATGTCGACCATGGCCAGCAGCACGGTGTGGAATTCGCCGGACTCCATGCCGGCGCGCAGTTCATCCAGGGTCAACTTGCCGTTGTTGGTATGGTCGGACATCTTCAGCCCCTCTTTCTTCAATCCGGATGTCAGTTGCTGTAGTGCAGGTCGGGCAGCCACAGCGCAATCTGCGGGAAGATCATGATCAGCGCCAGGCCGAGCACCATGACCAGCACGAACGGGACGATCGAGCGATAGATATCGCCGAGCGTGATCTCGGGTGGCGACATCGCGCGCATCAGGAACAGGTTGTAGCCGAACGGTGGCGTCATGTAGGCGATCTGCACGGTGACCGTGTAGAGCACACCGAACCAGACCGGGTCGAATCCCAGCGAGATCACCAGCGGGATGTACAGCGGCGCGACCAGGATCAGCATGGCGGTGTCATCGAGAAACATGCCCATGATCAGGAACGAGAGCTGCATCATGATGAGGACGGTCCAGGGATTGAGATCCCAGCGCTCGATGAACAGGCCCTGCAGGGCATCGCCGGCGCCGAGGCCGTCGAACACCGCGCTGAAGGCCAGCGCCGCCATGATCACCCACATGAACATGCAACTCACGCTCAGCGTCTTGCGCACCGTTTCCGTCAGGACCGAGCGGCTCATGCGCCCCTTCCAGATGGTGGCGATGGTCGCCATGCCGGCACCCACGGCCGAGCTCTCGACCAGGCTGGTCACGCCCATCAGGAACAGGCCGGTCATGGAGAAGATGATGACCAGCGGCAGCAGACCGGCGCGCAGCAGTTTCAGCTTTTCCTTCATGGAGATCTGCGCGCGCTCTTCCTGCGCAAGCGGCGGCGCCAGATGCGGCTGCAGGCGCGTGCGGATGGCGATGTAGAGCACGAACAGGGCCGCCAGCAGCAGGCCCGGAATCACGCCGGCGAGCCACAGCCGGCCGACCGGCACGCGCGCGATCATGCCGTAGAGCACCAGCACCACGCTCGGCGGCACCATGATGCCGAGCGACGAGCCCGCCTGGATCACGCCGGAGATCATGCGCTTGTCGTAGCCGCGCTTGAGCAGCTCCGGCAGGGCAATACTGGCGCCGATCGCCATGCCGGCCACGCTCAGGCCGTTCATTGCCGAGACCGCCACCATCAGGCCCACCGTGCCGATCGCCAGGCCGCCGTGCAGCGATCCCATCCAGACGTGGAACATCTCGTAGAGGTCGCCGGCGATGCCGGACTCGGACAGCATGTAACCCATGTAGATGAACATGGGCAGGGTCAGCAGCGGATACCAGTTGAGCAGGGTAATGCTGGCGTTGAACGGCAGTTCCACGCCACCGACCCCCCACAGCCACAGCGCAAAGCCCGAGGCGACCGCGCCGATCACCGCGAAGATCCGCTGCCCCGTCAACAGGAGCAGCATCATCGAGGAGAACATCAGGATGGCAATGACTTCGTTGCTCATCAGGCGTGCTCCCCGTCGATCGGCCGGTTCAGCGCCCGGCCCACATCCTTGAAGAAGGTGGATATCACCTGCAGCAGCATCAGTACCAGGCCGATACCCATGATGATCTTGATCGGCGCCAGTGGCGGACCCCAGGCACTGCGGCTGGTCTGGTCGTACTGCAACGCGTACTCGATGCTGGAGGTCGCGCCGATGATCATGACCACGAGATAGAAGATCAGCAGCAGGTCGGTGATGGCATCGGTGGTCGCCTGACGGCGCCGGGGGAAACGACTGTAGATCAGATCCATGCGCACGTGGCCGTGCAGGATCATGGAGTAGGCGCCGCCGATGAGGTAGTAGGCGGCCATCGTGAATTGCGCCGTCTCGACGGTCCAGATCAGCGAGAAGCCGAACACGGTACGGCCGATGGCGGCGAACAGCAGGATCGCCATCATCAGAAAGATGCCGTACATCGTGGCCTGGCCCACGAGCGTGTTGAAGCGGTCCACGTAATGGACGTACAGCCGGATCGGTTTCGGCACGTCACCCCCCCTTCATGCGATTCGGCGGCAGAAACAATACGGCCTGTTCAACATACTGCCAACACGCCCCCGCTCCAAGAACATCGAGGCAGTACGGCCAAAGGAAGGGCCTTCCCCCCGCCCGGGCGGAGCCGGACGGTGGAGAAGGCCCCGGTATGGCCGATTTTCCGGATCAGCCGTAGCGGTACGGAGGGCCCGCCTTGCGCTGGGTGTCGACGAAATCCTTGAGGATCTCGACCACCCGGGCATTGCGCTCGCT